>JAUBSN010000017.1:0-101471 GCA_036704825.1 Microcoleus sp. F8-C3 | reverse complement strand
GTGGCGCATTGTGAGCCGTTTGGGTACACCCTATTTGAGGTTTTTTGTCAACCTCTTTTACTGGACTGGCGCTCTAGGCTTTTTTGTCTTTGGCTCCCCTCTATTTTCGAGGGCTTAATGTTGGGCTTGAATCATGAGGACGGTGGAGTGCTGGAATTTTGAAGAGTTTTTTGGGAGATGGGCCTAGTTTTGCTTGGTCTGTGCCTGCTAACTCTGCGGTGAGTTTTTGGTTTTCCTCCCATAGCTCTACTATCAAGGCTTCTTTTGCCTCGTTCGATAGTTGCTTTAAGTCCGGGAGTTTTTTCATTCCTTTATCTAATAGACCTTCTCCTACATCTTTATTAGGTGGATCGGGAAATTTGTTGATTATACGAACAATAGCTCCATTCCTGGCATATTGTTCTTTCAGAATATTTTTTACTGTAACGTGACCTGGCAATTTTCCTGGATTTTCAATCTCAATTCTATTGTCGAAAATACGGATATGAGTATCAGAAGCTATACTGTAATCTCTATGCAGTAAAGCATTTGTGACAATTTCATGAATAGTTTCTTCGGGATATTGGATATTTTCTAATCCTTGATTCCCCATTTTAGGTATGCTTTCAATAATTTCTATTGTTTTAGTTACAGTTTCCTGAATTTGCTTATACAAACAACCTTCGATGGTTATTGGGGAAAAATCAAGAGTGTCTCTTGTTCCTTCTGACTCTTTTGTTTTATATCTATAAATTTTAACGCCACAATGCTTGGGAAAAACAGCTTGAGGTTCATCTGCAAATAATAAAATTCCGGCAATTCTTGGTTTGTCTCTGTGAATTAATTGTTGCTTTTTCAGCCATAACTCAGCTTCTGTAGTTGGAACTACAGCGTTAATAAACTCGCTCATGACTTGGGAATCTGTGATTACTTCCAGCTCTACATCAATAGTTTTTCTTTCAAATGATTCTATACCTTTGTCGAGTTTTAATCTTTCTAAAGCTGCTTGAGTTGTAATAGGGAAAGTTTGTGCGGAACGTCTTAAATATGGAATACCGTCCGAAGCTTCCACTACTCCTCGTGATTTAAGAATAGTCACTTGCAAAACTAGGCCCGGATGGCATTCAGAGCGAAGAAATGTATATGAATAACCATCACCCAGTGGGAAAAGTTGCTCAAAAATTTGTAAATGCCCATTTGCGGATTCTTGATCTGCAAAACCTCTCCAATATCTTGTTTTTGTATTGGCTAAAATCTTCTCATCAATTCCGATGAAAAGCTCTCCACCATCCGCATTGGCAAATCCCGAAATGAATTTACATAATTTTGCTGGTTTTACCTCTATCGCCTTGAAGTCGAGAAAATGACTTTCTTCCTTTTGAAGTATCTGATTTAATTGCTCTGAAGTGATTGGAACTACTTCAATTGACATATAGTTTAGTTGCTTACAGCTCAATAACTTTTAGGATGTTTGCCGTATATTTTGGATGTGCGATGTAATAGCAAACCCGGGTTTAATACCCCCTTTATTTCTTAGTCCGCGTGGACTTCGTTTGACTCTATGCAGCGGTTTCAACCGCCGAGTCATAAAGAGGGTGGCTAACTTTTAACGCCCGAGTTTTATCAAGGAGTAGTTGGCTGCATTTGCTGCGGCTGCTGATTCTGGAGCTGAAGTTGCTGCTCCTGGATCTGAATTTGCCGATTCTCCAGATCTATTTGCCGCTGTCTGTCTTCGAGTTGCAAGCGTCTGTCTTCAAGTTGCAGCAGTCTGTCTTCAGCTTGCCGCTGTCTTTCTTCACGTTGTATCTCTCTTTCTAGCTGTCTGTCTTCACGTTGCTCTTGTCTGTCTTGACGTTGTTCGCGAAGCTGTCTGAGCTGATTTCGCCGCTCGAAATCCCCTCCCAAAAATAAGTTTTCAAAAGCGTTGATAGTTGTTTGAATCCCAGTAAAAACGCCACTAACAGCGCTGATCCCAGTTGCCACTCCGGCGATCGGCTGCACGAAACTGTTGATATTGTCTGCTACCCTAGCATAGCCCGATCGCGCTACCAGAATCACATCGTCGTTGCGGAGAGTGGGGTTATTATTAGGATTCAACCCTTGAGCAAAATCCACCTCAATCGTGCGGCGAGAAACAGTACCGTTGGGGTTCAATCGCAATAGTTCTACCTTGTCTTTTTTAGCCCGCAATTGATTGAAACTGCCTGCGGTCAGTAAAGCTTGGTGCAGGGATGTACTAGGCCGCACCAGCAAAGCCCCAGGCCTAATTACTTCTCCTACAATATTGATGCTAATCGCGTTCGGAGAAAAACTGCTGTTTGCGACTTGAGAAACTTCAGCCAAGTCTACAGTAGCTGCTGTCGGGATAATTACGCTATCTCCTTCTTGCAGCAAAATATCTTGAGTTGAGTCGCCTTTTTGCAGCAGGTCCCACAGATTGACCATGATAGTTTGTTCGTTGCCACCTCTGACTCGGCGGCGGATTTGCACGCGGCGAATGTCAGCTTCTGTAGTGATACCACCAGCAATTTTCAGTGCTCTAGTTATTGTTGGTAAGCCCACCACTGCTCCTTGCTGTTGGTCGATAGATACAAAACTCAACTCTGTTTGTTGGTTGCTCGATCGCACATCCGAAGCAAATACAGTATAAGGCCCCGGTCGGTTTACTTCCCCGACAATTACCACGCCAATTGGTTTAGTAATATCAGCAGAAAAATTAGCACTGGCTCTTTGACGAACTTCTTGAGTATTCAGGGCCCTTGCTGTCGGTACAAAAATTGTATCTCCATCTCGAATGGTGACATCTTGACGCAAATTTCCCGTGTCTAAAAAATCCTGCAAATCAACAGTAGTAACTTGCTCCGGCCCGCCTCTGCGGGGACGGCGAATTTGGACATTTCGCATATCTCCTCCTGATGTCACCCCTTGTGCAAGTTGCAGCATTTCCATCAAAGTCGGGAATTTTACTCCTCCTCCTTCTCTAGTGGGATTAATTTTGTAGGAACCCGGGCGAGTAACTTCGCCCGCAAGACCTATATTTAGGGGGCGAGCGACGATCACAGTCACGGTAACAACGGGGACATTGATGAAGGGTTCGTATCGCTGGGTAATCACATTAGCGGCTTGTTGCAGCGTCAACCCTTGAATTGAGACGCTGCGAATGATTGGCAAATTGAGCGTCCCGTCAACTAACACTTGATATTCTTTGCTGAATTCAGGAACGCCGAAGATATCTAAAGCAATGCGGTCGCCCGGGCCTAAAGTATAAGCTGCTTCTGGTGTCAGCGGCGCAGAATTGCCGATCGGCGGCAATTCTGCGCCCCTCGGTGGCGGCGGCGGTACTATCGGTTGGTTTGGGTTCCTAGCGGGCGCAGGATTTCTGATGGCAGGCAACTGAGCTCTAGTGGGCAGCGAACTCAATAGCACCAGAAGTGCTGACAAACTCAGACTTGTAGCGGTTTGAATGGTATGTTTCATCTTTCTTCCCTGGTTGCAGCCTGCCAATGAACAAGAGCAATTTAGCTAGTAGATTTTAGTTGATTTTCCCTGCTGTCCAGTGTAGCCTCGCTGCGCTGTAAAATCCACAGGTGCCAGCATAAAAATTGTGCGATCGCACTTAACTATTTTGCCCCTTGTTTGTAAAGAAACTCTAAAGCCCGCCAACTGTTGTCAGGATTACGATCTCGTTTGAGCAAAATTCTTCATACATAACTCGGAATACAAATCAACCCGCCACAGAAAGGAGATAGGAAAAAACACCGTGATTTGAGGTAAAATGTTAAATAATTCTCTCTGCAGGACAAATACAAGTGTCGCTAAAACTGGATCGAGTAATTCCCTGGGGACGCTGCTTGGATGAATACATAGGAATGTTTAGCTTGACATCAAGTGACCTCAAGCTAGCAATTCTGGATTGTGCGGGCGGCCCGGCGAGTTTCAATGCCGAAATGACTCGCCAAGGTAAAAAGGTAATTTCTTGCGATCCAGTTTATCAGTTTAGCGCGGTGGAAATTGGCGATCGCATCCAAGAAACATATCAAACTGTGATTGACGGTGTTAAGGCAAATGTAGACGGCTACCTGTGGAATAATTTTGAATCGCCGTACCAGCTAGGCGAAGTGCGGATGAAAGCGATGCAGGAATTTTTAGAAGATTTTCCATCCGGCTTGCAGCAAGGCCGCTACATAAATGCTGAGCTGCCAGTTTTGCCTTTCGAGAACGGTCAATTCGATCTAGCTTTGTGCAGCCATTTCTTATTTGCTTATTCTCACCTGCTTTCGGAAGAATTTCATCGGTCAGCAATTACAGAAATGTGTCGCGTGGCGAAGGAAGTCCGGGTATTTCCGCTGTTGCAGAGTTTTAGCGGGGAGGAATCCGATCACTTAAATCCGATTCTCACAGAATTGAAAAAGAGAAGTTTTAGTGTAGAAATTCAAGAAGCTCCTTATGAGTTTCAAAAAGGCGGGAATAAGATGCTGCGAGTTAGGGGGCGAATCTAATTCGCGGCTGCGGAGGGCATGGCAATTTGCGATCGCTGATTTCAAAAAAATTAGATAAGCTAAGCATAAGGTCATGCCTCATCTTGGGGTTCGCCAATCGCACGCTGGAGTGCATGGCGAATGTGGATAATCCTCACAGTTGTTATAGGCCGATCGTCAAAAATAGTGAAGAGTATGCGATACGTGGTTTTACCACTTCCATACAGAAGCTGGCGAATCTCTTGGCTGAACAATGCGTTTTCACGGGCTAAAACACAACGACGCGGCATTTCTTGGAGTGAGGAAATCGCTTTAATCAGGCCCTGATACCATGCTTGAGCGCGTTCGGGAGTCGTGAATTGGGAAAAGTTCAGAAACGCTGCATCAGCTTCAGATTGAGCTGTACTGGAAAAGTCAATGCGATACATTATGCTTCCAAAGAAAGTCCGTATTTCTGGTTTTGTCTATCGACAAACTCTTCCAGAGTAGAAAACTGACCCCGATCGAAGTCATCAAGTCCGCGTTGAATCCCTTCTAATGCCTCGAAGAAATCGCTTTCATCAAAGCTAAGTCCGAACGCGATAACAGCTAGGGTAACGCTGGTTATATCTTGTCCTGTACTTTCCGCCCGTTGGCGCAGCAGTGCTTCGATTTGGGGGGGTAAGGTGAGTGTAAGAGTCATAAAAGTTATGATCAATGGTTAACTTTATTTTCTAACTTTATTTTGGCATAGGTAGCCAAAACGATCGCTCCCTAGACTATCTGCCCATTGCTTAACCCGATCGTGTCCAATGCCAGTCTTGTCTGGTAATCTTGCAAGGCTGCGAGACTCTTGGCGATCGTTTCTTCTTAGCTGACGGGTTGAAACTCGTTTGCTGTGCCAATTTCTCCAGTAATTCTAATCAAAAACCGCAGAGCTTCATTTACTGCTTCAGAATCGGGAAACATCTCTGCAACATCCGGTTCTAAACGAATATTTACACCACCAAAGGTCTTTCGTCCAGAGCCTACGCTTCTTACACGCAACTTCCTCAAATCATATTCCGACCGCAGCTCATCGTCCATCCCTGTTTCATCCTTCTTCATAAACTTCTCGCTCCACTCGTGTTACTTTTCTGGCGCTAATCAAACGAATTAATTTCGATCTTTCTGTAGACGAGAATATCAATAAATTACCTTGCTAGGACTCTCCAACAATAATATAGCGCTCTTCTTCATCAGAGCGATCCGGATCGTAGAAATCGACGTAGAGGGGATTGTCACAAACCGTTCTGACTTCCTCAAATGAGATCCCATGCTTGGATAAATTTACCGCAGCCTTGTTTTCATCCCACTCGAATTTCATAAAGATCCCAAATCAGCATCTTTGATATAATATTACATCAAGAAGCAAAACTCAAACCAACTCATGCCGCAAACAGTCTGGATCGCACGACACGGAAACCGCATCGACTTCGTTAACCCCGACTGGTTTCTCACAGCAGAACGCCGCTATGACCCCCACCTTTCCGAAGACGGTCACGTACAAGCCAAACAACTCGCCAATCGCCTCAAAGGAGAAGGAATTTCTCATATTTTTGCTTCCCCTTTTCTGCGAACTGTCCAAACAGCAAATCACGCTGCAGAAGCTCTCGATTTGTCAATTAAACTAGAGTGGGGACTGTGCGAATGGCTGAATCCGGAATGGATGACAGAAATGCCGGAAACTGAGTCCGTCGAAGCTTTGTGCAGGCGTTTTCCCAGGATTGATGCTTCCTACAAAGGCGGTATTGCTAATTACCCCGAAACTGGGGAAGCTTGTCTCAAAAGGGCGGGGGAAACGGCTAAACGCCTCGCGGCACAGTTTCCCGAAGATATGTTATTAGTAGGTCACGGTGCGTCGGTTTTAGGAACTGCGATCGGGCTGGCGGGCGGTGCAGAAACGGAAATTAACGCTGCTTTGTGCTGTTTGGTGAAAGTGGTGCGGGGTGAGGGAGAATGGTCGATCGCACTTAATGGCGATACTTCTCACCTGACTGACTCTGAAGCCGTTATCCGGTTTAATTAAAGTTGAGATTGGTGCGAAAAATCTCATTCTATGCTATGTGTGTAACGTGCGCCGAGGTGCACCCTACGTTAATCTGATTTGTCAAAATCTGGGTGTTATTGTTTAATGTCGATCGCACATTTTAAATCGAAAATCTCAAATCGGTATGGCTGGACACAGTAAGTGGGCGAATATTAAACGCCAAAAAGCTAGAGTTGATGCCGTTAAAGGCAAGGTTTTTGCTAAAATATCTCGCGAAATTATTGTAGCCGCCCGCAGCGGAGTTCCCGATCCCGCTGGCAATTTTCAACTGCGGACGGCTATAGAAAAAGCCAAGGCGGCGAGTATTCCTAATGAAAACATAGAAAGGGCGATCGCCAAAGGTGCCGGCTTGGCGGGGGGAAGTTCGGAATTAGAAGCTATTCGATACGAAGGTTACGGCGTTGGCGGGGTTGCTATTCTGATTGAAGCGCTGACAGACAACCGCAACCGGACGGCGGCTGACTTGCGGGAAGCTTTTAGTAAAAATGGCGGCAACCTGGGCGAAACAGGTTGTGTGGGCTGGATGTTTGACCACAAAGGAGTTTGTACGGTACGCGGCCCGATTGATGAGGAACAATTGTTTGAAGCGTCGCTAGAGGCGGCTGCGGAATCTTATGATTTGATATTAATTGATGAGGATACTGAAGGTGCAGAGGTATTTACAAGCGTGGCTAATTTGGAACAACTGGCTGATGTTTTGAAACAAAAAAAATTTGCTGTTTTGCAGTCGGAAACTCGGTGGATTCCCAGCAATACAGTGGAAATAGACAGTCCTGAAAAAGCTCGATCGCTCCTTAAATTAATGGATGCACTGGAAGATTTAGACGACGTGCAAAGTGTGACGGCGAATTTTGAAATGACAGATGAATTGATGTCTTTGAGTATGGTATAACGATCTAAATCACCAGATTTTTGCCATCCGCAAGACAAATCCCGGTAACTCTGGATCTGCGCTGACTGTTTCAGGATTATCTAAGATTTCAGGTTCGCGATCGGGACGGTAGATGTAGACTTTTCTGTTTTTGCGATCGAGCAAAAAGCCGAGCGATACACCGTTCTCAATATATTCTTGCATCTTGTTTTGCAATCCCTTGAGAGTGTCACTAGCAGACCGCAATTCAATCACAAAGTCCGGACAAATCGGTGCGAATGAGGCTTTTTGTTCTTCAGTTAAGGCGTTCCAGCGCTCTAGTTTAATCCATGAGGCATCGGGGGATCTGGTTGCTCCATTTGGCAAGGTAAAGCCTGCACTGGAGTCAAACGTTTCACCTGTGCCATCTTCTTCTGCCCAGTTCCCTAATTGTAGGGCAATCTTACCGTTTCGATTCCCTGTATCTGAAAAAGCTGGTGGCATAATGATAACTTCCCCACTGGCAGTACGCTCAATTCTCAAATCGCGATTAACTAGACAGAATTCATAAAACTGTTCAACAGTCATCGATTGAATCGCAGGGAAATTGACGGTCAGTGGGACGCTTTCGGTTTGAATTAGCAGCGTCGTCATGGTTTTTCCTTTTTTTGGTGCAGGGGTGATAGAATACCTTGAGTTTATACTATTTTAGCTTGGCGATCGCAAGTCTTAGTCGATCGGGGATTCGGAGGCTTGTATTTGTTTTTGGGCTGGCTCAATAATCTTTTTGCCAGTCAGCAAATAAGTAACCATGTATCCCTTGCCCTTAACTTGAATGGCGCCGCGCTTCTGAAAAGTATATTTATCTTTTAATATCTCGTAAGTTTCAGCGGTGACTTGAATGCAGCCGGTAATCCCGTGGGATTCCATGCGCGAAGCAATATTTACTGTGTCGCCCCAGAGGTCGTAAATAAACTTTTTTAAGCCGATCACGCCGGCAACGACAGGGCCACTGCTAATCCCGATCCGAATGCTGAAAGGTTCCGAATGTTCTAAACTCAGGAGCCTAATTTCGTGCAGCATATCGATCGCCATGTTCGCAACCGCCTCGGCGTGATCCTTTCGGGGCGTAGGTAAACCGCCGACAACCATGTAAGCGTCACCAATAGTCTTAATTTTCTCCAAACCGTGGCGATCGGCCAAGTGGTCAAAAGCCGAAAAAATATCGTTGAGCACTTCCACCACTGCCGTCGCTGAAATTCTCGACGAAAGCTCTGTAAACCCCACAATATCGGCAAACATCACAGTTACTTCCGCAAAACTTTCGGCGATATTGTGTTCGTTGTCCTTCAAACGGAGGGCGATCGCTGCTGGCAAAACGTTCAGCAGCAATTGCTCGGATTTAGCTTGTTCGAGTTCCAACTGCAGGTAAGCAGCCTGCAACTGTTCTGCTTGGCGAATTCTTTCTCCGGCTAGCTTTTCGATTTGGGCGGTGCGACTCAAAGATGTCAGCATATATGTCACCGGAATCAGAGTCCACAGCATCCCCATCGTCAGAGTTCCCCAAGAGCGCCAGTGCTTGCGAATCCGGCGAATTTCCGGCGTTGCCGACACATACATAGACCACTGGCGACCGCTAATTTTCAGCCGTCTTCTGCAAGCTGTATAGTTCGGGCCTGGATTGTCAAGAATCGGGCAGTTTTGCATGAGGGATGGTTCCACAGCGGCTGATGCTGGAAGCACTTGTTGGCTCTCGGATTGGAACTGCACCGCAAATTGCTGAATTTGGCGCTCAGCAGGGAGATTTTTGAGAACCGGATTGGCCCTTTGCGGTAACAGCGACGGTGCTTCTTGCTTGTCTGGAGCCTCGCTAACGAGATAAATATTCAGGTAGTCGGTATTGCGTCCTTTTAAAGAGGTTTCGAAAATATCTTTGCCTCGAAATACGCCCAGAACAAATCCTTGTAGCAGTTGGCGACGGGATTCGAGGGTAGTCGGTTTATTGCTGTTTTCGTAAATCGGAACTATGGCCAAAAGACCCTGTTCCGGAGAATTGCCCTGAGTTAAGCCGATGTAGTTGGTGACAATCATTTCTCCTGTATCGCGCCCTCGATCGAGCGCGGCGCGGATTTCTGGGTGGGAGGCGAGGTCAAAGCCTAATACTGTCTCGTTTCCGGCTGGTGGTTCGACGTAGAAAGCCGGGAAGTATTCGGAACGCTGGAGGGCTTTGCGGAGTTCTCCTCGCGGGCCGCGCTCTGTAATCTCGAAGCTTGGCTCTGTTTCGGTTCTAGCTTTGGTTTCGTAGTTGCGCCGCTCGGAATTGGGGACGCGGGGGGCCCAAGCCAAGAGTTGCAGGCTGGGGTGGACAGATAGGGGACGGGCAACAAACCGGGCAAAAGAGGAACGCTCGACGGCGCTGAAGGCTTTCATGTAGTCGCTGAGGGCGAGAACAGCATCTAAGTCGGAGTTGACCTGGCGTTCGATGCCGATCGAAATATCGTCGATGCGGCGGTGCATTTCGTAGTCGCGGCGCTTGTCTTCCCAGTCCCAAACCAAGGCAAAAGCCAAAGCCGACAGTCCGACACCCAAAGCGAGGGTCAACCCGGCTGGAATGTAGCGAGACCAGGATAAAGGTAGTTTTTTCAGCATAATTGCCTAGCGAATAAGGGCAGCAGATTAGCACACCGCTGAATGCGATTTATTTCGGCTTCTGAGTGCGGTTAATTCAAAACCCTGATAACTCAAGCACCGACGGCAATTGGGAATTAAAAGTTAGATATTGAAACTTTTAGATTAATTTCCGTCAGCGGAGCACGGGATTTCAATCCAGAATTCCGCTCCCTGTCCGGGCGCTGAGATGCACCGCAGGGTTCCCCTATGTTTTTCTACCACAATCTGATGGCTGATGGACAATCCCAAGCCTGTTCCAGACCCTACCGGTTTGGTGGTGAAGAAGGGGTCAAACAGCCGTTTGCGAACGTCTTCAGTCATTCCCGGGCCGCTGTCGGCGATGCAAATGACGATGCGATCGCAATTAACGAGCTGGCTTTTACTTTGGCTTGAAAAGCCGGCTTTTTTCATTTCAGTGCGAATCACGATCGTCCGAGGTTGCGGTTGGTTTTCTAGTGCGTCGAGCGCATTGCTAATAAGGTTGAAAAATACCTGGTTAAACTGCCCCGCACAACAGTAAACTTTCGATATCTTTCCGTATTCTTTAATAATTTCTATCGGGTTTTGTTGGTTTTCCTGATGGAATCGGTGTTGCAAAATTAACAGCGTGCTGTCAATTCCTTCATGAAGGTCGGCAAACTTCATTTCTGATTCGTGCAACCGCGAAAAATTACGCAGAGACAACACAATTTTACTGATTCTTTCTACTCCTATTTTCATGGAGTTGAGCATTTTTGGTAAATCTTCCTTGAGGAAATCTAGATCTAATTCCTTAACTTTTTCAGCAATCTGAGGCACTGGAGATGGGTAACTGTCCTGGTAGAGATTCAATAGTTCAATTAAATCGTGAAAATAGGTGTATGTATGAGAAATATTGCCGTTAATAAAAGTTGCGGGATTGTTGATTTCGTGGGCAATCCCAGCCACCATCTGACCGAGACTCGACATTTTTTCGGATTGAACTAATTGGATTTGAGCGTTTTGTAGCTGTTCGTAGGCTTCTTGCAATTGGGCTGCTTGTTTTTTCAATTGAGATTGGGAAGCTTGGAGTGCTGCTTCGGAAATTTTACGGTTGGTAATATTTTCAATCATCCCTAATTTGTAAATAGGTTTTCCTTCGCCATCTCGAATCAAAGTAGCTGTCACGTTTACCCAAACAATTTTACCTGTAGCAGCAATCTGGCGGATTTCGATTTGATAGCTCGTAATTTCTCCCCGATTGAGAGAAGCAGCTACTTGGAGATTTTTGGGATTATCTTCGGGATGACCAATGTCTATAAATGTTTTGTCGAGCAATTCGGATGCGGTATATCCCAGCATTTCGCAGTAAGTTTTATTGACTCGCACTAACTTGTTATCATCTAAATTAGCTAAGTAGATAGCAATGGGTGCATCTTCAAAAATTGTGCGAAATAGTTCCTCGCTGGCGCGGACTTTAGCTGCTAGGGAAAGCCTGTCGGTGATGTCTTCAAACGTAGACAAAATGCCGACAACATTGCCGAAATTGTCGTGTAAAGGTATTTTATTTGTCTCCTGACAGCATTGGGTGCCGTCGGCTTGCATTTTGGATTCTATGATGCGATATTCTGGGGTGTTTGTTGCCATGATACGGCTGTCGCAGGCTCGAAAAACTTCTGTTTCTTCGGGCTTCCAAGGCATATCGAAGTCGGTGAGACCGGCGATTTCACTGGGGTGATTGAAACCTGCGAGTTTAGCAAAGTTTTTGTTGGCTCCCAAGTAAACTAAATCTCGATCTTTCCAGGCGATTAACTGAGGGATGTTGTTGATTACCGACCACAGCATTTTTTGGGATGTTTCCAAGGCTTCCGTGCGTTCTAGGACGCGCTTTTCAAGTTCTTGATTGGCTTGTTGCAGGGCGATTTTTGACTCGCCCAGGGCGATTTCTGCTAGCTTGCGATCGCTGATGTCGATTGTCACCCCCTCCCACAGTATATCGCCGCCCGGTTGCAGTTCGGGGCGGGCAATACTGCGAATCCATTTCAGTTTTCCCGATCCGGTTACGAGCCGCCCTTCATATATCAAAGGTTTGAGAGTTTCGCCGGAAATTGCGATTGATTCTAACAGATTTTTTAGGTCTTCTGGATGCACCGTTGACCACATTAAATCGGAGTTTTGTTGAACTTTTTCTGGATCTAATTCGTAGAGTTCCCAACAGCCGGAACTGACATAAATGAATTCATCGGAACCATCTGGATGCAGCAAGTATTGATAAATCATTCCCGGCACGTTGGCGGCCATTTTTTGGAATCTGGCTTCGCTTTGCCGCAGTGCTGATTCTGCAAGTTTGCGATCGCTAATGTCAATCAACAAGCCGTCCCAAATAATGTTATCTTTTTCGCCCAGTTCAGGTCTGGAAGCCCCGCTAATCCACTTAATCCGATCGCCGCCGGGAAAAACTAATCTGCCTTCCCACCGCCAAGGTTCTAAAGTTTTAGCTGAGATAGCAATAGATTCGTGGAAGCTTGGCGCATCGTCTGGATGAAGCATTTCGATAGCGGGAATAGCTGAATTTTGGAGTACCTCTGGTTCTAATTCGTAGAGTTCGCGGCAGCCGGAACTGAGGTAGGGGAATGACATCGTGCCGTCTGCTGCTAACTGAAATTGATAAATCATTCCCGGAACGTTGGCGGCTAGTTTTTGAAACCTCGCTTCGCTTTGCCGTAGTGCTGTTTCTACTTCTACGCGATCGGTAATATCGTAAAATGCCGATAAAATTGCGGCTTCGCCGTTAAAATGAATCGCTCGCATCGAGATTTTTACCCAAAAAAAACTGCCATTTGCTTTCTTGAGGCAGATTTCTTTGCTGTCGCTCAAGCCGTTTTGTTTGACTAATTCTACCAAGTGACATCGATCGTTGATATTGGCATAAAAATCAAATTTTTTCCCACCAATAAGTTGTTCGAAACTCAACCCTAAACTTTCACCTATAGCAGGATTTGCATACAATATCAGGCTATCTTCTAGGCGCGTAATTAACATGGGAACGGGAGTCGTGCTGGCGATCGCGCGCAATCTTTCTTCGCTTTCTTCCCTGGCTGTTTCGGCTGCTACTCTTTTGCTAATATCGTTCTGAACTCCGATAAAATGAGTTAATTTCCCCTCATTGTCTAGGATCGGGGAAACCATTAATTCGTTCCAAAAAGGAGTTTTGTCTTTGCGATAGTTTTTGAGAACTACCTGAATTTCCGTTCCCGATCGTAAACTGCTGCGAAGTTTGTCTAATTCTGCCCGATCGGTATCGGGGCCCTGCAAAAATCGGCAGTTGCGTCCAATAACTTCTTCGCGGCTGTAACCGGTCAGTTTCTCAAAAGCAGGATTGCAGTAGATAATAGGTGTGTCAGGCTGGCGAGCATCGGCGATGAGGATGCTGTTGCTCGACGCTGCAATCGCCCGTTCTAGGAGAGACAGGTTGAAAGAGTCTGTTGTCATCGGTGGCAAGATCCAAACTCCCGAAAAGCGGACAGAACAATAATATAAAATTATAAATAGCTTGAGCCATTTTTATTCTATAATTTTATTTTCAATTAAGTTTTTTTAACAAAGTCAGCAGCCCACAAAAGCCGGCGGGGGAAACGACTAATACCATTTTAGATTGTAGATTTTAGATTGGCAATGGCTGATTCCATAATGGTTGGGAGCAGGAGCATAAAGTTGCCTTCTTGTTTGAAAGTATGATAACAGAAGGCATTCGGCACTTATCCATAAAATAAGTGAAAATACCGAAGGCCCAAAGAAAACAAAAGGTGAAAATACGGCTATTTCCAACTTTTTTATTCTCCTCCTTACATCCTGCTCGTCAACCCTTTTAAATTGACAAGCTGATGCAAGAACCCCGAGCAGTTTTGCTTACTTCAATCCTAGCTTGAAAAGCTTCTTTCAGGTGGGGCATATGGGTAACGGTGAGGATGCAGGCGAAGTCGGAGGCGATCGCATTAATTGCAGCAATCAGCCGATCGCACCCTTCCGCATCCTGAGTCCCGAATCCCTCATCAATAATCAACATTTGCAAAGCCGTGCCCGCCCGCTGAGACAGCAGTCTCGCCAGCGCCAGCCGAATCGCAAAATTAATCCGAAAAGCTTCACCGCCCGAGTAAGTTTCGTAGGCGCGAGTACCGCGAGCATCAGCAATTAAAATGTCTAAAGTGTCAATCAATTTAGTTGCTTTTTTAGAAGCTGCCGCCCGCTGAGTAATAAATTGAACGTGCAATTGATTCGCGCTCAATCTCGACAATATCTGATTGGTTTCAGCTTCGAGTTGAGGCAAAACATTTTCAATCATTAAAGCTTGAATGCCGTTTTTACCAAATGCTTGACCCAACTCTTGATAAACTCGCTGCTGGCGTTTGGCAACTTGCATTTGCTCTTTTTGAGCTACTAGCTGAACTTGCAGAGTTTCTAGATTTTGCTGCTGCTGCTGGAGGCGTCCGAGACTTCCCAAATGTTGGTCTAGCTGCTGGCGGCGGCGGCTGATTTGCTGTTCGATCGCACTTATTCTGGCTGCGGGATCGGGATGTTGTTGCAATTGCTGGTTCATCGCGGCAGTTTGAGCGCTGACAGCTTGCAAATCTCGATCGCGCACGGCGATGGAATTTGCTATTTCATTAACCCGCTGCTGTACTTGCGGGTACTGCACAGTTGCCGATCGCAATTTTTCGGCGCGGGCGATCCAAAACTGCGATCGGCGCATTTCGCTCCGCACGTGTTCGTGCTGTTCCAAATTATAGCCAACTTCCGCAATGTATCTATCTAAAGACAGAATTTGCTGCTGTATTTCCGAGCTATTTTTTTGCTGTTCTAACTGTTGCTGTACCGTGGCTAATTGAGTTTGCAAGTCCGGGCGGCGGGCATTAATTTTATTCAGTTTCTGCTGAGCGTCTTTGATTTGAGCTTGCTTAATTTCCGCCCACCGCAAGCGCTTTTCCTCGCTGCGGGCGAGGGAGTGGCTGCGATCGCTGTAATTGAGCTGTTGCAGTTGCTGTTCGATGTGCTGGAGTTCGGCCAAATCCGAAGCTGCATACTCGCCGGTGCGCAGCAACCGCTCGATTTCTGCAGCGTCTTGACGCATACTTTGCAGTCGGTTTTCATCTTGGCCCAGGCTATCTAATTGTGCTTGTAAATGACTGCGGCGTTCCCGCAATTCTTGGTAGGGCGCTAATTCCTCTTCTAGTTCCCGGTATTCATGTCTGAGAACCTGAATTTCGCGCTCGGAGACGGCTAACTGTTCGCGCACAACCCACAGTTGGTTCCAGATTTCCTGCTGCTGGGAGTGGTGTTTTGCGACTACCAAATTCCAGTAGTGTTCGTCTAAAGGTCGATCGCACAAAGGACAATTGCCAAAATTTGCATCCCGCACCATTAAAGGCGAATTCGATGGCTCGTTTTCCGCAAAATTCGAGGCTTTACCTTCGCCTGCGCTGGTTTCTCCTTCATGTTTCCGCAAGAGTTGCAGTTTTTGGTCGATCTCGGCGAGTCTGGTTTGATAGTCGCGGCTTTTGGCTTGCAGGTTTCCTAGAAAGTCGTGCCTTTCTTGACCTTTTTCGCGGACTCGCTGCTGATAAACTCGCTTGTTTTCCAACTGCAAAATTTGATTGGCGATGGCCGAGATTTCCTGCTGTAATTGCGGCTGTCGCTGCTGCTGCTGAACTTGCACCTGTCGGTTGATTTCGTCTAAGCGGGCGGTTAAACCGGCGCGGGCGCGATCGAGCTTTTGTTGCTTTTGCTGCTGCTGTTGTAACAGCGGCGAAACTTGCAGTTGCAGTTGCTCTAGTTCGTTGAGGCGCGATCGAACTGCTTGCAAATGTGCGAGTCCTTTGTCAACCTCCGGCTGCTGTTTGAGAATCTCCAGAACATCTTTTTCATCTTGTTCTAAAACCTCTAATTGAGCTTGCAACTGCTGAATTTTGCTTTGCAAATAGCTCAGTTCTTGCCGCTGCTGTTCTTGCAATTGCTGGCGCTGATTTTGGGCTTGTTGGTTAGCTTTGAATTTGCCAGCCAGAGTCTCTTCTGTCGCTTGCAAGCTGTGGAAATACGCGATGCCTGCTGTTATTTCATTTTCTTGGGCTAGGAGGGCTTGCAGCTCATTTTGCTGCTGTTTGGCTGAGCTGAGTTCTTGCTGCAAGCGGCGGCATTCTTGAGAGATATTGTAGTGCTGTTGCTGGTGGCCGGCGAGGAGTTTTTGCCAAGTTTGGCGGTTGTGGTGCTGGAGTTGCAGTTGCTGTAACTCGGTTGTGTCGGCTTGCTGCTGCTGCTGAAGCAAATCGGTTGCTTGCTGCAATTGAGTTTGTTCTGAAGCGATCGTCTCTTTTTGTTGCAGTTGCTCTTGTACGGTTAGCAAACTCTGTTTGAGTACATCGACTTGAGCTTTAAATTGTTTGGAGGTATCCTTGGCTTGGTCGGATAAAGTATCGTAGGAGTCGAGCTTGAGCAGGTTGGCTAAAACTTGCTTGCGTTCGATCGGCTTTTTGAGCATAAATTCATCAGCTCGCCCCTGCCGCAAATACGCCGAGTTGATGAAAGTATCGTAGTCTAGTTTGATGTGTTCGAGGATTTTTTGCTGAGTTGTTCTCAGCCCCTTGTCTGTGAGGGTGCGAAAATTCACCCCCCCCGACCCCCCCTTACCAAGGGGGGGAGAAGAATTTAAGTTTTCTGGATCTTCATTAAGGGAAGAATTCACTTCTTCTGGCCCCCCCTTACCAAGGGGAGGGAAGGGGGGGTTTGTTGCTACTTGAAATTCCAAACTTCCCGATTGTCCGCGCCGGCGGTTGCGAATCACCCGGTAGATTTGTCCGCCCGTGGAAAAAGTGAAATCAACGCGCACATCAGTTTCGCCGATATGGATGATATCGTCTTCCGTATCGCTGCGGCAACAGCCCCAAATTGCCCAGGATATGGCTTCTAAGAGGGAGGATTTGCCAGCACCGTTAGGCCCGCAAATGCAAGCGGTGTGCAGGCCGCGAAAGTCTAAAGCAGCTTCGCGATAGCTGAGAAAATTTTTGAGTGTAAGTTGTATAGGAATCATTTAGGCCATCGCGCCATACAATCTATTTATAAATAACACTATTTGTACGCTGTTGCCTAGTTATTCAATCCAGATCCAGAACAATTGTCAGTGCATCGGAAATGTCTTCCATAATTGTCTCTGACAGGGTTCCGAGTTGTCGGACAAATCTTTGTTGAGAAACGGAACGGACTTGAAAAGCATCGGCGGCGGAGAGTTTCGCCAAGCCATTTTCTGATGTCGGTTCGAGCTGCACCATCCAATCAAGCGGGGAAAAAAGATCGTTCCATGCTGTAATTGGAACAATTACTTTGAGCCGCAAATTTCCCACTTCATCATCGCTGACAACCGCAACAGGTCTAGTTTTGCCAATTTCATCTCCCACCGTTGGATCTAGTCTGACAAGCCAAATTTCGCCCTTACGCATTAGTTTTTACCCCTGCGTTCAGGTATTCTTCCTCGGAATCGAAATACGGTTCGCTGTCGGGCGACCACAAATCATGAAGCGGCCCTCCTGGTTCATACAAGGGGACTGCTGCTTCTGCTGCGGCTTTGAGTTTCCGCTTTCTCTCAGCTTTGCGCTGGGCTTTTTCTTCTATTTCTTCGCGCATCATCCGCGAAGCTGTTTCGATGATTTCTAGGCGTTCTTCTGCTGTCAGATTTTTGAGTGCTGCTAAGATTTCTGTTTTGGTCACGGTTTTTTCGGGTGGTTGGTGAGAAAGTACGATCGATCTTATATAGCAATTCTTGCAGGAGTCGTAAAATTTTTACCCCACCCCAACCCTCCCCGATCGAGGTCCGGGAGTAAGAACTTCACAAATGATGCGAGGATTGCTATATCTTGCACCATTTTCAAGAACAGGCTCTCCGGCCTGTGAAGCGAGCGAAGAGTGAATTTGATTGTGGGATGGGGAAAAAGCCCGTCCACAAAAAGCTTGTTGAAAATGACGCAACATCTCCGATCGATCGCACCATCATTATATCTTTCACAAAAATCAATATCGGCGCTCTGTGCTGATGAGGCAACCTACATTACCGGTCTGTGCTTATGGCGCACCCTACATCATCGCACAGGCAGATTTTCCCTCATCAAAAAAAGGGTTGACTGTATTCCTGCAGCCAACCCCGCACGTATTTATTTGTCCTGCGTTTGCTCAAACAGCCACACTACCTGGCAATATTCGGGAACGTATAGCCGACACCGACTAACAATCCCACTTCAGCTCCATCGACAAAACCAATATTCAGTCCCGCTGTTGCTGTAAAATTTCTCGACAGCGGCACATCTACACCTCCCGAAATCAGGAAGCCAAAAGTACCGTCATCGCCAGTAGAAATTAGCACGCCAGCACCTGCATAAGGAGCGGCAGTAATCACAAAATCATCGCTGACTTCGACGGCCTCTTGAGATACAAAATCGTAGGTAACGGGAACTAGAAAAGCTAAGTTGTCGCGGAACAAAACAGTCGGTCTCACCGAGAAATTGTTTGTCAAACCGATTTTGCTAATAATGGCAAATGAACCGTCGCCCAAGGCTGAATCTCCGCCAAAACCTAGATTGCCGCCAATCCCGACGTAGCTGGGCCCCGAACGGGTAGCTCGGCCCGGTCGGATTGGAGATCCTTGAGCCACTTTTTCAGTTGCTTCTGAGGGAGTTGCGGGTTTTTCAGCAACTTTCGGTTGGTTTGTCAAAGCTGAGGCGGAAGTGCTGACAGGATTGCTCAACAATTCTTGTGCTGTTTTGACTTCTTTTTCTTCCTTCGTTGCTGTTACTTCCAGATTGTTGCTCTCGGCAACAATTGAGGTAGGTCGATCGTTCTTTTTGGCAGTCTCGACTGTTGATTCCACTTTGACGCTATTATCAGCAATTTTAGCGGTTTCTTCCGACTTTTGGGTTTCAGCAGCAATGGAGGTATTTTGCGCTGTTTCTGTCTCAGCAATTTCAGATTTTGCTGCTTCCGATTTTTCGGGTGCAGCAATAGATACTTGCAAGTTGGCGGCCGGTTCAGAGGCTGCTGGCTCTGCCGCTTCTGTTAGTTCGCTCCAACTGATAGAATCAATTTTTTTATTACTAGCCGTTGTTTCTGCGTCTGGTTTTACTGCTGAAGTGGCCGCAGGCTCAGAAGTTTGGTCAATATTTTGAGTTGCGATTGTTGCAGTTGTACCGATTTCGGGCAAGTTGCCAGTTTCAGCTTTCGCTGACAGGGTACTGCAACAAACAGCTAAAGCAGCAAGATTTATTAACGCGAAAGTAGACTTGGAAAAGAGACTATTCATAGAAACTCCTCAATGAACCGTGTGTTAAAAGTGTAAGTGTTTGAGGGCGACCGTCGAGAGCTTTGCTCAAAAAAGACACAAATACGAGTTGTGTTGTTCCTAGATTGGCACTCAACCGTTGAAGAGTCAACTCTCAAGCTGATTAGATTTAAGAACTGACGGCCGATTTAGAGGCTGATTTAAATTTACCTATCGATCGGCTAAAAATCAATCCTAGGGATGATTTCACCCTCGCTCCTGTTTAATTGAGGGTCGATCGCGCGTTTCGCTTGCATTCTACAATACTGTACTTGAGGGCGCTGCACTCGCAGCCATGCCGAAAAAATCCGGTTTTTGAGGGCGCACCAGCTCGAAATCAAGAGACAACAGGCTTTCAAAACAGTTTTGGCAGCCCCGCCGTCCAAAGCAAGTGCAGTTAAAACAACGCGATCGGCTGCTGCACAGTCCCTGACAAGTAATGTAGAATAGCACTAATCGGACAAACATTTGTAGCTCGATCGTGTCAAATTTACTAAATATTATTAGAATTGTGTAAAATTCAGTGTTCTATTTGTAAAGTTTAGCCTTCGCTTTCGCTCAGGGTATGACCATCTCACAACAGCACTCAACTAAACAAGTAAAAAAATACAAATTATCTCATCTCAACCTGACTTTATGAGCAAAGTTCTAGTCATATTAGGCGAATTGAGCGATCGCGACATCGATTGGATGCTCGCCAACGGCACCCGCACCCAAATCCCCCCCGGCACAACCCTCATCACCGAAGGTCAGCCCTTAGACGCCCTCTACATAGTTCTGGATGGAACTTTGAGCGTTGCTGTATCATCTTTGGGCGACAAAGAAATTGGAAAAATTATTTCCGGGGAAGTGTTGGGCGAAATGTCTTTTGTAGACGGGAGGCTTCCTTCTGCTAGCGTCACGGCAATTGAAGAGTGCCTCATCCTGTCAATTCCGAGGCGGCTGCTAACTGAAAAACTCGAGCAAGATGTGCTTTTTTCCCTGCGGTTTTATCGGGCGATTACCAAATTTCTGTCGTCGAGACTCCGGGGTACAGTCAAACGCTTCGGGGATGATAGTGATTATTTAATGTATCAAGATCCCGAGGACGAGGGCGCCATCGGGCAAAATGTCGAAAATCCCGATAATCCCGATTTGGCTGAATCGAGATTTCAATGGCTGTTGCAGCGTTTGAAGGGGAATTGAAGGAAGAGGGGGAGAATGGGAGAGGGGGAGAATGGGAGAGGGGGAGAATGGGAGAATTGCTCAATTACCAATTACCAATGACTAATTCCCCATTACCAATTACGGATTTCCAATTAGCCATTAAAAAACATATTTTTCAGCGACGCGCCAATAGCGGGAAAAACGCTTCAAATCGATGTAACCATCGTAGCGGACAAAGGGTTCCGGCGGCAAAACTTCTACTGGGTGCGATCGCTTAATTTTCCGGCAAATATCCTGAAACCGAGGACTGGGACTTTCCGCAGTTACTACTTGATTCGCGCCGGATTCGATCGCAAAAGCGATAACTTCCGCAGCCACATCGCCCCGCCGAATAACTACAGGCAACTCCAACAAACATTCGTAAATAAACACCATTCGTTTGAGACTCAACTGCCATTCATCAATCAGCGCATCGTCCCAAACCCAGATTGCCGGTGCCTCTGGGTGCGCTTGAAAAGCGGGGCCTTCAGGACTCAAACAGTCGCCGTGCAGCCAAATAATCGGATTGTTCATAAATTGGTAATTGTTGACTGTTAATTGTTAATTTTTAACTGTTGACTGTTAACTGTTGACTGTTAATTGTTGACTGTTGACTGTTAATTGTTAACTTATGACAACTGCCTACTGACAACTGCCTACTGACCACTGACCACTGACAACTGCCTACTGACAACTGCCTACTGACAACTGACTACTGACTTTTTAATTTCTGCGACCTTTTTTAGGGCGTTCCCAACTTTTAGAACCGCCACTGCGATCGACCTTTTCTCCATGAGGAAACAACTGCCCTTCCAAATATTCGTAAGTTCCCTCAAAATCGCATTGCCCGTACAGAGGACAATCGCCACAATAAACCCCCTTAGTGTAACGCTCCAAATTTTCGCGATTAAAAAAATAAGGTTTGTGACTAAAAGTGCTCGCTACCCACTGCCAAGAAAGATTATTGCTCGCCGGATCTCCATCTAGCAAATGTTGCAAAAACCAGCGAGCTCCGGCTTGCCAGCGCACGCGCCGCCAGTGTACCAGATAAGCGGCAGTCCACATCCGCTGGTGGTTGTGCAAATAACCAGTTTCTCGCAACTCGCGGCTGAAACTGTCGATGCAAACCAAACCAGTTGTGCCCTCGACGACATCCTGCGGCAGAGTTTCGCTGTAATCTTTAGCAGTGTAACCAGTTTTGTAAGCTTCCCGGTCTTGCCAAATCCCGTTTCCCAATTCGGCATACAGTCGCTGCCAATAATCCCGCCAACCCAACTCGTTGACGAGTTTTACTGCCTCTTCTGGATGCCGCACCTTCTCCAGTACGGCATCCCGGACTTCGGCAAGACTCAAAACGCCGTAGCGCAAATAGGGCGACAAGCGCGTTACCGCACCGTTGAGGAAATTGCGGGTTGAGGCGTACTTGCCGGGGTCAATTTGTTGCAGGGCTGTCTCGGCTGCTTTGCGCCCGCCCGGGATCGGGGGTACGCTGCTGTCTCGGGCGGCGGCTTCGGGGAACTGTTGGCGCACGTAGGCAATTAATTCGTCGCGGCTGGCAAATTCCCGCTTCATGTCCTGACTCATTCTTTTCTCAAGCACCTGCTATTGTTTCTTAATGTTAAAGCTATTTGTTCGGGCCTGCGGGGTCGATCGCCCTAAACCCTTCGCTCCTGGTAACTCACATCTTGCACCATTGTTAGCAACAGGCTTTCCGGCCTGTGAAGCGAGAAAATTTATCTTTTGTGAAACAGGCCGGAAAGCCTGTTCATAAAGGCTAATTGATTATCGTGCAATATCTCAGTGCTAACGTACAGTTTGCCCCAGCAGCAATCGATCGTCGGCCCGCAGCCAAAAGTAGCATCAAAGTCAGTACACTCAGGGATAGATATCATACCAAAATCTCATGGAAACTTTTCCGGCGGACGCTCAAGCGATCGCCAGCTTAGCTAACCGACAGCAGCAAGGTACAAAACAACTGGAAAACAGCGAAGTTCAAGAGTTCGATCGAGCTATGATGCGCCGCTGCATAGAATTGGCTCGCCGTGCTCTGGGCAAAACCGCACCCAACCCCCTCGTCGGTTCTGTAATTGTCCGAGATGGCAAGATTGTCGGCGAAGGGTTTCATCCCGGTGCCGGTCAACCTCACGCCGAAGTTTTTGCGCTCCGGGAAGCGGGGGAACTCGCCGAAGGAGCGACCGTTTACGTCAACCTGGAACCCTGCAACCACTACGGTCGGACTCCCCCCTGTTCCGAAGCTTTAGTTAAGGCCAAGGTGGCAAAAGTAGTGGCTGGCATGGTCGATCCGAATCCTTTGGTAGCTGGAACTGGACTTGCCCGGTTGCGAGAGGCTGGCATTGAAGTGGTGGCGGGAGTGGAAGGGGAAGCTTGCCAAAAACTCAACGAGGCTTTCGTACACCGGATTTTGTACCGCCGGCCTTTGGGAATTTTGAAATATGCAATGACTTTGGACGGTAAAATTGCTACCAGTAGCGGCCACAGCGCTTGGGTGACAGGCGAGGAGGCTCGCAGCGAGGTTCACCGGGTGCGCGTCGGCTGCGATGCTGTGATTGTTGGGGGAAATACGGTGCGTCTGGACAATCCCCTACTGACGAGTCACCAGCCTGATAGGAATAATCCCCTGCGGGTGGTGATGAGCCGCACTCTGGATTTGCCGAAGTCGGCTTGGTTGTGGGAAACGTCTGTGGCGGCTACTTTGGTGCTGACTGAACCAGGGGTTAACCCGGAATTTCAGCAATTTTTGATCGCCAAAGGGGTGGAAGTTGTGGAACTCTCGCCTCTGACACCGACTAATGTTATGGCTTATTTGTACGATCGATCTTTTCTTTCTGTACTCTGGGAGTGCGGTGGCACTTTGGCGGCTCAGGCAATTGCTGAGGGTGCAGTTCAAAAAATTATGGCTTTTATTGCTCCTAAAATTGTCGGCGGCCAAGGCGCTCCAACTCCTGTAGGAGATTTGGGGTTTTCCGCAATGACTGATGCTTTGACTTTAGAGCGGGTTTCTTGGCGCGCGGTGGGTGCAGATTGTCTGGTGGAAGGCTATTTGAAAATTAAAGATTGAAAGTTAAAAGCGAGTCTTTTTAGTTTTTGATTTTTAACTTTTAACTCCTGTTATGGTTGAAATTCTGATTTGGAGTTTGATGGTTGGCAGTCTCGGCTTGGAGGCTGCGATCGCGGGTGTATTAGTGAGCCGCGAGCAATTGGCTGCGGGGCAAAAGTACGACGAGGAGGAGGAAGTTTTGACTCGGTACGAATCTCAAGAAGATAATTTTAATGCGCCTGAAAATCCGCGCTCGAATGGCAATCCCAAATCTGCTCCTAATGCTGATGATTTGACGGTTTGGGAGTACAAGATTGTGCGGGCTAGCAATGATTTGTTTCGCAATCCTGCGATTTTTCACAAGCTGTGCGAGGAAGAGGCGGAAGTTGGCTGGATTTTGCTTGAAAAGCTCGACGACAGGCGGGTGCGGTTCAAACGTCCGATCGCGCTGCGGGACGCTCCGAGGTCTAATTTACCCTTGTTTGACCCTTACCGCACTCATTACGGCCCGATCTCGAATGCGATGACTTGGGCCGCGGCGATCGTGTTTGTGAGCGCGATCGTGCTTCCTGCTATTTTGGGCTATGCTTTGGTGTCTACTACTCTAACTAGAAGTCGCTCTAATTGGCCTCCGACACCTGTTCAATCTTTGCCCTCTCCCAGCGGGCCAGCAACTAATAAGTGAAACCCGGGCAAATTGTCGATCGCCCTTTTTGCAACCTGTTTTATAGCAAGTCTAAATCATTTGTGAACCAGATGTTTTTTTACGAACCGCGAAGGCGCAAAGACCGCGAAGGAAGAGAAGAGAAGAGAAAAGAGGAGAAGTGTGGGTTTCTTTGAGTGATATCATGTCCGATCGATTCCCTCCGCTTCGCTTCGCCCGAAATCAGGTAGGGGCAGGTAAACCTGCCAATATCTGCCAACAATCTCCAGTCTCAAAAACCCGCCCGGCCGGGATATTAAGGTCAATCGATCGGATATGATATGATTTAGGCTTGCTATATAAGTTAATTTGATTTTAAGTTTGGGGCGGTATTGCTGAGGGAGCCGATAGCAATCTCAAGTCATAATTTGTATCGCCTTGAAATTGAGAAACGCGGACAAAATAAGTCCCCGCAGGCAAAGCCCCATTACTGACAATTGTTTCTGACGACGTGCCTAAATTATTAGAGGAAGCAATAATATCATCTAATCCAACTGCGCCGTTGCCATTCAGATCCTGAATTAATTCTACATCAACATCTGCGCTCAAACCGTCCACAGTTACACTGAAAAGGCTGGGAGTATTGAGAATGAAACTGTAAATGTCTGCTGGTTCTGCCGTTCCCACAAAATCGCTCGCAGTTTGAATTTCTGTCAGAATGCCGAGGTTTTTTGCTGCGTTTAAATTGTCGGCGGGATCGGGGAGAGTGCTCAACAGTCCTTCTTGTAGGCCGAATTGAATGTAGTGGTCGATCGCACTTTTAACTGCGCCGCTTTGGACGGCTGCTGCTACCAGCGGATATTTTTCTAGATAAAAACTGGGATCGAAGAAAACGCTGGCTTTGCGGTTTTCTAATTGACCGGCTTTGAAGTAGTGTTCAAATGGGGTAAATTGATTTGTTTGGACTGCTGTCTGAATGTCGGGGTTGCTGGCTAGATAGAAACCAACATCGAAGAAAGGGTTGGGGTTGCGTAGTTCAAATTGACCGAATCTAATAAAGTGATCTGCTGCTGAAAAGCCGTTGAGTTTGGCTGATACCGCTACATCTGTATTGGTGTCTAAATAATAGCTGGCGTCGAACAGGGCATTCGGGTCGCGATTTTCAAATTTGCCAATTTTTCGGTAGTGATCGAAGGGACTCGATACCGTGCCTCTGGCAACTGCTACGGCGACATCTAGGTTGTTTTCGAGATAAAATTTGCTGTCGAACAGTGTTCTGAGGGTTAGCATTATTAAAAAAATCTCTCTGGACTTTAGTCTGGAAATTGCACGATCGAAAATCCAGTTTACATCAAAGTTTTGTTTTGTGAGGGTGTCTTAATTATGGCTAAATCTGGACTGATGGCAATGCTGCGCCGCGCTGCGAGTATTGCCCAGAAATCAAGGGAAACTGGCATTCCGGCTGATGAACTGCTGGGGATGTTGAGCGATGGCATTCCCAATTCTCCCATATCTCGGCGCCACTTGCTGCATGGGGGTTTAGCTGCTGCGGGGGCTGCCGCTGCTGCGACTTTTACCAGGGATGGAGGGGGAGCTTTTGCTCAACAGGGCGGACGATCGCCGATTTTGGTTGTGGGTGCGGGAATTGCGGGTTTGACGGCGGCTTATCGCTTGCGCCAAGCGGGCGTGCGTGCCGATATAATCGAGGCAACGAACCGCGTGGGGGGGCGGATTCGCACTATTCCCAAGGTGGCTGGAACGCTGATTCCGGCGGATCTAGGGGGAGAATTTATTGACACCGGCCACACTAATTTAATCTCGCTGGCGACGGAATTGGGTTTGCAGGCGATCGACTTAGCCCAAGTGCAGAGTGGATTGGTGAAGGATACTTTTTTCTTTCAAGGGCGCCGCTTTTCTCTCGAGCAAATAATCGCGGATTTTGCGCCGCTAGCGACTAAAATTACTGGAGATTTGGGCGCTATCGGAGATAACATTAGCTATCTCGATTTTACGGAAGCAGCAGAAAGATTGGACAATCTTTCGATCGCTGAATATCTAGACCAAGCTGATACTAGCACGGTACTGCGACAATTGTTGCGGGTTGCTTATACGGTATTCTACGGTCGAGATTCCGAGGAACAGTCGGCGTTAAATCTGCTGTTTTTAATCGGTTCTGAAGCGGGCAGTTTTGAATTGTACGGCGACAGCGATGAACGGTATCAAATTGACGGTGGCAACAGTCAAATTATCAACCGTTTGGCGGGTCAATTGTCTGGTTCGATCGAAGCGGGGACGGTTTTGGAAGCGATTACTCTTTTGCCGGATGGCCGCTATCGGGTAAATTTGCGATCGGGACTAAGCGCGTTCGAGCGCACTTACGAGCGAGTTTTGTTAACTTTGCCGTTTAGCACTCTGCGAGACGTTAAAATTAACGTACCTTTGCCCCAACCTAAGCGCAGGGCGATCGAGCAGTTGGGTTACGGTACTAATTCTAAGTTCGTTACCGGCTACCGCAGCCGAATTTGGCGGGAACCTTATCGATCGACTGCTTCTGTTTATAGCGATTTAGGATTCCAGAATACCTGGGAAGCTACGCCTTTCGCCCCTACTCCTAACGGTTTAGTTACTAATTTTACAGGAGGAAAGCAGGGTTTGTCGATCGGCGCCGGAACTCCTGAAGACCAAGCACAAAGATTTTTGAACCAATTTGAAAGAGTTTTTCCAGGAGTGAGAAATTTGCGATCGGGCAAAGCTGTGCGGGCTTATTGGCCCGGAGAACGCTTTTCTAAAGGTTCTTATGCCTGCTATTTAGTCGGACAGTGGACGCAAATGTACGGGGTTGAAGGCGAACGAGTTGGCAATTTATATTTTGCCGGGGAACACACTTCGCTGGAAAATCAAGGTTACATGGAAGGCGGTTGCGAAACTGGACAAAGGGCGGCTGTTGAAATTTTGCAAGACTTGGGTTTGATACCTTCTGCTGATGCTTTGAATGCTCGAACTGCTAGCAGTTTGAACAGCCGCCGTCCCAGCCGGAAAATTCCCGGAGCGCAGAATCTTAGGAATAGAAAGCCGAGTATTAGATAATCTCGTAAGGCGTGCATCTAATTCTTGTGGGGTGGGCTTCTAGCCCGCCCAAAAATACAATTTAGATGCCCAACAGCTTATGGCGTACAACTTATCAAATAATCTCGTCCGGGTTAATTCCCCGATCGCGCAAATACTCAGCCAGTCGATCGGCCCGTTCCCGTTCGCGATCGGCCCGTTCGCGTTCTGCTGCTAACTCTTCTACACCCCATAAAAGCAGATTTCCTGCTTCATCCCACCAGCGCAACCAATAGCCTGAACGCTGTTCTTTCTCCCCCCGCCACGTTCCTAAATACAAACCAATATCTGGCATCCAGTGGCGACCTTCCGCGTCGGGAAATTCTAATTCGTAGTTGCCATTTTCCAAGCGATATACTTCCAGCAAGCCAGTTTCTGGGTCAAAAATGATGTAAGTTGGTACTTGCAGAATTTGTTCGTAAAAAAACCATTTTCCCGGAGGAAAAGTACGTTTGACAGAATATTCGCCGCCGTCTGTTTCGGACAAAAATTCCATGACAATAGTCGGGATTTCTCCTTCCAAGTTTGGGGTATAACTTTTGCGGTCTCTTCTCGATTCGGCGGGCAGTACCGACGGTACATAAACCCAATCTGGTGCTTTGATTACTAACTCGCCGTTGACAGTAGCACAAATCCCAAAATTGCTGGCTATCAGCATTTGTGGCCCGATAAATCCTCTCAGTTCTAAGATTTCTCGCAGTGCTCCAGCAATTAGCGGTTGACCTGTATTCTCCACTGGTTTTTCTTCTAATTGGAAGTCGTCTGGCAACTTCTCCCAAGTTACGGTCAGTTCTACCGTTTTTTGTTTTGGGTTATCTTGAGTCGCGACCATGACTTTACTTTTTAAAGTTTGATGTCTTATCATAGCACAATGCAACGGAAGCGCGACGCACCCTACGTATAGATATGCAAGCGTAACTTTATGTAAATTATCTTGTACAATTAATTTCAGATATTCCCGAAACAAAATATGAATTTTTTACATTTAACAGTAGCTATATCAAGTTTGCTAATCTTGCCGATATCGGCTCGCCCTTTGATTGCAGACGCTACAAATACAATGGCTCAAACTTTACCAGTTGATGAGCCGTTTTGCTACATGAAAACCCCCGACGGCAAAACAGTAGACTTGGGCAAGTTATGCGAGAAACAGCCATCTTTAGGAACTTCCCAAACTTGCATTCCCGGTTCCAACATTGCTGCAAAAGTGTCTATTGCCGCGGCAAATTATGACGGCAACTTTTTCAGCGGTCAAGTGCTTAATCAAGGCTGCAAAACAATCAAGAATGTCAAAGTCAATTATGAAGTTTTGGACGAGTCAGGCAATTTAATTGACAACGGATTTATCTACGCTGAACCAGTTACTCTTGCACCCGGACAGTCAGCCGCCTTTCGGGGCGCAGTTGTGGCGGGGGCTCAGGTACTAGCGACTCATGCAGACGGTCAGGAATGATTTTAGATTTTAGATTTTAGATTTTAGATTGAAGCATTGGACAATTAGTCCCACGGATGAATCCGGGGGCTTTGTATCCCGGATGCTTTCGGTGAAGAATGATTGTTGAGATTTGCCCGATCGCTGTTATCATATTCTGGCTCAGATATCTGTTGAAACAGAACTTGCAGGAGTCAAATATCTTGAAAACTCGATCGACATACTGGCAAATCTTACCCTACCTCCGTCCCCAAAAACAAACCATCGGTAAAGCATTAGCTTGTACCGTAGTATTTACCGTATTTTGGCCGATTATAGCGTGGCTGGTTGGCGAAACAGCCAAATTTATAGGTAAAGGAGATTTACAAGGGTTCGCTCAAATTGCTGCACTCAGCGCCATTATATTTCTACTTCGCGGTACAGCCCAGTACGGTCAAGATACGCTGATGGCAAAAGCAGCTTTGACTATTGCTTTAGAAATCCGCAAAAAAGTCTACTCCCACCTGCAAAAACTCAATATCGGCTACTTTGAAACTGCCAAAACCGGAGACTTATCCTACCGTCTCACCGAAGATATTGACCGTATTGGCGAAGTAGTAAATAAATTTTTTCATCAGTTTATCCCTTGTGTTTTGCAGCTAATTGCGGTCCTGGGATATATGATTTATCTCAACTGGCAATTAACTTTGGGTGCATTAATTATTGCACCGCTGATGGCTATCTTAATTGGTTGGTTTGGCGAGAGATTGCTGAGTTACTCGCGGCAAAGCCAAAATCGCATCTCTGATTTATCCGCTTTGCTGACAGAAGTATTCAGCGGCATTCGTTTAATCAAAGCATTTGTGGCTGAAGACTACGAAATTGCCCGCTTTGCAGAAGAAGCAGAACAAAACCGCCGCGCTAAGTATTTGTCAGAAAGAGTAAAAGCACTTCAGTTCGTTGTAGTTGGCTTTCTGGAAGCGATGAGCGTGATTTTGCTCTTTTTCCTGGGAGGTTGGCAAATTTCTCAAGGAAATCTCACAGGTACTCAATTTATCAGTTATATCGCAGGGGTGGCACTTTTAATTGACCCCATTGCTATTACAACTGCTAATTACGGGGATTTTAAGCAGGGAGAAGCTTCTAGCGATCGCATTTTTGAACTTTTAGCAATTGAACCCACAGTAGTTGAAAAACCGGGTGCAATTGAACTTCCCCACGTTACCGGAAAAGTCGAATACCGCAATATTAATTTTGCCTATAACTCAGAGACACCCATTTTGCAAAACATGAGTTTGTTGGTGCTTCCCGGAGAAATGATTGCTCTCGTGGGCGCATCCGGTGCGGGGAAAACTACGTTAGTAAATTTGTTGCCGAGATTTTACGATCCGCAAGCGGGACAAATTTTAATCGACGGTATTGATATTCAAGATGTCACGTTAAATACTCTGCGGCGGCAAATCGGAATTGTACCGCAGGAAACGATTTTATTTTCCGGTACAATTGCTCAAAATATCGCTTTCGGTCAATCTTATTATGAACTGAAAGATGTGCAAAAAGCTGCGGAGATTGCTAACGCTCATCAATTCATTAGTGAGTTTCCCGATGGCTATCACACTTGGGTAGGAGAAAGGGGTGTAAACTTATCTGGGGGACAGAAACAAAGAATTGCGATCGCCCGTGCAGTTTTGCTCGATCCGAGAATTTTGATTTTGGATGAAGCGACATCGGCGCTGGATTCGGAATCTGAAGGTTTAGTGCAAGAAGCGCTGGAAAGATTGATGCGCGATCGCACTGTGTTTATTATCGCGCACCGCTTGGCTACTGTGCGGAGATCTGACAGAATTTTAGTTTTGGAAAAAGGCAGAATTGTGGAATCTGGGACGCACGAGGAGTTGCTGGAAAAGGGCGATCGATATGCTGGCTACTACGCTCAGCAATTTAGTCAGTAGGTACGTTAGAAACCGGGTTTTTGGCCGTTGCTGCTGGCCTCAACGAAGTATTCTCTAAAAGACCCGGTTTCTGACTACCCGTGCGTAAGTCCTGTTTGGGATAACTCTAGTAAAAATCTCATTCTAAAGCTTCTATTGTCTGCACAGAAAGCTGATTCCTGACTAGCATAAAGTCATCCGAGAACATATTTAAACTATCAAAAAAAGTTTGCCAAGGATTTTCTTTGGAGATTAGGACAATAACATCTCCTATTTTTTTGACATACACTTCATTTCCTGCCAAATGAAATTCTTTTGGTAATATGACTGTTTGGTAGTCATCAGCGATCGATAATTTAGCCGTATTCATTGTTTTGCCTCCAGAGTGATTTAACTTATATTTTAAATTCACTCTCCGCTTGCTCCAAGTAAATTGTAGCAGAGGATGGTAGGTTTAGTTGTCCCATGAGTTTCTTTCTTCTTCTAGTTCCCGGTCAATTTCTTCAACAGTTCTGGAAACATGACGGCTGCGGGTTTCTGTAAGCAATTCCAACACCTTACGCCGCCACGGAGGCTTTTCGGGTATAATCACAAAAACTTCAACCTCTTCGCCCACAGATCCAGGCGGCAGTTGAATTTCAAGTTTATTTCCTGCAAGAACTTTGGTGGTAATCCGTATTGCTGATTGCATATTTCCTCCTTGGCGACGATTAATTTTCAACAGCCCCTAAAGCTTTGAGCGTCGCTTTCTCAACTTCCGTTAAACCCGTAACACCCTTGATATTCATCTCCTCATAAGGTCTGTCACTTTTGAGTATTTTGAGGCACTCACCCGTCTCAATCTCCCAAATCATAATTGTGCCATCCCGACTGCAACTAGCAATCAGTGTATCATCATAATTGAAGGCAAATGAGTTAATTCTACTGGGGTTATATTGGAAAATTTTTAGACACTCACCTGTACGGATATCCCATAATCTTACCGTGTGATCGACACTTCCACTAGCAACTAATTTACCAGAATAACTAAAGGCAACTGAACGTATCCAATCAGTATGCCCGTGAAAAATCTTGAGGCATTCACCGCTGTTGATATCCCACAGTCTTATTGTTTGATCCACACTTCCACTGGCAAGTATTTCACCGTTCTGGCTAAAGGCGATCGCGCGTGCCCAACCCGTATGTCCCTGCAATATTTGGAGGCATTCACCAGTATGGATATCCCACAGCCTCACCGTTCCGTCATAACCTGTACTGGCAAATATCTCGCCCAAAGGACTGAAGGCAACCGAGTATAATGAACTGTTATGCCCTTGCCAGGTTTTGAGGCATTCACCAGTGTTGACATCCCACAGCCTCACCGTTTGGTCATAACTACCACTGGCCAGTATTTCACCCGAAGGACTAAAGGCGATCGACCTTACTTCTTTTCCACTCTCTAGCAAAATATTGAGGCATTCCCCAGTGTTGACATCCCACAGCCTCAGCGTTTGGTCATAACTTCCGCTAGCAAGTATTTCACCGTTTGGATGGAAGGCAACTAAATGTACCCGATCGAGATGTCCCTGCAAGATGTGGAGGCATTCACCACTTTTGACATCCCACAGCCTGACAGTTTGTTCGTCATCGCCGCTGGCAAGAATTTCACCGTTTGGACTAAAGGCTACTGACCGTACTTGAGTGCTATGCCCTTGCAACGTATTCAAGCATTCACCGCTGTTGATAGCCCACAGCCTCAGCGTTTGGTCATAACTACCGCTAACAAGTATTTCACCCGCAGGATGGAAGGCAACTGACCCTACTTGATTGCTATGCCCCTGCAAAGTATTCAAGCATTTTCCAGTGCGGATGTCCCACAGCTTTGCTGTTTGATCGTAACTTCCACTTGCGAGTATTTCGCTATTTGGACTGAAGGCTACTGACCGTACTTGATCGAAATGTCCGTCCAAAGTTTTGAGACATTCACCGCTACCGATATTCCACAGCTTCACTGTTTTGTCGCCGCTGCCACTAGCAAGCATCTCACCAGCAGAATTGAAAGCCACTGAAAACACGTTTTTAGTATGATTTTGCAAAGTTTTGAGACATTCACCAGTACCGATATTCCACAGCCTCACTGTTTTGTCGCCGCTGCCACTGGCAAGCATCTCACCAGCAGGATGGAAATCAACTGAAAATACAACTTTAGTATGGCCTTGCAAAATTTTGAGGCATTCACCCGTGCGGATATCCCATAACCTTACCGTGCGATCGAAACTGCCACTAGCGAGTATTTTTCCATCAGGATTGAAGGTGACAAACATTACTGATTCCGTATGTCCCTGCAACACTTTTAAACATTCACCACTCTTGACATCCCATAACTTGATTGTTTTGTCATAGCTGGCGCTAGCAAGTATCTCGCCGTCTGGACTGAAGGCGACAGATTCCACGACGTTGGTATGTCCTTTACAGGTCAATATTTCTTTTCCACTGCTACCTTCACAAATGCGAACTACGCCATCACTATCACCTGTAGCTAACAGTTTGCCATCAAGAGTAAATATTACCGATCGCACGCTGCCGAAGATTTTAGTAAAATCAGAATTAGCTAAATTTGCTTCAGTCAAATTGACGTGACGCAGACTAGCATTTGTCAAATCAGCACCTAAAATAACTGCACGAGAAAGGTCTTTTGCTTCTAACGCAGTTCCATCGATTTTCACCAACAGCGTCGCCGCATTCCCTCCCACATAACCTACCTCACTTTCTGTTTTTCCCCGCGTTGCTTCCACAATTTCCAATAATTCCTCCGTAGCTGCCCCTACATCGAGGCAGGGCCGGCACGAGGACACCGCCCCTACCATTGGTAACAACAAATCCATCACTGCTTTTGTCAGCGGCGCGTGTCCGAAACTCTGACGGAGTTGTCCTAAATCTTCCGCCGCAAATCCTTTCAAAGGCGCAATAAGCTCACCATTATTTCTCTTCTGGGCTTGCAGCCGACAATAATTAGACCAAGTGTATTCTTGAGGCGCTGCACTAGGATCTAAACAAGACTGTTCAGGCGCAACTAATTCGGTAAAATCTGCGGCCAAAACTCCCAATTCCGCCGCAAATTTATAAGCGACAAAAAACTCTAATAACGAACGGTGCGCCGGAGTATAATCCCCATCAGCATTACGGATCAGCATTGTCTGACCCATCATGTCATAATGCCAGTGGTCTAAGTCTTTTTCCTCTTGGACGACGGAACCAAACAGGTTGCGAATGCGATCGGGAAAACCGCGATAATTCAGGCTCATTTGGTCGGTAGACAGCATTTCCCAAGACAGTTCGCACAAAAAGTAAAGCTTATCTGCTACAGAAGTAAAAGTACGTTCTGCTTTGATATCTCTCTCTATTTTCCGCCGCACCGCATACAGATAAATCCGCGACATATCGACTGGTTTTCCAGCTTCAATATCGGGCAATGCTTCCAAAATTAACTCGGTCATCACCGGGCGACGCGCTAAATCCAATAACTGCGGGTTTCCCATCACTTTTTCTACAGTCGCGGCTTCTGTTTGAAATGACAGCGCTTGCCCAATTTGCTCGTCGTTAAATTTCTCTAATTCTAAGACTTCAAATTGGGGAGTTTCGCCTGTTAAAATGGTTGTTGATGCTTGCAGTTCTGCATTGAACAATGCCCGTCCTTCCTTGCCTTCAGGAAAGTGTTCGGTACGGCAAGTGAGGATGACTTTTGCGCCGGGAACGACGGTTTTTGCTAGTTCCCAGAAGTTGTTGATGGTTTCTTGCCGATCGCACTTGGCGGCCATTTCATCAAAACCATCGAAAATTAGCAGAAATTTACCCATGCGATTGAGTTGTTCAAAAGCAGAATAACCCGCCAAAGGTATCTCGTGCTTGCGAAAGAAAAACTCGGAAAATAGCGACTCAACGCTAACTGCTTTGGCGTAATCTCGCAAAGGAATTACTAACGGCAAACGCGGACGTTCTAAGCCGCGCTTTTGAGCATCTCGGTAGCGTTGCAGCGCCATCCAAGCATAGTGCATCGCAAACCAAGTTTTCCCCGTCCCAAATTCTCCTAAAACTGAAATATGTTCTTTAACTGGGTCATTCAACCACAGGTCAATATAACCTTCGATCCAGCCATCTCGCCCGTCATAATGACTCACGCCTATCTTGCGGTGAGTATCGGGGTCAATTTCTTCTTTCGTACAAGCTAGCGGCACATATTTAGTATCAATTTCTCGGCTAGTAATTTCTGTTTCTAGCCAATCCAGATAAGCGGTAAAATCGGCATCTTGGTCGAGTAATTCATCAAACGTATAGCAAGCTAAATTACGATTTTCGGCTTTCTCTACTTCATCCCGCGCGGCGCGACTGATGCGGCGGGCGGTGACTAACCAGCCTTCATCGGTGCGCTGTTTTTCCACGGACTCGCGCAAAGCTGAGATGTCTCTGAGTCCGGCTTCTCCGGCAATTCCGCGCACTAAAATGCGATCGTACCGATTGCGTCTGACGGGAACATTGATAATCCATTCAAAATAGTTATCTTCCCCAATTTCATATTTCTCAAACTTATAACTTAATGTTTCAAACCAACCTCGAACTTGTTGCGATAAAATAAAAACTTTAGACTTTTGAATATTGCTTGATGCGGCTGCGGGAAGTGCGGGATAATCTTCAGCTTCCAGTCGTGCAAATTCCGTGCGAATTCCTTCGAGGGTGGGGAGGCGTTCGATGCGATCCATTACCATAGATAGGCGTTTTTGCAAAGAGGCGATCGCATTTCCCACCATCACATCTCCCAGCGTCCGCGTCCGCTTTGCGACTTCCATAAACACGGCGGCAAATGCCATGAATTCCCGTCTGGGGTCAATGCCTAAATCTCGAATTTCTTGCCCCAAAGCACTTTCGTTGAGAAAGTCATCGCCTGCTTGAATTAAAATGGCTGGGCTATCGGACTCGAAAGCTTTGCGAAATGCTGATTCAATCTCTTTTTGCCGAAATAGTTCTAAAATCTGCTTGGGTTTGCCTGCGCCGTACTCTACTAAAGTATAAACATAAACTCCGCTAAAATCTGCCGGCGGCGCATCGGGGTCGAGGTTAAATCTTTTTAAGAGTTTGATGACAGTTTCGTTGCGCTGAAACTTGTCTTTGACGGTGCCGAAGGGAATTGCCGTCAGGAGGCTGATAACTAAGTCGAGACTAATTGGGATCATGGAGGTCTTCCTGTTTATCCGCGCTTGTAATGCTCAAATCTAGAATCCGTAGGCTGTGTCCCTGAAATGTGTTGCGGGCGATCGCAAACTGCTCTAATTTTATGTTAACTCATCAGCCAACTGTCGTGCACTAACAGTCCGAGATTCGCACAATCCGAGATTTGCCCTATTCCGACAGTAATCTAAGAGTCCGAGAGTTGGCTTATTCCGATAGTAATGTAACAATCCGAGAGTTGCCTTATTCCGACAGTCCGCCAGGGGTTTCAACCCCTGTCTCATAGCAAAAGTCCTCGCTATGAGGACTATGGAATCATATTTTATTTTGTAATTTGATTCGACCCAGGTGTTATCTTGATATGCACTAACATTATTTGCAAAAATTTTACCCACAAATAGGATAATTTTCAATAAATAATTCAGTCCTCTTAAGAGGACTTTCGCTATGAGGCGGGGGTTTCAACCCCTGCCGGACTGTCGGATTATGCGAATATTTTAACCCCTGCCACAGCGTGGTAATATCTTAAAAAGATATTACCATTTTTTTGTTGAAATGACCACTCTAATATCGAGAAAAAACCGACACATATTGTAGTAATAATAACTTTCATATTAGTGGTCATATTCTAGTTTTAAAAGTTACAATATAGATAACTAACAAATAAATCTTGCTATCTATGAAAATACAATCTTCTGTCTTAGTCCACCTGGGATTTGGCAAATATGTACGCTCCGATCGAGTAACAGCAGTAATACCAATTGAAGAAGAACGGGGGCCCGGTCGCCGCACTTTCGTGCACGTAGACGGCGAAGCAGACCCGATCGTTGCTTCCCGCGCTGAAGATACCATCATCCGCGACCTCGTGCAGGAACCGCGCGAAATAACTCAAGCTAGGCAGCAACAAGAAATCCTGCAAGATTTGCTGGCAGATTTGAGCAATGTTAACGTCACCGTGCGCCGCATCAGCCGCGATGAAGGCGGACTCGATCTCGAACGTTTGGAGCGCCGCATTCGCCAAATTTTAGACGCATAAAAACAAAAGACCGCCCGTGCGGTCTTAAGGTATGTTGTTGCGATCGGGCGCTCTTTCATGTATAGTACAAGAGCGCTAAAGCGCAACAACGTACCTAAAAAGTAGCCCCATGTTGTACCAGTTGCCTAAGTGCTGTTTAAGTTAAGGGTTTCATTGTAACTTCGATGTCCGCTAAACCGGTGAGTTTTTCCACCACGGGGTCTGGTTCAACTCGCGGTATAAAAATAGTTAAACCTCCCGGAACGCACTCAATAGAAAGTGGAGTCATGCCGCAGATTTCCCCGTCTACAACCACTTTTTGAGCAGGATCTGCACTTATTTTTACTTTTTTTGCCCGCAAATAACCTATGTCGTCGCGATCGGTAGCATTGCCGCTCAAAGCTGTTTGCAATAGGTGATAAGAAGCTGCGATCGCCCCAGCTTTATTTTGAGGCGCCACCAGCGTTACATCCAGCAAGCCGTCATCAAAAATAATCCCGGCAGGCCCTTGAGCTAAAATGGAAGTAGGCGGCGCTGCATTCGCCACTGTCACGGCGACAGCAGTCAGGCTGATAATTTTATCTTCGGTTTCGATTTCTGCTTCAAATCTTTCTAAATTGTTTAACTGTTTAATTCCCGACAGAATGTAAGCCAGCATTCCCCAGCGATTCTTCATTTCGCGATCGGCAAGTTCGACGGTTTCCGCCTCAAAACCCACTCCAGCTAACAAAACCATCGGCATTTCACCGTTGCAAATCGCCGCATCCACCACCCGCGTCAACCCTCCCAAAATAGTTTCGCAGGCGGCTTCAATTGTATTCGGAAGGTCTAAAGCATTAGCAAAAGCATTAGCAGTTCCCCGCGAAATAATTCCTAAAGGAATATTTGTACCCACAATCGCGCCGGCAACCGCCGATAATGTGCCGTCGCCCCCGGAAGCAATAATTTCTGCAACTCCCCTAGCCACTGCTTCGCGGGCAATTTGATCTGCGTCTACTTCTGGGGTTGTCAGCCGAATGTCTAAGTCAATAAAAGGCTCTAAAAGTTCCTGAATTATAGCTAAGTCTTGGTCGGGATCGCTGTTACCTGCGACTGGATTGAAAATTAGACAAGCTGAACGTTTCATAGTTGGTAATAGGTAATAGGTAATGGGTAATGGCGGAACTGAAACCCTCAATTTTTTTTGTATTGAAGTTTCGATGCCCCTAAATCTCTCTTAATCAGACCCACTTTAATTGTTCTTGTCCCACCCCCTGTTCCACTTATTAAGAGGGGTGATATCATCTCCGATCGATTAACCATAATATCTCGGTCGGGGCGGGTTTTTGAGATTGGAGATTGTTGGCAGGTATTGTTGTTGAACCCGCCCCTACAAAAATCGCGGTCGCTCGACCGGACATGATATGAGGTGGGAGCAAGACTCAACTATAACGCTGATTGAGACATGGTTTTAACCTTAAATTTACACAAATGCAAGGCCGGCCAAACTCCCACAACAACCCTCACCTATTTTTCAAAGGTTTAATTAAGACTTGACAAAAGTCCACTCTAAGACTTCGCGCGGAGCTTTTTGCAGCGCTTCCTTAATTTCCTGGTTGCTATCGAACTTGACTTTATCCAAGTGGCACGCTTCGACGTTAACAGTAAACTTATCTTCTTCAAAAGGCCAAGGAGTTACAGTCACGAGTTCGTTGCTTTTCTGTACAATATCGTAGCGCTTGCCGTCCGGGCCGACACAAATTTCTAAAGCTCGTTCTCCGGCGGGTAACTCGCGGCTGCAAAGAATTAATGATAGCCGATCGCACCACTGGAAAAAAGCATAAGCTGCCTTAGCATCTTTCTCGGAAACTTGCAACTCTTTGCGCCATTTTTTTTGATTTTCCAGTTGTTCGTCCAAAAACTCATCGACTTCCTTCGACTCTCCCCGCTTTCCTTCATTGAGAAAGCTCATGTGCATAGAAATCAGCATTGCTACCCAGCGACCGCGATATAGGGCATTCTGCGTCATGGCTTTAATTTTCGGCACAGAGGTTTCCGTCTGCAAGGTAAAATCAAAGGGCGCACCCGCTTCAGTCAAAATATTTTCTTCCCACTCTTTCTCCAAATCATCGTGATGCGAAATCGCTGCTATGGTTTCGTAGAGGCGAACCGGAGATTTCGAGCGCTTCCACTGTCCGCCAAGTTGTGCCGCGAGCAAAGCGTGGGCGCGGTGGTAAATAATTTCCCAGCCGGTGGCGGTTAAATTAGCAATCATTGAATTTTTGTCCTGAATTAAGTTAATAGAGCATTCGGCTTTCGATCCCCCCTAACCCCTCTTAAAAAAGGGGGGAACCGGAATCGGTCAAAGTCCACCTTTTTAAGGGGGATCGAGACTTACAGAAAAACGAAAGTTAAATCACAAAAGGTTCGATCGAGATATCCTGCCATTTCCCCTCAAATCGTTCGACAACCAAAGGTTGGATGCGGAACTTCGGGGGACACGCGTCGAGAACATCAATCCGCAAACACGAATAAGGACGGCGTTTGTGGGAACCTTGACCGCTGCGGCCGACAAATAGCAAAGATTCCGCTACCCGCCGAGAGCCTTTTTGCGATCGCCCGCCCTCACGCGCCAGCCGATCGGCTTCTGGACTCAATACTTCCTCCAACACCGGCCCTTCCGGGCGCTGGCGGCGGAGACTGCGACCGCTTCCGCCGCAGACAATCCAATTAATCCCAGAGTCGCCGTGTCCGGTATCCCCAGTCCGCAGGTATTCCAAACAGTGAGCGTGGCCAGTCAGCACCAAATCTACTAGCGGACGCCCCCGGGCCGCATCCCCAACAGCATCGGCCACGGCGTCGAACACCTCGCGCAATCGCAACCGCACCGCCAAAGTTTGAGCTTGATTCCACTTTGTCGCCTCGGTCACGTAGGGGGGATGGTGCAGGTAAATTACCCGCCCCCGCACCTCGGAATCAGCCCAAGACGCAATAAGTCTTTTTTTCAGCCATTCGAGCTGTTCAAAGTCTGTAGCTGTTTTGTAGGGGGACAGTTGTTTGTCAATATCCATCAGGATTTCGTCAACTTGCTCTAATTTGGCGGCTAAGTCGTCTAGCTGTTCGGCTTCTTCGGGAATTAGGGGGTTGAGCCGAGCGCAGATTTCGAGCATTGCCAATTTTTCTTGTTCCAACTTCTGCCGGTCGAGTTCCAAATTCTGGCGGCGAATGTCGCCCTGTTTGGTTTTCGGGATCGGCAAGGGCTCGTTGAAGGTGTTGGAGTCGAGGGCGAAGAAGTCGATGCCGCCGCTGCGGAACGTGTAATAGCGGTTGGGTAAGCGGGTAAAGCGTCCGGGTTGATAGCGGAGGCAGCGGCCTGTGCTGGTGCTGGCAGTGTAGTGGGCGTCTAGGTGGCGATCGAGCTCTCCCGGCATTTTGTGAGCTTTGAGGTAGTCGAGAAAGGCTTTAGCGTAGGTATTTCCGCGATCGGAACCGTGCCAGCCGACATCGAGATCTAACTTGGAACCCAACAGCCGGCGCAGCGGCAAAGCTGTCGCCGACAGAATGCCGTAGACTATGGGCAAGTCGTAGTAGTCGTGGTTTCCCGGTACTGGCAAAAACGGAAAGTTAAACACCATGCGATCGTAAGCAATCCGAGAGGGATGCTCGCCGCCGACTATAAATTCTCGGTAGGGGCGAATAAAGTTTGGCAAGTAATATTCGCTGGAACCGACGAGATAAACGACATCGCCCGTGTGGAGGAGGAAACGGCAATTTTCGCGCTCCGAGAGCATCAGTTCGGCCACTTGCCGCTGGGGATTGTGGCCGCGGTGGTTGCCCGTGCCGCTGTCGCCTGCGACTAAAAACGAAAACTCTGGAGAGTCGGTGGTTGGAGATTCCAAAACCATCCGAGTTTGGTCGATTCCCCGATGGACGATCGACTGTTCTTGCCACCGCACCCGCTCTTTCATTTTGCGGATTTTGACTGTTATTTGCGGATCGGAAACGAATTTCAATTCACCTCTTCTCCAAAATTGCTGAGTTCCTAGTTAATAGTGTAGCGATCGGGCGAGTTTTTACATCTCTCTAAAAGCTGAAAATTGGCGATCGGGCAGTCATAAACAGGGTTTGGGACGAGAATACTGCCTGACAACTGACATATTGCACCATTCTCAATCAGCCTTTTATGGGCGGACTCTGGGGTTCACCCCCCAATAAAATTCACTCTTTGTGGAACAGGTCGTCGGGGCTGTTAAGCGAGAATGGTGCAATATGTGAGACGATCGCACTCTCCGACTCCAAGGGCGATCCCTACACCTGCCCCAAGCGGGCAACATCAGATAGAATGCAGTAAACAAATATAAAATGGAAGCAATACAACTGTCTTTATTCTCAAATGAGGAAGAGACAATTCCTGCCAAAAAGCAGAAGAAAGCAAAATTAGGGCGTTACGAACGCATCCAACGCCAACTAGAATCAAATGACTGCGACCACTACAAAATATTCATTGATGTTGAATCTCAGTCACTGCCAAAATCAGACTATACATTTGTCGATTTTTTTTGCGGTGCGGGCGGCATGACCCAAGGTTTATTGCAAGCTGGTTTTCGACCAGTAGCAAGTGTTGAAATTAATGCGATCGCCTCGGCAACTCATACAAAAAACTTTCCCGATTGCCATCACTTGTGCGACGATATAAAAAACTTAAATCCCCAAAAGTTGCTCGCTGAAATTGGTTCGCCAGAAGTTCATGTTGTTGTAGGCGGGCCGCCGTGTCAAGGCTTCTCAGTTGCAGGAAAACGCGACGCCAACGACCCTCGAAATCGCTTATTTAGAGAGTTTGTCCGCGTTGTCTCTGAAATACGTCCTTGGTATGTTGTCATGGAAAACGTACCCGGAATATTGACTATACAAAAAGGAGCTGTTAAGCAAGCCATTTGCGAGGCTTTTGAGGAGATTGGCTATCCCTATATGTCCGTTGCTGTTCTGGAATCTGCCGCCTATGGAGTCGCGCAAATCCGCCCGCGAGCCATTTTTATTGCCAATAGATTCGGGATGCCAAACCCCTATCCGAAGCCGCAATTGTTGCCCGAACAATACAAAGCGATTGAGTCAGCAATTGATGATTTACCCGAGTATAATCCCCTACCGGAAATTAACCACGAATGGACTCGTCATTCTGTTGAGTACATGGAAAGACTTGCTAAAGTTCCACCAGGCGGTTCTTTGTATGAAAGCTACGCCGATGCTTTCAAGCGGCAGTATCCGGGAAAACCGAGTATGACTGTTAAAGAAAATCACGGCGGCACTCATATTCATCCTTATCTCAACCGCGTAATTTCAGCTCGCGAAATGGCGAGATTGCAAAGTTTCCCGGATTCATTTATTTTTGAAGGTTCAATGAAAAAGGCAATGTGGCAAATTGGAAATGCCGTGCCGCCCCGCTTAGCAGAGTGTATCGGTTTTGCACTTATTCCATATTTGACTGATATGGCTGTGAACAAACCTAGTAAAGTTACTCTTCCAGGCAAAGCCTAAGAATTAGCAAATAAGATATTACTGATTTTCCTCGCGACGCTGAACTTTTAATAATATATTACTGGCAAACTTTGGTGTACCTGCTTTTTCACCTAAAAAATTAATTAATTCAGTAAAAGTCTTTGGGGGATTGTTGTACTTTTGAGACTGTTGCTGTAATAAATCAACTATCGAGTCCGGGTATTCGTCCAATAAATCGCTCAGAAACTCATCGGGCGACTGTGCTATAATGTTCCAAGGAGCTAGATCGTTTTCTCTAAAATCCTTGAGATTATTGGTGACAATGATATCAGCTCCAGCATTTACGGCTGCGGCAAGAACGTGACGGTCTTTAGGATCGTTGGTCATTGCTTGCTCTAGTGCGACGGGCACTTCAACCATTGCTTCAGGAAAGGCTATTTTGATTGTCCTTTCAAGATTCTTTGCTTTCTCCTGCGAAAGTGTTCCTCCTTTAACAAGATTACCTATTACTTCATCAATGATTTTCTGAGACCAATATGGTAAATACAAATCTTCATCAGCAGTGGAAAGCAGAGTATCCCGCAAATACATCGGGAAAAGGACGCAAGCATCAAGTACAACACGCAGCTTAGTCATATTAAAGATTCAATTAGTCCTATTCCTCGTACAAGCCAGCTTCTTCAGTCATCTCGATTAACTCGTCTAATAATTGGCGTCGCTGAACTTTACGCTGTTGCTTGTAGGCCATTAAATCTTGAAAAAGTATGCGTCGGCGCGAACCAACTTCAATATAAGGAATTGCTCCTTCATCTAGCAATTTGACAATGAACGATCGCGATACATTCAGGAGATCGGCAGCTTGATGCACCGTCAGTTCGCGATTGTGAGTTACTATCGATACAGCTTGACCCGATGCCATTGCGCGCACAATTTGACCCAACAAATTGTAAACTGATTCGGGAATGAGAATTTCTTCTCCATTACTTGCCACTAATTTTACTTGTGCGGATTCGATGCTGAGAATCTGCTGTAATTTTTTTATAGCTTCTGTTTCTTGTTCGGTAATTAAAACAGATTCTGGCGATGGTTTTTGTTTCAACATAGTCTCTCTTCTATCTCCTTCAGCAGAAAAAAGCGGACAGGCGATCGCACCAAAGGGAATGACGCGATCGCACTCTTGAGCCAGGTTCGATTGTCAGATTAATCCTTATCGAAGTAAAACCCGATGGTAACTCCCAGCAAGCTGACTTGGGGAGTAATCATCAGGGGAAGTAAATCCTTGAGTAACCCTTTATCAGAATTTGGCATTAACGAGCTTACCCCCACTAAAGCAAAAGTTGTAACCAACGATGTACCAAACATTGTCAGCAAACAATTCGCTATTTTTGTGCGTGTCCTGTCTCGATTTTTACTAACCCAATCTTCTACACCTTGGCAGACTTCCTTGCTAGGGGAAACGCTACTAATGTAGTTGTCAATCTCCAGTTCGCCCGTCAAAACGATTTGCTCAAGAGTATCGTTATCATTAGGCTGGATATAGCTATAGTTGTGCGGGTCGTACTGTTTAATTTTCATGGGGCTTTTTCAAGGATTAATTACCTGTTTATCCCCCCGCTGCTTGCATTATCTAAATATTACTTCCCGCACTTCTTTGTCAGAATTTAGAAGTAAAACTTTAGACCCTTGTTTTATCTCTTTGTGAAGGTAAGCCTCGGTTGCAATAGCTTTCCGAAGCGCCTCAATTTGAGTTATCCCTTGGGTTGTAGCAAGCCATTCCAATAGCTCAGCAGCATCCGCAGATAAAGAGACGGACATGCGCTTAACATTTGGGGGACGTGGGGCTTGTGTATTTTGGAATCGTTGTGTTTTCATGCGAACTGATCTACCCTACCCATCACTTGCTTACATCCATTATATACCTGGTTTTGTATTTTTAGATGTTTTTTTTGCACCAATTTGGTGTAATTTGCTTTAAAAGCAAAAATTGAGTCATCGCCTTTACTAAGCACAGCCCTAGGTAAATAACCATTCAAATTCCCCATCCCGACTGAAGACGGAGGCCTCGCAGAGGTACAATAGGACGATCGCACTCCCCAACGACCACCGCGATAGGGCGCTACACTCTGCCCGAAATGGGTAACATCAGATAAAAAGCAGTAAAAAACTAGAAAAAGGTTTATTGCAAGCTGGTTTTCGGCCAGTAGCAAGTGTTGAAATCAATGGTGCTTTTGTTTCAAGATAAGCATCGATCGCCAAAGAATAACGTATAATGAGACTATCACCAACATTGAGGGAAGATGACTTCTCAAACGATCGAACTTTTGGAAGATTTGCTAGGTAAGTTACAGCACTTACTCCCGGAAAATCAGCAGCTTTTGTTAACTTTTGCAGAGTTTTTGCTGGAACGACAGATGCGATCGATCCCCGAAAACACTTCAGTTGAAGCTGCACCTCCTCCTCCGCAACAACGAGTTTTGGGTCTGCATCAAGGGATGGGCTGGATGAGTGAGGATTTTAACGAGCCACTTCCTGATGCGTTTTGGTTGGGTGAAGCATGAATATTTTGCTGGATACCCACGTCTTGATTTGGCTGGCGATCTCTCCCCAAAACTTATCGCAACAAGCGACGAATATTATCACCGATCCAACTCATACTTTCTCCTCTGCTTCGATTTGCCTAAGCACCTCAATTGTTTCATTTTACGCTATCTGCAATCGTTTTCCCAATGTTTGAGGTTCTGGGAGAGGTTTGCCATCTTCTTGATAGAGTTCAATCAATGTTTCTAACAATTCTTGTCCGTGTTTTGCAGCTTCTTCGTAAGTGTGTCCGTGAGTGCAAGGCTGCATGACATCGGTAAACTCCGGCAAGCTGACAACAAAAAGTCGATCTTCTTCTGACCACTGGATTATCAGACAGTAATGGCTATTCATTCTTCTATCTCCTTCAGCTTCTGCAAATCGGACATTACTCTTTTTTCATGATAATTGGGTGCATCATCGCCATCATTACCTGACAGTGTAATTTTTTCAGGTAATAAAGGGTGTTCCCATACAGTGTGACTGCCCTTTCCCTGTCGGTAAGTAAACCCTGCTTTTAGCAATAAGCTTTTCAATTCTCGAATCTTTTTAGGCATGAGGGATGCCAGCTAATCAGGTTTAGGATATTTTAGCCGATCGCCCAAACTACAAAAATACCAAAACCTAGTTTCTTCACTCCAACCAAAGAAACCGGGTTTTTACCGAATCAGCAGGCGAGAACGAAATATTTTCGTAAAAAACCCGGTTTCTGGGCCCATGTGTAAGTCCTATGACTCTTGCATCGCCTCGCAGATGTACAATAGGACGATCGCATTCCCCAACTCCCACCGTGATAGAGCGCTACACCTTGCCCGAAATGGGCAACATCTGGACTGAAACCGCCAAACTCAAAAGCTGGCTGCAAGTAGAAATCGCTGTCTGCGAAGCTCAAGCCGAACTCGGCTACATCCCCGCCGCCGCAGTCGAAGAAATCAAAGCTAAGGCTAATTTTGACCCCAAACGAGTCCTCGAAATCGAAGCCGAAGTCCGCCACGACATGATCGCCTTCTTGACAAATGTCAACGAATATGTGGGTGATGCCGGCCGCTACATTCACCTCGGCTTAACCAGTTCCGATGTGCTCGATACCGCTTTGGCGCTGCAATTAGTCGCCAGCGTCAATATCTTGTTAGAACGTGTCGAAGAATTGAGTCAAGCTATTCGCTATCAGGCTCAACAGCATCGCAATACCGTGATGGTTGGTCGATCGCACGGAATTCACGCCGAACCCATCACCTTTGGCTTTAAACTAGCAGGATGGCTGGCAGAAGTCTTTCGCAGCCGCGCCCGATTGGTGAATTTGCGATCGTCGATTGCAGTCGGCAAAATCTCCGGCGCAGTCGGAACCTATGCTAATATCGATCCGCGAATTGAAGCGATCGCCTGTCAAAACCTCGGACTCGAACCCGATTGTGCATCCACTCAAGTCATTTCGCGCGATCGACACGCCGAATACGTCCAAACCTTAGCACTCTTAGCAGCATCGATCGAGCGTTTTGCAGTAGAAATTCGCAACCTGCAACGCACCGACGTTCTCGAAGTCGAAGAGTTCTTTTCCAAAGGGCAAAAAGGCTCATCCGCTATGCCCCACAAACGCAACCCGATTCGATCGGAAAGACTGACAGGGATGGCGAGAATTGTCCGCGCCAACGCCGTCGCAGCCTTAGAAAACGTTGCACTTTGGCACGAACGAGACATCTCTCACAGTTCCGTAGAACGGATGATTTTGCCCGACAGTTCTACAGTAACTCACTTCATGTTAGTAGAAACCACAGACTTAGTAAAACACCTGCTAGTCTATCCCGAAAACATGAAACAAAACATGAACCTTTATGGCGGAGTCATCTTCAGCCAGCGCGTGATGTTAGCCTTAGTAGAAAAAGGCACGAGTCGCGAAGAGGCCTACAAAATTGTGCAATCTTGTGCTCACGAAGCTTGGAACAAACCGGGCGGCAATTTCTACAATTTAATTGCTAAGGACGATCGGGTAACAGCTAAGATGACGACCAAAGAGATTGATGATTGCTTCGATCCGCAGTATCAATTGAGGCACTTAGATGTAGTGTATCAGCGCTTGGGAATTTGAGGACAATTAACAATTAAAAATGACTCATAGAGAGAAGAGAGCGTTCTCGTGCTTGTCCCACAGTCCGCCGGGGGTTGAAACCCCCGTCTCATAGCTAAAGTCGGTTAAAACCGACTGAAAGACTCATAAAATAAAAGTTTTAGAGAAATATTTCAGTCCTCATAGCGAGGACTTTAGCTATGAGACAGGGGTTGAAACCCCTGTCGGTCTGGCGGGGTGGCAGACAAGACGAAAAGCGCGAAAATTCCCCAAGACTTGAACTGTAAAAACTCTATTAAATATCCCCTTAACAGAGCTATGAAATTAAACCGATTTACAAGATATCTAATTGTATTTATCCTAATATTACTATCTACAACCACACTGAATTATACAACATCGATTCGCGCCCAGGAGCCGCCACAAGTGCAAATTACCCAACCAGAACCAAACCAAGTAGTACCTGAAAGTATTTTCATGAGTCAACTCCCCAGTTGGGCGCGACTGGTTGACATCCGCACCGTAAATCGCAACATTCGCCTCGATATCCGGTACGCCACTACTAACAATTTCTTGAAACGAAAACTTTACCCTATATCGAAATGCGCCTTGAGAAGTTCTGTTGCTCAAAAGTTAGGGCTAGTTCAAACAGATTTGGAAAAAATCGGATTGGGTTTGAAAGTTTACGATTGCTACAGACCTTTCTCTGTGACTAAGCAAATGTGGGAAGTTAAGCCAGATCCGCGCTATGTTGCTAATCCTGCTAGGGGTTCGCGGCACAATCGCGGTGCTGCTGTGGATTTGACATTGGTCGATCGCACAGGCAAAGAATTGGAAATGCCCACACCTTACGATGATTTTACCGAAAAAGCTCACGCAGATTATCAAGGCGGCAGCGCCCAATCTCGGAAAAATCGTCAAGTGCTTAAGGATGCAATGAAAAAACACGGATTTATGGGTATCACAACCGAATGGTGGCACTTTGATTCGGAAGATTGGCAGAAATTTGCGATTCTCGATATCTCGCTGGGGGCGATTCCTTAATTAGCTAAGCATTAAAACTAAAGAAACCGGGTTTTTTAGCTAATCTGTGGCTTCGTGCGAAATATTTTCGTAAAAAACCCGGTTTCTGACCGCCCCTGTGTCGAGGCATTTAAACTTAGAAATTTATCGGACTCGCACATAAAATTCGTATTCGTATCCCCGAAAATTTGAGTCGAGTTGAAATGTGTAATTTCCAGTAACAGGCATTTTTCCTGTCCACTCGGTTTTCTCATCTTGCTTATATGGATCTCCTGCTAAAAGTTTGCCGCCAGGAGTGATAATTGATGGGAAAACTTCTTGCCGATTTCTAACAGTCATTGTTTGACCTTTTCGGGCGCGAATCCGGTAAGAGTGGCTGCCGCTGCCGATAATTCGCCCTTTGACGATCGCCTCATCTCCTCCCGGCAGAAAATTAATCTGCTGGTTGACGTTAGAACAACTGCTTTCGGTACGGTTTTTGGCAATCCAACCGGGCGGATCGGTAATTCGCAGCCAACCGTTTTGTTCTTCGGCGACTGAAACAAAGGTATTATTTTTAAGTTTTCCTACTATTTGGCTGTCCCTTACTTGCGGGATCGATCGCACGTTTAGCGGTGGATTCGGATCGCTGACTACAGCCATACTGATTTTGCAACCCGAATTTGGCGGTGTGACAACTACTGGTTCAACTTTTGGCCCAGAGGCTTCTGCAACTAGCGAGGATTGAACAGCCGGGGTTTTGGCAGGTTGGGCTTCGGATTTGGGAGATTCCGCAGCCTGGGTTTTTGGTTGCAGAGATTCTGGTTGCCGAGATTCGGGATTGTTCGTCGGCGCTGCAATCGGGTTTCTGGTGGATGCCGGGGATTCTGCAAGGGGAGGATTGGATTGTTTCATCGCACCCGACTGTATCGTTGCAACAGCCACTCCCACCGCTGTTGCCACTCCTGCTAAGCTTACTGTGATGATTTGACCCTTCGTAAATGACATAAAAAACCCTCTCTGTATCTATACTAATAATTTTTGTTTGGGAGTTGGGGCGATCGCCAGTTAATTTATAGTGGAAATACCTAGTGCGGGCCACAGGGTCAGGATTTTCAGATAAAATTTCAGATCCATAATTGTCGCAATAATTTGAGTCAATATATACTGGACACCTATACTGATGGTAATCTTGCTCTGGGTGATTTGCGCGCAAATTTACGAAAGTAAGCGTTCAGCGCGAGGTACATAAAATGTCAAAATTGATTCCTCTGAAATTACAACCGCCTCGCGATCGATTGTTGGAGGAGGTGAAGCAGGAAGTCCAAGCAGGCCTCGCGCAGTCTTTGCACGCGGCTGTGCTGGCTAACCTCAGTCAAGACTCGCCGCCAACGGGTGTTAACCGCTGTTGGGATGTGGAAGTGAAAGCCGGCAACCGTCCGAGTTTTCGGCTTCCTCCCAAAGCCAGCATTGCTAAAGTGTTCGATCGCAGCGGCGGCAAATTGGTAATTTTGGGAGCGACGGGTGCAGGCAAAACTACGACGCTGCTAGAATTAGCTCGCGTGTTAGTTTCCCGCGCCCAAAAAGATGCTAGTTTGCCCGTACCAGTGCTGTTTGAACTCGGATCGTGGAAAGCAGAATCCGGGGCGATCGCAGATTGGTTAATTGCTCAACTTCACTTCAAATACGGCATCTCTCCTGCTGCAGGTAAAAAATGGCTTGCCGAACAAAAATTGCTGCCTCTCCTCGACGGCTTGGACGAAGTAGAAACCCACCGCCAAAATATCTGCATTCAAGCAATCAATCAGTTTGTGGAAAGCGAATTTAAACCAAAACATTTAGTAGCTTGCAGCAGTTTTGAAGCTTACAAAAACTGCCAGACTAGATTTCGCCTGCAAGCAGCAGTTTTATTGAAACCCTTAACAGAAACTCAAATTCAAAATTATTTGCTAGAAGCCAGAAGCCGCGAACTTTGGTACAGCATTGAGAACGAGCCGGAGTTGTTGAAATTGGCAAAAGTTCCCTTGCTTTTGAGCATGATGGCTTTGGCTTACGACGATATTTTAATTGAAGCTTGGAAGCGCATAACTTCTGCTGAAGAACAGCGCAAATATCTGTTAACTGCCTATATTCGCCACCAAATCACCGGGGAAGTCAAGCAGTATCCCAGAGGTAAGGAACTGCGGCCCGAACAAATTCGCCACTGGCTGGGATGGTTGGCCAGAAGGATGGAAGAGCAAGGAATTCAAGAATTTTACCTCGATCGCATACCGTATAGCTGGCTGCAAACAGACGAGGAACGGCGCAAGTATCAGTTTGGAGTTAAGCTGCTTGGCGGGCTGATTTGGGTGATTTTGGGATTAATTGCCAGCCTAGTCTCCGGGTCGATTTGGGGATTAATTGCGGGTGCTGTTGCTGCGGTAATTAGTGCTTTGTTGCCGGGAATTCCGGGGATTGAAAGTTTTATATTGCACCTCGTGCTGTGGTCTAGCGGCTGCATTCCTTGGGATTACAAGCGTTTTCTCGATGCTGCCACCGATCGCCTGCTGCTGCAAAAAACTGGCGATCGGCGCTATCGATTTATCCACGATTTGTTGCAAAAACATTTTGCTGAAATATAAATTATCGATCGCCCCTACCTGAAACAAAATAGCGATCGATCGAATTACTGACTGCCATTAGTTCAAATTGTCTGGGTCTACTCCCAACTCTCGCAATCTTTGAGCTAATTGTTGGGCGCGCCGATCTAATTGTTGGGCGCGTTGCGCTTCATGTTTCACTTGTTCTTCAGGTGTCAAATAGCGTTTGCCATCGGCATCGTACCAATACAACCACTCTCTTGTCACCCCAGAATAATTTCCCCTTTCACAACCAATTCCCAAACCGATTTCTGGCATCCAAACAGGATTTCCTGACTGCAGTTCATACTTGCCATTGACTAACTTGTGTACTTCCAAACGCGGTTTACGCCGGCGGCGGGAAGAATAAATCACGTAATAAAGTACGCCTAAAGCTTGATATTCTTCCAATTTCGTGCTGTATTCCTTGCGATAATTTTGGGAAACAACTTCTAGCACGAACAGCGGCATGACATTTTCATCCCACACCACGTAACTGGGACGCAATTCTTCGTCGTAAAACCGTTCTACTCCTAAACTCAAGAAACCATCTGGGACAATAGCTGGCTTGTCAGGGTGATAGTAAACACCCATATCTATCCCAAAAAACCAGTCCATGCGTGACGACCAAAGTATTAGCAAGATTGCTTTTAGCAACCCCGGTATTAATTCTTGCAGTTCGTTATCCACAGGCGTTTCATCCGAGTCTGGTAGTTCGTCGGCTGAGGGCAAGTTCCTCGGCAAGTTGTACTGTAACATTGCTGCTTTCCTCAAAACTAATTCATATTATATAAACGCAAATTACTCTTGAACAAGAGAATAGTTTTTCAATGATTTGACAAAAATAGCCAAACATGATAAAGGTATTGCCAATTCTGCACGCTTTAAGTACAAAATGTTCGATCGACTCCTAGATCGACACCCTCGAAAGGTTAAGATTCTAATCTGACCCTCCTGCAATCATTGCTTCACCTCCTATGGCAGAAACCTTATTGTTCAACGCCCTCCGCGAGGCGTTAGACGAAGAAATGGCCCGCGACTCCGCCGTATTCGTACTCGGCGAAGACGTAGGTCAATACGGCGGTTCCTATAAAGTCACCAAAGACCTCTACAACAAATACGGCGAACTGAGAGTGCTCGACACCCCGATCGCCGAAAATAGCTTTACGGGCATGGCAGTAGGCGCAGCAATGACGGGACTCCGGCCGGTCATCGAAGGCATGAACATGGGCTTTTTGCTGCTGGCCTTCAACCAAATTTCCAACAACGCCGGAATGCTGCGCTACACCTCCGGCGGCAACTTCAAAATGCCGATGGTGATTCGCGGGCCAGGCGGGGTGGGCCGGCAACTCGGCGCGGAACACTCCCAGCGCCTAGAAGCATATTTCCAAGCAGTACCGGGTTTGAAAATAGTCGCCTGTTCGACTCCCTACAACGCCAAAGGACTCTTAAAATCAGCCATCCGCGACGATAACCCGGTTCTGTTTTTCGAGCACGTCCTTCTTTACAACCTCAAAGAAAATTTGCCAGAAACAGAATATTTAGTGCCGCTGGACAAAGCAGAAATTGTGCGATCGGGCAAAGATGTCACAATCGTGACATATTCGAGGATGCGACACCACGTCATGCAAGCAGTGCCCGCCCTGCTAAAAGAAGGTTGCGATCCAGAAGTAATCGACCTAATTTCTCTCAAACCCCTGGACATGGAGACAATTGGCGCATCCATTCGCAAAACTCACAAAGTAATTATTGTAGAGGAGTGCATGAAAACAGGAGGCATCGGTGCCGAACTAATTGCTTCGATTAGCGATCGATTTTTTGACGAGCTCGACGCACCGGTTTTGCGCCTGTCTTCACAAGATATTCCCACACCTTACAACGGGAATTTGGAAAGACTGACAATTGTCCAGCCCGCTCAAATTGTCGAAGCGGTCCAAAAAATGGTAGCTTTGCGAGTATAAATAGTCATCAGTCATTAGCCATTAGTCATTAGTTATCACTCTTTGGTTGTTCGCTACAACTAACGATATCGGCCAGCAGGACATTGATGCTAAAACACGGATGCACAAATTGATTATTCCTTCCACCTAACTAATGACTAATGACTGATGACTAATGACTGATGACTAATGACTGATGACTAATGACTAATAATTAAATATGCAAAAACAACGTTCCATATTAGCCTTAATTTTTGTTTTAATCATCGCCGCCATTACTGTAATAGTAACAATTCCGACGCGGCTGGGATTAGACTTGCAAGGAGGGTCGCAACTCACAATTCAAGTAAAAACTACCCCCACAATTCCCAAAATTGACCAGGGAATGTTAGAAGCAGTGCGGCGGATTGTCGAAAACCGCGTCAACGGTTTGGGCGTTTCCGAAGCATTAGTCCAAACAGTAGGAGAAGACCAAATTCTCGTGCAGTTGCCCGGAGTAAATGACCCGCAGCAAGCAGAACGAGTTTTGGGCGGCACGGCCAAGCTAGAATTTCTGGAACAACTGCCCGGAACAGAAGCACAATTAGCCATTGAGAGGCAGTTGCAGCAGGAATTACTCGCCAAACAAGCAGAATTGAAAACTAGCCCGAATGAGGCAGCAATTAAAGAAAATCAGGCTGCTTTGAAAAGAAGCAACGAGGCGATCGCCAAACTCTTCAAAAGCAGCGGCCTCGGTGGTGAAAACCTCAAAGACGCTCAACCTCAACCCTTGGCCGCTGGGAACAACTGGAACGTTGCTCTCCGTTTCGATACCCAAGGAGGCGAACTATTTGCCCAACTCACTAAAAATTTAGCAGGCACCGGACGCAGTATCGGTATTTTCCTAGACGAAAGAATGATCAGTTCTCCTGTCGTCGGCGTTGAATTTGCCCAGACAGGAATTACTGGTGGGAGTGCCGTAATTCAAGGCAACTTTACAACGCAAGAAGCCAACGATTTAGCAGTGCAATTGCGGGGTGGCGCTTTGCCCGTGCCGGTCGAAATTGTAGAAAACCGCACTGTCGGCGCTAGCTTGGGTAAAGACAGCATTCAAAGCAGTATTAACGCAGGTATCGGCGGCTTAGTTTTAGTCTTGATTTTCATGGTTGCCTACTATCGACTCCCCGGCGTAATTGCCAATATTGCGCTGTTAATTTATGCTCTGTTAACTTGGGCAGCTTTCGTGCTTTTGGGAGTGACATTAACGCTGCCGGGAATTGCTGGTTTCGTACTCAGCATCGGGATGGCCGTGGATGCTAACGTGCTGATTTTTGAGCGCACGCGGGAAGAGTTGCGGGCGGGAAAAACGCTTTACCGATCGGTCGAATCTGGTTTTTACCGCGCTTTTTCCAGCATTTTAGACGGCAACGTCACAACAGTTATTGCTTGTGCTGCTTTGTTCGGGTTGGGCGCTGGTTTAGTTAAAGGGTTTGCTGTAACTCTGGCATTGGGCGTAGTAGTGAGTATGTTTACTGCTATTACTTGCAGCCGCACTCTACTTTTGGTAGTGTTGGGCTTTCCCGCCCTGCGAAAACCTCAGTGGTTCTGTCCCGATTTGTCTAAAACTGCTAATAGTTAAAAGTTGACTGTTGACTGTTGACTCTTGACTGTTAACTTCTTCCTTCCTTCTTACATCCGTTACATCCCGTAAATTGCTCGTTGCCGAACTTCCCTCTTCCTTCAAATTATGAAATTCAGTGTTATCAAACAGCGATCGCTCTGGTGGAGTATTTCCGCCGCTATAATCCTTGCAGGTATAGTGTCGATGGCAATTTCTTGGACTCGTCCCGACATCCGCGCACCGCTGCGGCCCAGTTTGGACTTTATCGGCGGCACAAGGCTGCAATTTGAACTAGACTGCACGAAACCAGAAAATTGCAAACCCATCGATATTGCCGCTGTCCGTGAAATTCTAGACACCCAAGGTTTAGCTGGCAGCAGCATTCAAGTTATCGGCAAAGAACAGCGAGGTTTGTCGTTACGAACAAAAACTTTGGATGTCGAACAGCGGACTAATTTACAAACAGCTTTGAGCGAAAAGATAGGCGCTTTTGCTCCTCAATCTACTCAAATTGATACGGTTGGGCCAACCCTCGGTAAACAATTATTTACTTCGGGATTGTTGGCTTTGTTGCTTTCTTTTGCTGGAATTACGGTTTATCTAACATTCCGGTTTCAGTTGGATTATGCCTTTTTTGCTTTCGTTGCTCTATTCCACGACGTGTTGGTTACTCTTGGTGTTTTCTCGTTTTTGGGTTTAGTTCAAGGAGTGGAAGTTGACAGTTTATTTGTGGTCGCTCTCTTGACAATTATCGGTTTTTCTGTTAACGATACAGTGGTAATTTACGATCGCGTGCGCGAAGTAATCAAGCTAAATCCGGGACAGTCGATCGATCAAATTGTCGATGATGCGGTCATGCAGACCCTGGGAAGGTCAATTAACACGACGATGACAACGCTGCTGACATTGTTTTCAATCTTTTTGTTTGGCGGCGAAACCCTCAAATACTTTGCTTTAGCTTTGATTGTCGGCTTTATTGCGGGTGCGTATTCGAGTATTTTCGTTGCCAGTACGCTGCTAGCTTGGTGGCGCAGTCGCACCGGCAAACCTATCCCCGTCCCCGCAGAAGGAATCAACCAGTCAGAGGAAGTTTAATTGACTGTTGACGGTTAACTGGTGACGGTTAACTTTTGACTGACTAATGACTAATGACTAATGACTAATGACTAATGACTAATGACTAATGAAAACGACGCAAATTTTCAAATAGAAGTCCAAAGGCTTCACAAACTAACAGTTTACGGCCGCTGGTTAACTGTGATATTGCTGTGGATTAGCGTCGGTTCTTTGAGCATTTGGGGTTTGCGCCGCGAAATCGCTTTGTGGTTAGAACACTTCACTTGGGCGGCGGTGCGCTACGGTTTGTATTTTCACCGCTTGCCGACTCTCGGTTTGGGTTTGTGCTTGGGAATGACTTTAGCTGTGCTAACTTGGCAAAGTCGCAATAGAGTGCGAGGATTGCCCCAGCGGGAAAAACAGGGTTTGGAACAAAAAGTTCGCCGCATTCGCCAACAGGGGCCGAGTCATCCTTTGTGGAAGTGGGTTTGCAAAGGTTCGCGGTAGCCGACGGGCTTTATTCTTCACTCCCAGATGCACTCCAACCTAAGAAACCGGGTTTTTTACCGAATCTGCGCGCTGCAAGCAAATATGAGGGTGAAAAAACCCGGTTTCTGACCACCTTTGAGTAGATGCTAATTATTTTAAATCCGTTAAATCCCGTACATTTCTCGTTGCCGAACTTCTTTCTGCTGTATCACGCAAAGCGAGGCAAAATCTGTGCTGCGGAAGACTGTTGAAGTGGAATCTCGATCGCAAATTCTGCTCCTTTTCCCGGTTCCGAAAAGCATTTCAATTCGCCGCCGTGTTGGTTGACAATAATTTCATAGCAAATCGAGAGTCCCAAACCGGTTCCTTGGCCGACCGGCTTAGTAGTAAAAAAAGGGTCAAACAACCGCTTCCGAACATCTTCTGTCATCCCCGGGCCGTTGTCAGAAATTTTAATTATTACCTTTTTTTTCTCAATTAACTCCGTGCGAATCCAAATCGCAGGAAGCAGGCGAGTAGAGTTAGCAATTGATGATTGACTATTTGTACAGGACTCTTTTTGGTCGCCTGTTTGGGACTTTTTATGGCTTGTTTTCTCGACATTTTCGTGTTTGTTCGACTCAACAAGAGCGTAAATGGCATTAACTAAAATATTCATAAATACTTGATTGAGCTGTCCGGGATAGCAATGCACCAGCGGCAAGTCGCTGTATTCTTTGTGAATTGCGATCGCCTCCTGCCCCGGTTTCCCTTTAAGCTGGCTTTGCAACAGCATAATCGTGTTGTTGATACCGTCGTGAATGTTGACCTGCTTCATTTGGGCTTCGTCTAACCTGCAAAAATTCCGCAGCGACAAAACAATGTCGCGCACTCTTTCTGCACCTTGCTGCATGGAATTTAACACTTTCGGCAAGTCTTCAACTAAATAATCGAGTTCGATTTTTTCTGCTTCTGCTTCAATTGCTGCGATGGATTCGGGACAGTGCTGTCGGTAGAGGTCGAGCATCCGCATTAAACCTTGCGTGTACTCTTTAGCGTGGTGCAAATTACTGTATATAAAGCCGATCGGATTGTTAATTTCGTGAGCTACTCCTGCTACTAATTGCCCCAAAGAAGACATTTTCTCGGTTTGAATTAATTGAGTTTGAGTGCGCTGAAGTTCCAGCAGGGCAAGTTCTAGCTGTTGGGCTTGATGTCTCAATTGCGCTTGCGACTCGCGCATCGCCACTGTTGATAACTCGTGAATTTGCAACTGAGAAAGCAGCAGTTGATGTACGTCTAAAAGTTTGTAAGTTTCGGGTTCTACTTGTACGACAATGGGTTCGTGGATTAGTTCGGGCGATCGCTCCAAAGACTGCCGCACGGCCGTCATAATCGAGGTTTCGCGATCGAGAACCAACATATCAGTTTTAGTAAAGCGGTAAAGTATGAACAAAGGCTGTTGAGAAAATAACTCCAAACTGTAGGGGCGGCTCATGTGTTCAAAATAACGCCGCCGCGAAATCATTCCTGTAAACTTTCCTTGCTGAGTGATGATAATGCCGGGAACTAAAGGGTTTGCTTGAAAAATTTTAGCAACTTCGTCCCCCGGACGATCAGACTCTAAGAGAAAGTCGTACAGGATTAATTCCTGTAGAGTCGATCGCAAACCAAGCGGCGATTTCAGGGGACTCAACCCGTCAGTTTCATACACTGCTCCCTCCTTTGGTAATTGGCAGTAGCGGTTGGCTGCTGGAGTCTTGCCTGCTATTTAGACTGCCTTTTCAACTCTTTTTATAGCTCGGTCATCAACTTCCCTCTGCTCGCTCGAATCCAGTTAACTCAGCAGGATTTTCTTTGCCTTAAATCGTGCTGGTATCCCCCGAAACGATATTGCAGGTTAGATTGATTTAACAGCAGACACCCGTTTGAAACGTGACTAGGTAGTAAATTTTATATATCCAAGCTTCTACTAATCCGAATATAACACTCATAACTATTGTTAATGTTTGAGGACATTAATTTGCTTCAGATTGACAGACACCTGCGACTTGTGGCAGTAAATTGGGTATTACCCGTTGCGTAAAATTATATTACAATCAGACAAGAATAGCGACAAGTCGCCAGCCGATCGCCTATTTGAGAATTCAGGCAAAATTGGTGTCGGGTAATTGCCAAGAAATCTCAATTGTCAGTTGTTTCGCACAAATGCCGATCGCACTCAACCCAGGGATTGTATTGTAGGTAGTCTTCGCACTAGGGACAGCCGATTGCGAGCAATTTGTCAAGTTCGGCAACTTATACTTTAGCCGCATCAAGACTCCAAAGCTTCACAGACGAATTTTTTCCGGCAGATCCTAAAGTTGTGCGATCGCAACTAGAACTCAGATTCACACATCCGCTTGATGTGCTTTAAAAGTTTGCAAAAAAGTACCGTCGGGCAGCCAACTTGATATTCAACTTTCGTCGCTGGCAAATCGGATACGGAGAATAAAGAGGAAGCAGAAGGAAATAATTTTATTTTACCCGACTTTTCCCCAAGCTCAACTTCAATTTGAGGAAGTTGGTTTGGTTGCGATATTTCGATCGCAGTTACTTCTCCTCCCCCTTTATTTTAGGCAATTCTCATTAGAAACTCTAAGATGTTGATTTGATGAGGAAGCTCAGGGGGTCGGGTTTGGTTTGGCGATCGGGCTGAGCTAAATTGAAATGACATTTGAGGAAAGTAAGCGACGGTTTCCATGTGCGGTTTCCCGAACTAGAGGTGGTAATTGCATACACGGCGGGACGATCGTACTTTCAGTACAATGTCAGTATTTCAACCTGTACACCTTTTGAATCTGACTCTCTGAGAGTGTGAAAGTCCCTCTCATCCTTCCTTTGTCTGGATTGGAGGTTTGTCAAGGGTGGGGCCGTGCCAAGGCCAGAAGCAGACAGTTAAGCAAACGGCACAAGGATAGTCAGCCGCTAACGCCCGGTGAGTAAGGATTTTAAGCTCTCACCGTCAAAGACCGATAGAAAAAAGCACCATAGCACCCACAGCAATATCACCCAAAAGAATGATTGATCGAAAAAAAGTTGCGTGTTATATTTCTATATAATTCTATACAAAAATACTTTTACCTAAAAGGAGAACAAAAAATGAACACACCTACAGATCGCGAACAAGAACCTGTCGGCACAAGAGAACTCGAATCAATACCTGTATCGGAAAAAGTTTCTGCCCAAAAAGTTAATGAGGTTAATTTTGAAACGACTCCTTTAGAAACCCCTGCTTATACTCAGCAAAAAGTTAGCGTTGAGGAAGTGAAAATTAACGGGGACGATTTGGTTGCTAAAGTTAAAGAACTGATTCACGAAGGAAATATCCGCCGCATCATTATTAAAAATGAAGAGGGACGGATCTTAGTAGAAGTTCCTCTGACGGTGGGAGTAGTCGGTGGAGTCATCGGTGCGGCCTTGTTTCCAGTCATTGCTGCAGTAGGAGCGATAGGTGCATTAGTCGCTCACCTGACCATCATCATTGAAAGAACAGAATAAAAAAAATTTCAGTTGTTAGTAAGGCTCCTGTCCGGTTAATATCCCGCAATCAAGCTTGTTGGTAGCGAGTACGACTATCCTCTGTTGATGGATAAGAAACAACTTGCCTTTATTACTAAAGATTTAATTGTGGTTATCTAACCGGACTTAAACAACTTTCAAGCACAAACAGGCTTTATAAATATAGCAACCCTTGCAGGAGTCGTAAAAAAAATACGACTCATTTAGGATTGCTATATGCTTGCACAGCAAGCATTATAAATAACTCATTTAGCGAGTATTCTTTGTTGAAGCCCGGCTAATCCTATTCCTTTGGGGACTCGGACAATCACTCTGAGGGTAGAGCCTGCTTAATACCTTGGCGAGTTAGATTCGATATAGATGAAGGAAAAGCCAAAAGTTCTCTAAACTCCCTAAGCAGAAAGCTGTTAAACATTTAAACTGGGTATGACCAAAACGCCAAATGCTTACACATGAATCTTGCCTGAATCGTGACAGTGAATCTAAGTAAGTGATTTAAATGTTCAACAGCTTAGCTCAAGTTTTCCAACCATAGCATCTCCTACAGACAATTATTTTTTGAAGAGTTGTGGCGAAGATAATTATGAAACCTAACCAAGAAAATAGCTCTAGCCGTGAAATTCATCAAGAAGTTCACACAGATGCAAGTAACGGTCACGTCAGTACAACGCGAACCACTACCAGTGTTCCGAGTACAGCTGCGAAGGCTTCTAAAGAAGCAGCTCATCACCAAGGTTACGTACAGGGTCAAATGGCGGAAAACCGCCGCCAAGAAGTCCAAGAAGCCCGCGATAACGAGAATGCTGGTCGCGGGTTACTGTTAGGGATTCTTCTTGCTTCTTTGACAGGCTTAGTTCTGGGCAGTGTATATTACTTCAATCGGAGTGAGGAGGCTCCTACTCCTACTGCTGATCCAGTGATTGTTGTACCCAAAGCGAATCAGCCTTCAGGAACACCAGCTCCGACTCGGACTATAGAGAGAGAAAAAACGATCATTCAAAAGATTGTTCCGGTTCCGGTTCAACCAAGTCCAGCTCAACAGGCTACACCTGCTCCTCAACCAAGTCCAGCTCAACAGGCTACACCTGCTCCTCAAGCAAATCCGGCTCCCAATATCAATATTACGGTTCCAAATTCACAGCAGCAAGATGCACCCGCTCCGCAAGCAGCGCCGTCTCCATCTTCGCCGTCAAATAATACCAATAGTGCGGTTCCGAATCCGCAGGATGAGCCAGCTTCCACTCCGCCAACTCCAGCACCTGAGAGTTCAGCTACTCCATCTCCAACTCAAGATGGGGGCGCTCCTGGAGCAGGTACGACCGGCTCAACTAATACCGAAAGCCAGAGCGATTCTAATCCTACGGATACGGCTGTACCTAATAGCAACTCCGGCGCAGAGGGTGCGGCTGGTTCACCGCAATAGAAGTTGGATGTCGAATTAGTCCGCCTGGGGTTCAAACCCCAGACTCACAGCTAAAGTCCTTTAAAGCTAATATCTGGCATCATTCTCGCTTCAGTAGCCCGAAAGCCTGCGCGAGCGAGAATGGTGCAACATCTCAGACTAACCGGACGTGGCTGAACTCAAGACACCTGGTTTCTGCCAAGAAAAACGTTTGAAGATTGTGCCAACATATCCTAAGAAACAGTTTGGTGAACTAATTTAACTTTCCCTAAAGCCGTCTTCCTGCTGTCAAAGAGTTTCATCACGCCGGAGGAGATGGTCTCGATGACATCGGGAGAACAGTAAGACAAAAAGTCTTCCGACGAAATATGACCGGCAAAAAAATCTTGAGCTTTCTTCAAAAAGTTTTCAGTTTCAGCAAAGCCGATAGATTTGATAATAAACGTAGAAACCGGGGAGTTTTTAATATCATAGCGCGATTCTTGATTGCGTCCTATTTCTAGCAGGTCTAACACTTCTCTTTGCAACTGACTTTCTAATGGGTAGGCGCTCTGTCTGTTGGGCAAGTAATCCTCCAACACCGAGGTTTTAAATCCTGGTGCGCGCAATTCTCCCATCATAGTTGAAAGCGGAATATCTCGCCCCAAACGGTAGGAAAGAGCTTCTAAAATGGCGATGGTAATTAGCTTGACCCCCAGATAAAGTTTAGCAACTTCGATATTTTTGCGAGTTCGGGCAATCAGGTTAGCGTAGGTTTCATCGTCCGGCTCTTGCCTAAACTGCTGGAAAACCAGTTCGGGTTTGAGGAAGTTCAAAAATCCTTCCATTTTTTGCAGAGACCTGCGATATCCGGCAACAGTATAGGAATTAACATTGGTCAATTCGTGGTTGGTTTCTGGCATCAAATTCCAGGTATTGTCTAAGAAATTAGAGGAATTTCGAGAGGCAAAATTCTCGACATCTCTATTTGCTAACCTGACAGCACGCTTGACAACTTCTACAATTTCTGCATAGCTCCATCCCAAGTTAAAATCGCGATTTATACTTACCAAACGCTGGTGCAAAAGTTCGATCGCGCTCAAACCGCTGGGCGCAACGGGACGAAAAGGTATAGTAGCTTCGATGCAAGTGGCGATTTCGGCGATCGTAATAGGTGGCAAAAAAGGTTCCAAAGATTTGGCAGCAATAACGGCACTCAAAAATTCGTTTTGACCGCCAAACGGAGAGAGAGTCTTGCCGGGAATAAACCCAAATACTGAGGCCACTAGCTGATACATGGCATCGTCGGGCAGTTCGGTTTCATCTCTAATAACTAACTGCGATCGCACCTCTTTGACAAAAGGACAAAGGGCGCTGCTAATATTGAAACTAACGCCCTGATCGACTTGCACGTACACGAGGTCGTGAAACAGCGCAGCCAGCACCTCGATCGGATCGACTGACCCCCCGACCTCAAAAATGTGTTCCGACGTGTGAAAGTAGCGCCAAGGCCCTCTCATCGTTTGAATGATTAGCTCAGCTATCTGCTCCAGCTTTGGAATGTCTACTCGACCTCCCAATTGCTCGATCGAGCTTACCAAGCAATCCAAGCACCGTTTTTGTTCTGCGAAAAGCTCCATTTACACACCTCCAGTGCATTCCCTGATTGTCTTGCGCTTGATTGCATGGTATCAAAACGCGCTGCGATCGTGCCATGATTTGTCACTCAAAAATTTTTAATTTTAGGGTGAAACAGCGAGAGGGGGCCAGCGAAACAGCAAGAGAGAGGAAAAGGGAGCAAGAGAGAGGGAGAGGGAGAGCGAGAAATTAAATATTAAAAATTCTGCCGTTGTGGACCTTCGCGCAAATCGGGCGATCGGTATCATAAATTACAGTAAAAATGATAAAAAGTGGGTAAAAACTTGATGAATTTTTGATGGAATTATGAGGGATTTTTGACAAAAGCTGTGGGTGGGTGGCATTGACACCAGCTTCAAGCTGCAGTGGTATAAATACTGCGTGTGACCTCTGAATAAGATTCGTAGACGCGGTGATAAAACTCTCGATCTTTGCGCTGATACACTTAAGTTGCTCAGCTTTCGGGCAGTTGGTCTAAAGCTTCCTCGATCGCCACTTTAACTGCTGCCTTGGTTTGCTGTCACCTCCCCCAATCTAACATTAACACAACTTGCACAACTCTCGCCAGCGATCGTGGCACTGTGCAGCACAAAATCAGACAATAAACAGGGCAACATCCGGGCGTTGCAGTGGCTCAATTAAATAATTGGACAACATCTATCGAGCTTAAATACCCCCTTAATCCCTTAGTCCCCCTCTGCTGGGGATTCGTATGTTTAGAAGCGGTTTAAATCGCCGAATCAACTGTTACATTCCGAACTTCTTTAAGAAGTCTGGGATCGGGGTATTGTGTCTTGTTAACCGTTGCTGACTTACTGCATCCGATCGATCGTCCGATACTGCACCGCCTCCGCCACATGATTCGTTTTCAAGCTTTCATCCCCCGACAAATCAGCAATAGTTCTAGCAACCTTCAAAATGCGATCGCTAGCCCTCGCCGACAGCCCCAACTTCCGAATCGCCATCTCCAATAAATTCCGAGAAGCATCATCCAACTGACACCATTTGTTAATGTGACTGCTTTGCATCTGGGCATTGCAGCGCAAACTAGATTCCGACTGAAAACGGCGAGTAGCGAGTTCTCGCGCCCGCTGCACCCTCACCCGCACCGATTCCGACTCTTCCCCTGTCGGCTGTCGCGTAATTTCCTCGGGTTTCAAACGATTAACCGCCACTTGTAAATCGATCCGATCCATCAAAGGCCCCGAAAGTTTTGCCCAATATTGCTCCCTTTTTTGCGGCGAACAAGTACACTGTTGGATCGAATCGCCGTAATAACCGCAAGCGCAAGGATTCGTACTTGCAACTAAAGTGAATTGCGCCGGAAACATCACCGATTGTCTAGTGCGAGAAATCGTCACATAACCGTCTTCCAGCGGTTGCCGCAAAAACTCCAAAACATCTCTTTTAAACTCAGTTAATTCATCCAAAAAAAGTATGCCGCGATGTGCTAAAGAAATTTCCCCCGGACGCGGAAAACTGCCGCCACCTACCAAAGAAGGCCCAGATGCCGAATGGTGAGGACTGCGAAAAGGTCGATCGCCCACCAAGCTTCCCTTATCCTTCAACAACCCAGCCACCGAATGAATTTGAGTCACATCCAAAGCTTCATCAAAAGTCAGCGGCGGCAAAATACCCGGCAAACGCCTCGCCAACATCGTCTTACCGCTCCCTGGCGGCCCCACAAAAATTAAATTGTGCCCCCCCGCCGCCGCAATTTCCAAAGCCCGCCGCGCGTGAATTTGCCCCTTGACATCCTTTAAATCTAGACCCGAAAACCGCGTTTTTGCCAACTCTTCTCTACCGTTTACTTCTACGGGCGAATAAACTTCAGGATTGTTCAAAAAATCAGTAACTGCAAAAATATTCTCAAAACCATAAACAGATATTCCGTGCACCAAAGCCGCTTCTTGCGCGTTACCAGCCGGTACAACTAATCCTGAAATACCCATTTTGGCAGCAGCAGCGGCGATCGGCAAAACTCCAGCCACAGGCCGCAAACTCCCATCTAAAGAAAGTTCCCCTAAAAACAAATAATCTCCCAAAAGTTGACCGCTGACTTGTTCGGATGCTGCTAAAATGCCAATGGCGATCGGCAAATCAAAACTCGGCCCTTCCTTCCGCAAATCCGCCGGAGTCAAATTAATCACAATACTCCGCATCGGAAAAGCATATCCCGAATTTTTCAGCATAGCCTTAACCCTTTCTTTAGCTTCTTGCACCGCAGAATCTGGCAATCCCACAACCACAATTTTCGGTAGCCCGCCTGACACATCAGCCTCAACACCAACCTTTACCGCGTCAATTCCTACGATCGATGCACTCCAAACCCTAGCAAGCATTTTTCTTTATCCTTAATTTGCCTGTCCTTGATTCATCATCTATTATGATTAACAATGACTAATGAATATCGGGAGAGGCAAGAAAAACTTTTCCTTGCCTCTTCTTTTTCTCCTCTTCCCTCTCTCCTGCTGGGTCTTCCCCCTTCCCTCTTCCCGACATCCGTTGCATCCGTTACAGAATCCGTTGCCGAACTTCGTTAACACCCATGACAACTCAAGAAACGCTTTTCAGCAAAATCATCCGCAAAGAGATTCCCGCAGATATCGTTTATGAGGACGACTTGGCCCTGGCGTTCAGAGATATCAATCCGCAAGCACCGGTCCACATCCTCGTCATTCCCAAACAGCCTATTGCCAAATTAGCCGATGCCGAGTCGGAAGATCGCGATCTCATGGGGCACTTGCTGCTGACTGTCAAGCGCGTAGCAGAACAACTCGGACTTAGCAACGGCTATCGCGTCGTCATTAATAGCGGCAGCGACGGCGGTCAAACTGTAGACCACCTGCACCTTCACATTCTCGGCGGACGGCAGATGATGTGGCCCCCAGGCTAAAGCCTAATTTTTACGCAGAACTTGCGGACTCATCCTCAGAAACCCGGTTGATTTCTATTGCCAAGCGCCTCAGAAACCGGGTCTCTTTTTTCGTCAATAAATTGGAGATTATTGAGAATGCAGCCCGTGAAGCGAAGCTATCCCGTAGGGAATCGCACTAGAAACCCGGTTTTCACTATTCTCCAGATAAAATTTCCCCTCGCAGCATCTACCGGATATATGTGAATAAATATTAAAATTCCTCTCTTCCAGACGTAATTAAGAGATATTTAAACAGAAAGAGAATCGACCTGAACAAAAATAATTCGATCGAACTGCTAAACCTATCTACAGCCAATAGATTCAGTTCTTCAGGTCGCTATATGTAACCTGTTAGGTATGTAATATAACTTGATAAAAAACTATAAATATTTACCAAGAAGCCAGTTTTTGTAAATGTTTGTAAAATATTTAAATTGTCAGCAGTAATCCCTTGGCAAAATTTAGTGAATGGTGTTACTAATATAAGCGTGGGGCATTCCCACAACGAACCTTGAAAATTCAATTAAGCCATCATAAACCAAATGACAACAACCGTACAGCGTCGCGAAAGCGGCAACGTTTGGGAACGGTTCTGCGAGTGGGTAACTAGCACCGAAAACCGCATTTATGTGGGTTGGTTCGGCGTCTTGATGATTCCTACCTTGCTCAGCGCCACCATCTGCTACATCATCGCCTTCATCGCTGCTCCTCCTGTGGACATCGACGGCATCCGCGAACCAGTTGCAGGTTCCTTGATGTACGGCAACAACATCATTACTGGTGCTGTTGTTCCTTCATCGAACGCGATCGGACTTCACTTCTATCCCATCTGGGAAGCAGCTTCCCTCGATGAGTGGTTGTACAACGGCGGCCCCTACCAATTGGTAGTATTTCACTTCCTGATTGGCATTTTCTGCTACATGGGTCGTGAATGGGAACTGTCCTACCGCTTAGGTATGCGTCCTTGGATCTGCGTAGCATACTCTGCACCAGTAGCAGCAGCCACCGCAGTATTCTTGATTTACCCGATCGGACAAGGCAGCTTTTCTGACGGTATGCCCTTGGGAATCTCCGGTACATTCAACTTCATGATCGTGTTCCAAGCCGAGCACAACATCCTGATGCACCCCTTCCACATGTTGGGAGTTGCTGGTGTCTTCGGCGGTGCTCTGTTCTCCGCCATGCACGGTTCTCTTGTTACCTCTAGCTTGGTTCGCGAAACTACCGAAACTGAATCTTTGAACTACGGTTACAAGTTCGGTCAAGAAGAAGAAACCTACAACATCGTTGCAGCCCACGGCTACTTCGGTCGGTTAATCTTCCAATACGCGAGCTTTAACAACAGCCGTTCTTTGCACTTCTTGTTAGGTGCATGGCCAGTAGTCGGCATCTGGTTTACCTCTTTGGGTATTTCCACGATGGCGTTTAACTTGAACGGTTTCAACTTCAACCAATCGATTATCGACTCGCAAGGTCGCGTGATCAACACTTGGGCTGATGTCATCAACCGCGCTAACCTGGGTATGGAAGTAATGCACGAGCGCAACGCTCACAACTTCCCCCTCGACTTGGCCGCCGGTGAAGTCACCCCAGTAGCAATGGTTGCTCCTTCCATCAACGGCTAAATTTAGCTTTTGATTTAACTTTGATTTAACAAAAAGCGCTCCTAGAAATAGGGGCGCTTTTTGTTTGGGCAAGTAGAATTTGATAGATTTCCTTCTGTTAAATCCGTTAAATCAGTTAAATCCCATACACTCCGCCTTGCCGAACTTCCCGATCGATCTGATATATTAATTGAAAATTATTATTTTTGGCAATCATCAAAGTGGCGATATTTAACAGGCACAAATTTGAAAAACTCGCGGTTCATAAATCAAAAACATTAGCCTGGGCGATCGCACTTTTCAGCGGCATTTTGATGGCATTGACAACCGCACCAGTAAATGCTTGGCTGTTCGCTTGGGTAGCATTAGCTCCCCTGTGGGTTTTGGTTGTCAGTTATCAAAAGCCGAAGCAAGAAGTAAAAAAACAAAAATTCTTCATTCTTCCTGCTTCATTCTTCGTTCTTCCTTCTCTCTGGGGAATTGGCTATCACGGATTAGCTTTATCTTGGATTATGGGAATTCACCCGATGACTTGGTTGGGAGTTCCTTGGTGGCCGAGTTTGGCGATCGCACTTTTTTGCTGGGCATTCATCACCCTCTGGGGAGCCGCGTTAGTCGCCGTTTGGGCCTGGCTATTTGTAATTCTCAACTCCCTCACTTTACCCGGAAAAAATTCAATTCTTATTCTTAACTCCCCCCCTTTACAAGGGGGGGCTGGGGGGGGTAGCTCCGATCTTATTCTTAACTCCCCCCCTTTACAAGGGGTGGCTGGCGGGAGTAGCTCTAAATTTTCAGCGTTAACTCGCGTTTTGATTGGCACAGCTTTGTGGTGTGTCTTAGAAAGTATTTGGAGTACAGGTTCACTGTGGTGGACATCCCTATCTTACACGCAAAGCCCGCACAATTTAGCAATATTGCACCTCGGTCAACTGTCCGGCCCCAGCGCAGTAACAGCCGCTATTGTAGCAGTAAATGGCTTAATTGCCGAAGCTTTTATTGAAGTCAGAAGTCAGAAGTCAGAAGTCAGAAGTCAGAAGTGGATTGCTTATATTTTGCCTGCGAGTTTGTGTTTAGTTTTGCATATTGCAGGATGGAGCTTATACAACCGCCCTTTGAATCAAGAAGCTGCAACAGCTTTAAAGATTGGCATTATTCAAGGCAATATTCCTAACGAGATTAAGTTTGATTCAGGGGGTTGGGGGCGCGCTTTGGAAGGTTACACCACTGGATACAAACAGTTAGCCGACAGGAAAGTCGATGCTGTGTTAATTCCAGAGACAGCTTTGCCTTTTATCTGGACAAACGAGTATCAGCGTTCTACTCTTTCTTTTTACCAAGCTATACTCGAACGCGGTGTGGTGGCTTGGGTGGGAGGATTCGGACAGCAAGAGAATAGTATCACTAACAGCTTATTGGCGATCGATCGCACTGGAGAAATTGTCGGCCGCTACGATAAACTCAAGCTAGTGCCTTTAGGGGAATATATCCCTTTTTACGAAATATTAGGCGGGATTATTAATCGGCTTTCTCCCTTAGATGCTCATTTAGTACCCGGCAATTCTCAACAATTGTTTGATACCCCGTTTGGCCGCGCCATTGTCGGAATTTGTTACGATTCCGCGTTTGCGGAAATTTTCCGATATCAGGCGACGAATGGAGGCGAATTTATGCTCACAGCTTCCAACAATGCCCATTACAAACCGCCGATGTTGGCTCAACATCACGCTCTCGATGTAATGCGGGCAATTGAAACTGATAGATGGGCAGTTATCGCAACTAATACGGGTTACTCTGCTTTTGTAAATCCTCGCGGCGAGACGGTTTGGAAGTCGGGAATTAATACGTATGAAGTCCGAGATGCTACTATTTATCGGCGGCAAACTCGAACTTTCTACGTGCAGTGGGGAGATTGGCTGACGCCTGTATTGTTAGTATTGGCTGGATTAATGCGGTTGAGTGTTAGAAATTAACCAAAAGATTTTAGATTTTAGATTTTATATACCAATCTAAAATCTAAAATCTAAAATCTAAAATCTAAAATCGAATGACTCTACTTATCTTTCACGTGATCGTGAACGCTAGGAGATAAAGCAATTAAATCATCGATATTGCGCTTCATGGTAGCACAAATATTGGTCAAAGGCAAATCATTGGCATCGTGCCCGAAAGGATTTTCTATTTCAATGCCGATTTCTTCGATGCCGAACAAAGTAAAACTAATTAAAGCCACAATTGGGCCGGTTCCCCAACTCAAATCGTTCACCATTTGAAAGGGCAGTGCCAAACAGTAAAGCAACAATAGTTGTTTCAGGTGAATCGCGTAAGCCATAGGGATAGGCGTCTTCAAAATCCGCTCGCAGCCGCCTAATACATCAATCATAGAGTTGAGCAACTCCTTCATAGCAGTTAACTGATAGACATCAACGCAATTGTCCTCATACTGCTCGTGCAAGTAATCCTCAATCCAAAAGGCAATTTCTAGGGGCGGATTGTTCATCGACTTGAGCTTTTGATAGTGCGCTGGGGACATTAACGGCTCCAATTCGGGATTTACAGATTCTTGCCGCAAGTGCAGTTTCAGGGCTACTGCAAAGGCGGGTAACAGGCGCAGCACTGATTTTTTGAGTTCGATATCCTGCGGGTCTTTTTCCTCAATTGCAACCCATATTTGGCGCGCCAAATTGCGGACATTGTTGATTAAAGTACCCCAAAATTTTCGACCTTCCCAAAATCTTTCGTAGGCTGTATTTGTCCGAAAAACTAACAGTAAACCCAGGACAATGCTCGGTACAATACTCGACAACATCGGCAGGGAAACCGGCAACTCAAAAAAGTGCAACAGGGAAATAAAAACTCCAAAGCCGCCGCACACCAAAACGCGGGGCAAAATGGAGGGAATGACAGACCCTCGAACCTGTAATACAACTTTAAACCAAGGCGGCCGATCGTCACTCATGCAAGTCTCCTCATTAAATTAGCACTCTGCGCCCTAGCTCGGGTGTCGCAAATACCTGCTAGACTTAGTTCTTCGACTCCCGCCAGTCGATTGGAGATTCAAGATTAAAGAATTGACTCCACAGATAAATCTGGGGGGTTTCAACTTGGGTCTAAAATTTTTTGGTCTCCACGACTGCTGTCAGCGCTTGTATCCCTATTTGAGTGGGGTGAGAGCTTCCGAAAAAAGCTTTCCTACAAACAACCTTTGGATTTTAACCAAAAAACTCATCAGCATCAATCTAGAATCTAAAATCTAAAATTGATTGACTGAGGTACTTAATTCGGTAAGATTAATCATGTATCTTTAAACCTCAGCTTCCGTGCAAGAGCTACCGACATCCGTGACTCCGCACTTTCACCGATTGCCAAACCAACGGTGGCAAATTTATTCGCCTCAACCACAGCAAGCCGAACAGTTTGCCGCTGAAATCGGTTTGTCGCCCTTGCTGGCACAGGTGCTGATTAACCGGGGCATAGATTCTGTTAAAGAAGTGCAAGGGTTTATCGAACCGGAATCTCTGGTTTTGCCCGCGCCAACCGATGAGTTTCCCGATTTGGCTGCGAGTGTCAAATTGTTGCGGGAGGCGATTTCGGGAGGGCAAAAAATTGCGATTTGCGGCGACTATGATGCTGACGGGATGACGAGCACGGCTTTGTTGCTGCGAGCTCTGAGGACTCTGGGGGCGAATGTGGACTATGCTATTCCCAGCCGGATGCGAGAAGGTTACGGGATTAACGATCGCATTGTAGAAGAATTTCACTCCGAAGGTGTCGCTCTCATTCTCACAGTTGACAACGGAATTGCAGCTTGCGGCCCGGTTGCCAGAGCGCGAGAACTCGGTGTCAAAGTTATTATTACAGACCACCACGATTTGCCGCCAAAACTGCCGCCGGCAGATGCTATTCTCAACCCGAAATTAATTGCGGAATCTTCACCTTATCGGGGTTTGGCTGGCGTAGGCGTTGCTTATGTTTTGGCTATTACTTTGGCTCAAGACATGAAAAAAGTGGGCGGGTTGGTGAATCCGCTGCTGGAGTTATTTACGTTAGGAACTATTGCCGATTTAGCGCCTTTGACAGGAGTTAACCGGCGCTGGGTGAAGCGGGGTTTGCGGCTGTTGCCTCACTCGCAATTGGCGGGTATTCAGGCTTTGATTCAGGTGGCTGGAGTGCAGCCGGGAAGTGCAGAAAGTTCTTCAATTCTTAACTCGAAAAATAAAACTAAGAATTCCTTAAAGCCTGAAGATATTGGTTTTCGGCTAGGGCCCCGGATTAATGCTGTGGGGCGGCTGGCTGACCCTCAAATTGTGATAGAGTTACTGACTGCAGACGATCGCGAATTGGCTCTCAAAAATGCGATGCAGTGCGAACAAATCAATCAGCGCAGGCAGGATTTGTGCCAGGAAATTGAGCAGGAAGCCATTGCTTGGTGCGAGGGAAGGGCGATCGACTTGCAGCAAGAACGAGTTTTAGTTGTCGTGCAGCCCGGTTGGCACCACGGGGTGATCGGGATTGTCGCTTCTCGGTTGGTGGAACGCTACGGCGTGCCCGTTTTTATCGGTACTTTTGAGGATGAGGCTAGCGAGACGGGTAAAATCATCCGGGGTTCGGCGAGGGGAATTCCTGAGTTTAATGTGTTTGACGGGCTGAATTTTTGCGCGGATTTATTAACTAAATTTGGCGGACACAAAGCGGCTGGCGGTTTTTCGATGCCGGCCCAGAATCTCGAACAATTCCGCAATCAACTGTCAGTTTTTGCCAATCAATGTTTGCAGCCTGAACATCTAAAACCGCTGGTTTCAGTAGACGTGCGAGCGGATTTTGCTGAGATTAATCTCGACCTTTACCGACAAATTGATGCTCTGGAACCTTGCGGGATTGAAAATAAGGCTCCTGTATTTTGGACGCCTAATGTTTGCATAACTGAACAGAAAATTGTCGGTAAAGGAGGTCACGTTAAACTAACTGCAACTCAAGATGGAAAAGTATCGGCTAGTGTGAAGGCGATTGCTTGGCGTTGGGGGGAATATTTTCCTTTGCCTCGGCGGGTGGATATTGCTTACCGATTGCGGGAAAATAGTTTTAATGGCAAGACATCGGTTGAGTTAGAATTGTTGGGTGTCCGGTTGCCCGCAAATGCTGCTAGTTCCAGGCCGCCGGTGTTCGGAAAAGTGGAGTTTGATTATTGCGATCGCACTTATTCTTGCAGTCTGTCTCCAGCCGGATCGATCGAGGAATTGAGAATTCGCAACTCTCAAGGGCAAGTTCTGGCTGTTGCACCCGGACAAAACATCGGTTTGTTGGGCAACTCCCGCAAAGATGCTAGAGAAGTCGATGTATCTCTACCTTTTTTTGAGAATTTGATTCAAACTGCTAAACACGCCCTCGGTATTTGATAACTCGGTATTTGATAACAAAGCAGGTGCAGCAGGGAAAATTGGCATCGAGCGTTGTGAATTTTGAATTATTTAAAACTCCAAACTCCCAACTCTCGATCGCCCCGGAGCGTGCTATAATTACAGGTCCCCGCCTCTAGCTGCCAGCAGAAAAATCACGATCGGGCCCGAAAGCACGACGGCTGCGAGTAAAGCTACCTGAACAATGAGTTGGTAGTTTATACCGCCCAGGCCGCTGAAAAGATCGGTTATAAAGTCCATGTGTCCTCCTGACTGTAGTGATTAAGTCTAGATTGTTGCATTAGAAAATCCGCTTCTGATTTTACCGGGCGATCGACCATATTTTTTAAGGAACTTTACAAAATTCAACAAAATGTAAACTACGATCGACCTCCCAGTCACAAGCAACCAGGAACTTGATGCCCCTTCCCCCAAAGCGATCCGAATCTAAAATCTAAAATCTAAAATCGCACCGCCCCTTCGGAGATCCGCCTCCGGCGCTGGCAATTGATATACTTAAAGAGCCCCAATCTCCTAAAGTTTGGCATTTTCCACATCATGCTCCCAATCTAAAATCTAAAATCTAAAATCTAAAATCTAAAATAGAACTATGGCTACTTGGCGTTGCGTAAAGCAGTGCGGTGCTTGTTGTTACCTCGACCCAACAGAACGCCCTGACTTAGACGAGTATTTATCTGAAGACGAATTAGCGCTCTACTTGAGCTTAGTCGGAGACGACGGTTGGTGTATCAATTTTGACAAAGCGACGCGAGAATGCGGAATTTATCCCGATCGACCGCGCTTTTGTCGGGTAGAGTCAGAGGTGTTTGAGGATATGTACGGCGTTGAGCCGGCCCAATTGAACGATTTCGCGATCGAGTGCTGCTTGGAACACATTGAAGACCTTTATGGCGATCGATCTTTGGAGATGATCCGCTTTAACTCTGAAGTCGGAATTCTCGCCTTACCTGAGTGACCGCTAAAAATCTCCCGGTTTCTCACCGGGAGAGTGTCAAAATAAACAAATTAAAGAAATATCGCGCAGTTGAGTTGAGCAATGAGCAATCGAGAGGGTTTTACAGGGGGATTTATTGCCGGAGCTGCAGTTGGCGGCTTGGTGGGTGCAGTTTTGGGCGCGGTGCTGTCGCAGCGCGCTGCTGAAGCTTTGCTGAGTGAACCTTCAGACCCAAAAACCAGAAAAATCCGCCAGAGGAAAGCCAGCCAACTCGAAGCCGAAGGGATGGAAGTAGCGAGGCTGAGTTTAGAAGATAAAATTGCCCAGCTAAATCAGGCAATAGATGACGTGCGGCTGCAACTCGGCGACGTAAACGGCAACGCGCCGGCGCCGGGCAGCGAGGGTTCGAGCGCCCCAGACTCCTAACTCAATTTAAGATTTGAGATTAGTCGGGCAGATGCTGGCAACTCACGCCCCATCGCCATTCTCGCTTGACGGGCCTTTCTGGCCTGTGAAGCCAAGAGAGAGTTTTATTGTGGCCGTCGCTCTTCTAGCCCGCCCGCAAACAGCCTCATGCTCACCCTCTCCCCCACCTATGCTAAACTTTAAGTTAAAGTGTCTGTAAACTTTACTCAAACTTCAACGAGAATATATGAGTTATTCCATAGGCCTTTTGGCAACCACGCTGTCCACATTCCTGCAAATCTATGTAGCCCTAATGATTATTCGGGTGCTGTTAAGCTGGTTCCCGAATATCAATTGGTACGACCCCCCGTTTTCAATCTTGAGTCAGTTAACAGACCCTTACCTGAATCTATTCCGATCGATTATTCCCCCTTTAGGAGGGATTGACTTTTCGCCGCTGATTGCGTTTTTTGTACTTCAGTTCGGCTCGGAATTCTTGATCGGTCTTTTGACCAGCTTGCAAACAGCATTTTAGTTAGAAAAGCTTAATTGTTTAAGCATCGAGCGTAAATTCTTTGGCAGACGTAGCTGGGGCAACTAAATTTTAGATTTGACCTTTTTAGATGAACTCCCCGGTTGAAAAGCTGGGGAGTTCATCGTACATTACAGTTGATATCAATTCCGGTGGCATCGGAATTATATAGTGCGAGCGTCCCCGCTCGCGACTTGGATCGCGAGCGGGGACGCTCGCACTGACATCATGCAAATATATTATTCCAATGCAACCGGAAACGATATGACAAATTGCCAGCAACTCAACAATCTAAAATCTACAACAATCGGAAATCTCAAACTGCATCGCGGTTTCACCGGCCGGCAGCCAACCGAAAATCTCAAATCTCAAATCTCCAAAAGTTTTGTTAGCGGCGAACCACGCCAGTAAAACCTGTAGCTTTAAATTGCTTGAGCTTCAAAGGTGTTCGTTGATTGGCGGCCACGGAAATTCTGAGCTGAAAATCGCTAACTCCGGGAGGAACTTCTTCTATAGAACCCAAGCGAGTCCGGTTTTGCATCACCGGATTGTCGTCAGCATCATAAATGCGGCCGAAAATATCGGCATTGACAACTGGTTTGCCCGTGCTATTTTCAGCTTTCCCAGTAATCAAAAAGCAGTTAGCTTCCATAGAACTGCCGCTGGTGACTGTTCCTTCTGCCATCTCTGCCGGACATTCGCGATAAGAAAGGTCGGAAAGTTTAATCTGCGTCAGAGCCCAAGCAGGTGGAGTGAATACCAAACTAAAAATTCCGATCAGGCAAGTAGCAAAAAAAAGGCTGATAGCTCGAAATTTCATAAATTGCAGTGCAAGTATATTTTAATTCTCAGCTTAGCGCGAATTCACGATCGAATTGCTAGTTATAGGAATTCTGAAAACTACAGCTACTTTTTTAAGCAATGGCATTAGTCGAGGCCTAAATGCTGTCGCAAGGCTTGGCGCATCACATCGACTGGGACGGATTCTTTGTTCAGCCAAATTTTTAAGGCTGCTGCTCCTTGTTGAACTAGCATGGGGAGTCCGTCAATAGCTTGCGCCCCGCGAAGCTGTGCATCTTTGAGAAACTGGGTAGGATTAGGGGTGTAAATTAAATCGTAGACGATCGCACCTGCTTTCATTCGATCGAGCTCACCAGCCGCCACCGGCGACTTTTCCCCCTGCGGATACATCCCCACAGGCGTCGTGTTCACCAGCAAATCTGCCTGCGAAATTAACATTGACAAATTCTCCCAAGTATGCACCTGCAAATTATGCACCGGCATCGGACAATTGACCCAACCCTGCTGAAATTCCGCTAAATTTTGTTCGCTGCGGCCGACAACGTGAATCTCTGCACATCCCAATTGAGCGCATCCAGCCACAACAGCCCTCGCCGCCCCGCCATTCCCCAAAATTACCGCTACTTTTTGACTCCAATCGGAACCCCCCCTCGCCCCCCCTTGGTAAGGGGGGGAATCAGATTGAACTTCCCTAGCCCCCCCTTGGTAAGGGGGGGGACAGGATTCAACAGCCGTATTGCCCCTTTCTAAAGCAGAAATTGAGTCTTTAGCCCCCTCTTGGTAAGGGGGGGTTGGGGGGGTTTGCAGCGGTGCGAGAAAGCCTTCAACGTCAGTATTTGTGCCGCACCAACCTTTGTCAGTCAGGTATACAGTATTGACTGCGCCGATCGCTCGGGCGATCGGGGAAACGGACGACAGTAGGGGTAAAATTGCTTGTTTGTGCGGAATCGTGATGCTAAATCCCCGAACGCCGATCGCCGCAAATCCTGCAATAGCAGCTTTTAAATCCCCTGGTTTTACCGGAAACGGCAGGTAAACAAAATCGACTCCCAAATGGGAAATAGCAGCATTGTGCATCGCCGGCGACAGAGAATGTTCGACTGGATGACCAATTACTCCCAATAGTTTAGTAGTGCCTTTAATCATTTTTGTGAGTTCACTGTTGACGGTTGACTGTTAACGGTTGACTGTTGAGTGTTGTTAGTTTTCATACCAAATCCTGCTACAATAACGCCCTTATTCTTTACTCACCCTCTGCTCGAACTTCGTTTGACTCGCGACAGCGATTTCAATCGCCGAGTGACTGTCAACCGTCAACTGTCAACCGTTTCCCGAAACTCCTTGGCGTCTGCCAAAATCGGATTGACATCAAACCAATAATCTTCGCCGTAACGGTATTCAAACACCCAGAGACTCCGCAGCAAGATTTGGTATTTAGTTTCCCCACTCACAGTTTTGCTAGCGGATACTTGGCGCAGCAATTGCCACTCATCAGGTTCGATCGCCAAAGTAAGCTGGTGGCGGCGCTGGACGATCACATTTTCCAAAGTTTCCCGCGACAGAGGAGGGTCTTGTTTTTGCAGACAGCTATACAGCAGTTGCAGCAAATTGCGGACATGACCCCCGCTGACTCGACACAGGCGATCGAGAGTTTCCGCAGAGTCGAAAACTTGGTCCACCAAAGCATAGCGCTGCGAAGGGTGCACCGTAGGAAAAGCCCGCGCCAGAACCATCTGCCGCAGCAATTCCACACCCTCAGAACACTCAGAACCGTCGCTCAACTGCACCGGCACCATCGGCAAAACCTTCGGGTCTACCCCAAACCGATTGGTCAACTGGCCCAAATCGTTAGAGAAAATCAGTACCAAAGGAATTGTATACACGACGTGGCAATTTAGTCTTGCCAACTGTTCGCCGCGATCGACAAACAGGTATTCCGGCTGCAGCCGCCCCGTCGGTTTCGCGCACAGGTGTATGCGATCGAGATTGTCGATAATTACCACAAGTCCTTGCTTCCCTTGGCGTTTCAGTTCTTGGTTAGCCGGTTCTAGCAACTCCTTATTAAGCGCATCTAAAATTACGTTAGTTCGCGGCTCCAAATATTGCCTCAACTCCGATCGCAGATTCGGAGCATCTTTCGCTTTAGCAGTAATTTTGCCAATTCCCAACGCCAGAGAAAATTCTCCCTCCGTGCTGGCATTGATTTCCCCAAAACCAGGGACATTAGCTTCAGCCCTCAAATCTATTTGAGTTTGAAAAACATCAGCAACCCCTTTGAGCAAAGCTTTAAAACCCGTCGGTTGCAGCTTGATTTTCATTTTCTCGATGCTTTCGCTCACCTGACGAGCAACGCTCAACAAAATGTCAGTGATATCTACATCTGCCATGTCTAAGTCTTTACTCGACTCAAAGTAAACCACATGAAATCCTTGTTGCTGCAATTGAGCTTGCAGCCGCAGCAATTCTGTTGATTTACCCGAGCCGATGTGACCCGTGAATAATTGACAGGTAGGTGCATCGGGGGACAGGCGGCTGATGGTGCGCTCCAATTGTTCTACAATTGTGCCGCCCCGCACTGAAGAAAAATCGATATAGTATTGTCTGTCTTCTGGATTTGCTACTGCTAGCGTGTAGCTGGGATTGCAAGCTTTATAAAATTTCTGTAAATTTAGTTCCATACCCTGTTCGCTCAAAACTACATTCTGCCCTAATAGCTTATTCGTTTCGATACGGTAATAATCAGCACACATTCCCAACTTATTCTGATGTTTTATGAACGTTCAATATCTCGATTCTTCCCTCAACTAGCACTCCCAAATTATACTTGATTTTTGCCCGATAGAATAAATCCTATTCACTCATACCCATAACTAAGTAATTTATATTTGTACACCGAGCGCTAATTCATCGACATTGCAGACGAAAATTTAGCAGTAATGTTCTCGGATAAAAGCGGTTATTTGAGTACGGTTAACCGAACAAACAAAAACAGGTAGTAATTAGGTATCCCGAAATCAGATTTTTTTAAATAATACCTTCGCCATTTTCAGAGTAGGTTGGGTACGGAGGGAGCATCTCAATGAAAGCAGCCAAGCTCAAAATTGGAGCCAGGAGTCAGGATTCAGGAGTCAGGAGGAAAGAGTCAGAAGGAAGAAGGAAGAAGGAAGGAGCCAGAATAAGTGTTTTTACAAATATGAGATGCTCCCGGTACGGATGCCTCAAACCAACCTACTTTCCTAGAGCATTTTGACTGAGGCGCGAAGGTGTTGTTTAAGAAACTGGGTTTCTGTGTGCGATATTTTTTTGGATTTACTTATTTTCGATCAATTCTACCATTTTGTGACCGACACCTGCTGCGGAAGCGGGGTTTTGGCCTGTGACGAGCCTGTCGCTGGCAACGACATGAGCCTGAAAATTAGCAACTTTCGTAAAGTTAGCCCCGCGTTCAATTAATTTCGACTCCAGCAAAAACGGCACTATTTCAGTCAGTCCCACAGCCGCTTCCTCTTCATTAGTAAAAGCAGCCACAGTCTTGTTAGCAACCAAATATTCGCCATCGGATAACTTAATATTGACTAACCCGGCCTGCCCGTGACAGACAGCACCGACAACCCCACCTGCTTCGTAAATAGCAGCAGCAATCTCAGCGAGCTCCTGGTTATCCGCAAAATCCCACATTGTCCCGTGTCCGCCAGCATAGAAAATAGCGCTGTATTCTGCGGAATCAATTTGTGCAGGATTGAGCGTATTTTCAACTCGAAAAACTTGCTCGGAATCGTCTAAAAAAGCCTTATTTAGCGGGTCTTCTAAATCAACTCCAACCATTGGAGCTTTGCCGCCTTTGGGACTGACAAAATCTACCGCTAATCCCGCCTGAGTAAATGCGTTCAATGGATGAGTCACCTCTGCGAGATAAAAACCAGTTTCTTTACCAGAGTCACCCAGTGTATCGCGGCTGGTTAAAACAATCAGAACTTTTTGGGTAGTCATAGTTTATTCCTTTTGCGGATGTCTTTGTGCCTGTTGTTTTCATCCTAGACCGAATTTATCTAGAATACAAATTATAAAGTTTTTGGGTAAATATAAATCAATTTATAGCAACCGCCAAGGTTATTACCGCGTTCTTAATTGCTGAAACCGTTGCGGCGAATTGCTTTCCCTTATTCCTTCTTCCTTCTTCGTTCTGCTACATGATTAACTTTCGAGGGTATCGCAGCTTTATTGAGGTTTACCGCCCGGGAACTGTATCGGGGCCGCGCAAGTCCTCCAACTCACGCAACCGGCTGTTAGCCAACACGTCGCAGCAAGAGAGTCAGCTTTGGGAAATCCCTTGTTTCAAAGGACTCCGAGGCGGATGGTTCCCACGGAAGCGGGACAAATACTGTATACTCAAATTGCTGGATACTCAAATTTCTGGTGCGATCGAGAAACTTGCATCAGTTCCCCGCAAAAACTCAACAGCCCAAACTCCGCAAACCCTGAGAATCGGTACGCCCAAAAAAATTTTCACAAAATGAATTCTCGGTCAATTACCGCAGGACGATCGTACTTTTTACACCGTACAATTTGGGTTAACAGCAGAGTTAATCCAACAATTCAAAGCCGGAAAGCTAGACATTGTAATTGCTACACAAAAAATTACTTTGTCAGATATTGAATGTGAATTACTATTCCAGGAAAATTTCTGGCTAGTCGGGCCGCCAAATATTGCGATTCCGATTGCGGAAGGAATCAGTCAAACAGATTTAAACCCGCTGTCTCAATGGCTGTTAACCCAAGATTGGATTGCTTGCAGCGAAGAATTGCCGATCGCCCTTCACCAAAAATCCCCCGCTACATTACCATAGCGAGGGATTTTTGTCAACCTACAAAATCAACTTTCTTGCAGTTTATTGTTAGCTTCTGTCGATCGCAGCCACAGGCTCAAAACTCGGAACCACAATTTCACCGTTCTGCTTAGTCAACTGGTTGTACAGTCTTTCAGTATTCGGGAAATTAGCAGCCGGTAGAGTCGGGAAGCGGCGGTAAGGAACAGTATCCTCACCAAAAGCCTCAGCATATTCAACGCTGTTCAACATCGCGTTGATAAAGCCCTTAATCCCTTTACTTGCCAAGATTTGGTTGTAACTCCGAATCTCCGCCTGATTGCGAGGAGCCCGGCCCAAGAAGTGCTTTGTGCCCAACTCAATCACCTTAGTATTTGGATAAGGTGCATAGAACTGTTTGACGTACAGCGAGGAACAACCTAAACCTTCAATGAACTCCTTGAGATTGATTTCATTGTTGCCAAGTTTGCTTTCTAGCGCCGTGAATTCATTCTTCACAACGTAGGGATTCAAGTCGCGTTCAAAAATTTGACGGTAAGCAGCTTGAATTAAAGTTTTCAAAGCTACTTTGTCCGAAGTATTCGTCAGCTTGAACACCTTAGTTTGTTCGCGCCGCTTGCTGACACCTTGAGCAATCCGAGTTTGCAACTCGAAATCGCCCCGATCGCCTGCGACACCGAGTTCGATAAACCGAGGCGTGTCGGCAATCTGAGCTTGGAGATTTTGCTCGGCGACGGAACCCGATCGCATCGTCCGCATCGACAAACCTGCGGGAGTTACGTAGCGCTCGTAGGGCACTGTATCTTCCCCGAAAGCTTCGTTGTACTCCAGACTGTCGATGATGCCATCGACCAGCGCGTAGAAACCCTTCTTAGCACAAATGTCAAAGTAAGCGTTCATTTCCTGACGGCCGTAGGTAGGGCGTCCCAGGAGTCGGCGGTGAATGTACTCGATCGCCTTACAAACGTACAGCTTGCTCCAGTACATATTGCGGAACACGTCTGACTTCGCCAACATCCGAATAAACTCGCGCATCGTGATGTCGCCGTTTTCCAGCTTAATTTCCGCCACCTTTTGGCGCTGGCCGTCGAACACGTCGCGACCGAACACTTGCAGGTAAGCTGCCCGAATCACCGCTTGAGTCGAACTTTCGCTAAATTTGACACTAGAACTGTTGCTGTAGGTGCTAGAGACACCGCGGGCTGTTTTCTTGGAACCCACATAGCCGCCTGGTAACTGGTCTAGTTTAAAGACCTTGGGACCCAGAGAGCCTGGAGCCTTACCGCGAGCCTCCGGGTTGCTCAATTGGTTTTCAATCCCCGCACCTTGACGGATCAGGATACGGCGGGTGTCCTTCCCGAAGGGAGCTGGACGGTTCTTGGGGTTGCGAGTTTCTTTCGGGAAAATCGCGCCGAACTGAATTTCTAAGGGGTCATTGCCAACACCGTAAACGTGCTGGTCTGGCAGAGGCTGGGTGTAGCCAGCAAACAAGGTGATGAACTGAGGGACCTTGCGGAACGGAGCGCTGAAATTGAACAAATCAATTTGCGGGCCCCAGTTGCGACATTCCTGAGCTTCTTGACCCAAACCGCGCAGGTAAGGCACTGTTTCTTCGCCGAAGTAGTCGGAATATTCCTGGGAATAGACCATCGCGTCTACTAGCGCCGACAAGCCGCCTTTAGTGACGATCGCAAAATACTTGCTAAATTCCTCCCGCGAGCTCAAACCGCGACCTAGGAAGTGACGAGCGGCTAATTCTACAGCACGGCTGTTGACAAACGGCTCGTAGAATTGCTGACGGTACAGAGGAGATTTACCAAGGCGGCGAATAAACTCTTTCATCGAGATTTCGCCATTTTTGACCTTAGATTCCAAGTCAGAAATGCTTTGACTGTACGCGCGGCTAATGTCGCGCTCGAATACTTGGCGGTAAGCTGCTTTGACTACTTCTTGCTTTTCCCCCGAAGACAGGCCCGGCTTCATGACGAATTTCGCCCGCCGCTCGGCTGCATTGAAGTAGATTTGAGGCAGTTGCAGCCCTTGCTGGTCGTTGCTTTCGCGCTGCCGCACCTTATCTGAGGGTGTGGGCGCTTTGAATTCGGTAATAGCTACGTCGAAATACTGTCCGACGATCGCACTTGCCTCTGCATTGTTTCTGAAATAGCCCAAAGATGCTGCCTTCATTTCCTGCATTGCCACCAGCGTCGCCGCCGAAGAGCAAGCATTTTCGATGATTTCCCGCAATCCCCGCACGTTCACCGAAATAATGTTCGGGTCGCCAGCTACGATCGCGTATGTGATGTAGCGCAAAAACCAGCTCAAATCCCGCAGAGATTTCGTCATGTTGCCCGGGCCGTAGCGCGAGACATTGATTGGTTGAAATCCTGCAGGGATTGGACCGCTGTAGCCGCCACCGCTGCCAGAAAATAGATTTCCCAGCCCCAAGAAACCACCGCCGCCACCGCCGTTGCCGCCGTTGCCGCCAGCGCGGCTTTCTACGTAGGTGACATTTCCCAGTTTCATGCCTTCAGAGACATTCCCAGAGCCTCCGCGAGCCGCACCGGCTACAGCCATCACAGGTTCTTGCGGTCTTTCCAAAAATGCCAGCGGGGAACCGCCGGTAAAAATCCGGTTGGCTGCGCGGGATACTATCAGTTCCGAGTTTTGGGTCAGCGTCGCAGAGATATCGATCCGCAGAGTCCCTGAACTGAAATAACTTGCCAGTTCGCTGAGTTCGCCCCGCTGTAGGAAGCGGTCTTGCTGTTCTGCTTGCGAAATTGTTGCGACCGGTACAGTTTGATATAGTTGCGGACGCGCAACCGAGCTTCCACCACTTGCCTTTACAGTCATTAGACTCCTTCGCTCCCTATCTAAATCGTTGTAGCATTTACCCAGACTAACCCTGCCTTCTCATGCAGGTCAAAGTAGGTATGTTTGCTTTGTTTACTTTTTGCCTTTACCTGTCACGAGGTTCGGGCGCGCTTACTTTCTTAGATTAAAATGTTTTGGTTTCATCTTTCTGCCTGCGGGGCAATGTCCGATCCGAAGGCAGGCACGGGGTACTCCCTCCGCTGCGATCCGCCGGTATACCCGTGGAAAAAAAGACTCGGCAGGAGAGTTGCCTTTGGGCGATTGCAGCAAGTGCCCTCTATTAAGGGAAAAGAAAATAAAAAATTTTCTTCTGCCTTTTTCTGGACCTCTTGCTCTGTTGAAAGACGCCTCCGCTTTACCCGAAAGCTGAGCGGTAGGTTATTGACAGTCCTTGTTTGTTAAAAAGACTGTCGAGATTTATTGTATAGATTTAAGAGAGCTTATATGAGAAAAAATGATAAGTTTTATTACGCGGAAGCTGTCAGGGCTTGGCTATCAGGGGTTCGTCGATCGCCCTAACCCTCTGTTTCAGGCTTGCCCAACGCCAGCGCAGCGACACTTTGGTTGCGAGTAACGCAGCAACAGAAGTGCTTGTGGCCTAGCGCTGTTACCCCGTAGCTGCTGACAACAAATCTCAAAACTCACGCACTATTAACTCACCTATGGATACTACGCCTGATATCAGCGCTGCCGTGCGGCGGCTTTACGATACCTTCCCTTTCCCGCCCGATCCTTTGTCAGATGAACCGCCACCAGGGTACAACTGGCGCTGGAGTTGGCCTGATGCTTACAATTTTTGCACCGGGCAAAAGCCGCCAAAACTCGATATTCGGATTTTAGATGCTGGCTGCGGCACTGGTTCGAGCACCGATTATCTGATTCACCTCAATCCCAAAGCAACGGTTACGGCGATCGACCTGAGTGAAGGTGCTTTGAAGGTAGCACAAGAACGCTGTCGGCGATCCTCTTCGAGGGCTTCGCGCGCGCCCGTTAGCGAAGCTGATTTCCGCCACCTCAGCTTGTACGATGCCGCCGAGTTAGAGGGCGAGTTCGATTTGATCAACTGCGTGGGTGTACTCCACCACTTACCCGATCCGATCCGGGGCATTCAAGCGCTGGCGGCGAAGTTGGCGGAGGGCGGTTTGATGCACATTTTTGTGTATGCTGAGCTCGGACGCTGGGAAATTCAACTCATGCAAAGGGCGATCGGACTTCTCCAAGGCCCGCAAAAAGGTGACTACCCGGATGGCGTCAAAGTCGGTCGTCAAATCTTTGCTTCTTTACCAGAAAACAACCGTCTTGTCAAGTACGAAAAACAGCGTTGGGCAGGAGAAAATCAGCGGGACGAATGTTTTGCTGATATGTACGTTCACCCGCAGGAAATTGACTACAATATTGAGACTTTGTTCGAGTTAATTGATGCTTCGGGATTGGAATTTATTGGTTTTTCAAATCCGGGATATTGGCAGTTAGAAAGACTTTTGGGGAAAGCGCCGGAATTGATAGAAAGAGCTCGGAGTTTGACGGAAAGAGAGCTTTATCGATTAATTGAATTGTTGGATACGGAAATCACTCATTACGAGTTTTTCTTAGGCAAAAAGCCTGTTAATAAAATTGATTGGTCGGACGATAAGGCACTTTTGGCGGCAATTCCAGAGTTGAGTGGTTGTATGCACGGTTGGCCGAGTCAACAAGTGTTTGATTGCAACTACCAATTGATCAATTTGTCAAGTGCTGAATTTGAGTTTTTGCAAGGTTGTTTACCCCCCCCAGCCCCCCCTTATCAAGGGGGGGAGAAAGAGGGAAGCCCGTCTGGGCAAGGTAAAGGAGAGAAGACTGTTGGGGAGATTTTGGCGGATGTGGAGATGGGATTGGATGGAGTGCGATCGATCTTATCAAAACAGCTAATTTTGCTAACACCGTCCGATTGGATATAACAATTGACAACAGGGGGAATTGAGGACACGGCAATGCCGTTTCCCTACCCTAAAATAATCGATCGATCCCCCTCGCAACAGATGTAACCACCGCCAGATTAACTGTAGGGAAACGGCCAGGCGTCGTCTCCTGATTGTGGGTAACTTCCCGTAAAATCCAAAATCCCAAATGGATTGACACAGGCCCCCGTCTGCGGGTACGCTTTCAAGTTAGAGGTTGCTTGCTTGCAGAGGAAGCAGCCCACGTCCCCTCCGCTTCGCTCCGCCCAAAAATCTAGTTGCACTGCCCATTGCTGCGCCAACAGCAATAGACAGCATAACCGCCAAACTGAGTACAGCAGTCTGGAGGGTTAGAGTCGATAGGGGCATTGCTACCCCTACCTCTGTCGGGTAAGGTTCGAGCGTCGCTGCTCTTCCCTCCCCTGAGAACGCAGCATGAGAGTTTCCAACTCACTGCGCTCAGGTCTAACTTAAGGTCTTTTGAGACTGGGTTTGAGTTTTGGAATGTACCTGTTTGTGACACGCTAGGTGGACGTGCTGAAGGTTGTACTCGTCGTCAGTACCGCCTTTAGCAACAGATACTATGTGGTGGGTTTCTATTTCCTCTCCATTTAACAATAGCCCTCCGCAGATAAGACAAGTCCAGTTTTGGGCACTGGTCTCTTAATGGAGGAGAGCAGTAAAGCCACGACAGGACAGGAGTTCCTGGATTGAGAGCGGACGATCGCACAACCCCATCGCCATTGCAGGAGTCGTTTGTTTGGCTAAGCCCCAGTGAGGACGCACCCAATTATGGATCACTCGTTGCACATCCAACACTCGTTGTAATCCCTTTACACACTTGGCATAGAGGTTTTGTCGTCTGCGATAAGCACGCTCAGCGTCGTCTAAGGGCGCTATTTTGAGCCTCGTTGTGATTGGCATGAACTTCAGATGCGGGACTAATCGCTGTGAACGGATGCTCAGACTTCACCCACTCAACCCGCCTATTGCCTTGAGACCCCTTGATTTTCATGGCGACTTCTAACCCTTGCCGCCAGACCTTGCGGCGATGGTAATTTGGGTGGACTTCTTTTGATTTAAGATAGACACTGGCAAGTTGCCACAAGGCTTTGCCATAGCGTCGTTCGCCATCGGTAAACCAACGGATGAACTCAGCAGGCTTTGCCCAACTCCAAGCGCTTTGAGTCCCTTGCTCAAACAACTCCTGCGTTTTTTGCCCAGCCCGCGCATCGACCCAGTAGCGGCTTTGGCGCTCAATAAAATGGATTGTCCAACCTTCACTGGCTTCGGGGGGGAAGGTTCTCGCCCACGCGAGTGTACACTTCATCTGCTTCGAGTGTCACATCCGACCCATCCGGCGGCTGCTGCGACCATAGACTAGCTTGCCTAGCAAGCCTTTGCTCCCAGCGCATAATGGTTGAGTGTGACTTGCCAAACGAGCGACCTGTGGCACGAATGCCTAATCCCTCTGTGCGCACATTCAAAGCTGCACCCACCAGCACCGCCGGGGTACGTAGCCTTGACATGGCTGTGCCAGTCCGCTCGTTGTATTGTCGCTTGCAAGTCTTGCACAGGTATTTCTGGACAAAACTGTTATCTTGGCGCTTGGTTATCCCATTTCTCACTACGTTTTGGCTTTGGCAGTTTGGGCAGTTCATTGATATATCCTCAACGCTGCCTCCATTTTAACTCTCATCTTTTACCAGACCAGTGCCGAAATTGTTGTGCATCAGTGAAGGGAAAATGTATCGAAAATCACAAAATGCCCTGGGGCCAGAAGAATCCTTTGAACTTCCCTTTGAGGGGCATCTGTGTGAAGAAAATCGGTGGATTGTTCTGTCGAAGCTAATTCCGTGATCCGAATTTGAGGCAGAATATGCCCAGAATTTCTCAGAAGACATGGGAGCGCCAGCCAAATCTTTTAGTAGGATAGCACTGGCCGCTTTAATCATCAAAGAAAAATTGAAGCTCAGTGACCGAGAAACAGTTGAACAAATTCAATAAAATCCTTACTTACAGTATTTCATCGGACAAAATAGTTATCAAAACAAAGCGCCCTTTGACGCTTCAACGATGGTTGATTTTCGGCAGAGAATTAGTCAGCAGCTACTTCAAAAAATTAATCGAAGAATTGTCCAACAAAGCCTAGGATTCAATCCGGAGTACTCTAGCACAAAAAAGTTAGAAGAAGCCGAAAAATCCAAAGAAAAAGGAAATAAAGGGAAGCTATTAATTGATGCAACGGTAGCACCTGCCGATCTTAAATACCCCACAGATGTGGACCTGTTAAATCAAGCGAGAAAAACCACCGAAATTCTCATAGACATTTTATATAAATTCCTGAAAGAAACCCTAGATAAAAAAACGAGAACCTACAGAAAGAAGGCCAGAAAAGATTACCTAAAATTCGCTAAAAAGAGGAAGCCCTCTGGCAAAGACAGGAGAGACGCCGTTAAAAAACAACTGCAATATATCAAACGAAATTTGGGACATATTGAGCAGTTAATCGAGAAGGGGGCAAGTCTGGAACTCTTAAGCAGAAGGCAATACAGAAATTTATTAGTGTCAAATGAAATTTATCGTCAACAGCATTCGATGTGGTCAAATAATCAAAAAAAAAATCGAACATCGGATTGTTAGTTTAACACAACCTCATGTCCGTCCAATCGTCCGAGGCAAATCAGGAAGTCCTACGGAATTCGGAGCCAAGTTATCAGTCAGTTGTGTAGAAGGATATGTATTCCTCGAAAAAATTAGCTGGGAAAACTATAATGAAAGTGGAGATTTTATTAGTCAAGTAGAAGCTTACAAAGAATCTACCGGATTTTACCCGGAATCGGTTCACGCCGATAAAATTTATCCTACCCGAGTCAATCGAGCGTGGTGTAAAGAAAGAGGAATTAGATTGAGCGGCCCTCCACTAGGAAGACCTCCTGCCCAAGTCAGCCTTCAAGCTAAAAAACAAGCCCAAGAAGATGAGCGAATTCGCAACGAAATTGAGGGAAAATTTGGACAGGGCAAAATAAGATTTAGTCTGAATCGAGTCATGGCTAAACTATCTACTACTTCTGAAACTTCCATTACTCTTACATTTTTATTAATCAACCTGGTGAAACTGCTCAGGCAGTTTTACTGTCTTTTTTTGTGTCAATTTTTCCAAAATCTTATAATTTTATCTAGAACCATTAATTGTAACTATGAATTGAAAACTCAAAGTAAAGCCTTGCTTATTGCGTGAGGAAGCCTGGTCTCTGGTTCATTTCCCACCCCCTGCTTTTTATAACTTTTTCAGCAAACCCTATTTAATCCTGTCGAGCGTCACATTTACAGTTGCATTTAATACAGGATCGTAAGTGTCAAGATTGCTGGCTGGAGTGTTGAGATTCTTGCTAAAGGGCTTGTCCCGTTCTCTCCCAATATTTTCGATCGTTTTTATCGGACTATTTTGTTTATATTAAGGATATGTCTGTAAAAGCGAGCGATGGAGTTGGCATTTTTTTTGTGATTAACAATCTCCACTTAGAAGTGAGAATTTTGTCACAGCAACAATTAGCCATATTTCCCTGCACCCGCACCAGTAAGTCCATCAACTATTCCGAAGGTTATGAACCGAGTCAATGAACAAAAAATTAGGCAAAATCTTTCTCGCTAATGATGCTTCAACTTTAAGTAACGTCGGATTTGAACAATCTCCTGACGCGGCAATTTTTGCTAAAAATATTGCTAATTGGTTTACGGGCGGTCGTCCAGGCAAGTTTCATTCTTACTTGGACCCGGATCTAGCAGAATCTGAATCGGCTTTAGCACAGACAATGACTGAAGCCGGTCACGCATGGACGGTTGGATATGATATCCCAGAAGATGTGGATGCGATTTTTTCACACGACACTGGTGTTGATGAGACTAGAATCAGAGATTTGCTTGGAGCCGGAGGGAACGTTTACTTCGCTGCCGAGACGGAAGATGAGGACTATGCTGAAGCGTATAACTTTAACTGGTTTCTTTGGGAAGTTGGTTTACAGTTTAAAGAGGGCTATAACGGGATTTCAGGAAATCAACCCATTAATAGCTCTCATCCCATTTTTGCTGGAGTTAAATCTCTCTATCAACGCAATGGCAGTTCGATTATCGATTTCCAACCATCCGAGCAGGCCAATCAAATTCTCGTTTCTAGTCCTGATGGAGAAGGGCTGTATGCAATACTCGATCTCTCACAGGCAACACCCCACGTCAGGATTTCGAGGATTTTTTCGGATGTCCGCGTTAAATCCACGGAAGCGGACGAATATATCGCTATTGTCAACGAGGGGCTGGTTGATATAGATATATCAGGCTGGAAAATTCACACAGACAATCGCAATCAAGAATTCTCTTTTCCTACGGGGACAGTTTTGAAAAAAGGAGCTGAGTGTCGAGTTTATACTAACGAGGTGCATCCAGAGTCAGGCGGCTTCTCTTTCGGTAGCAAACGCTCTGTTTGGAATAACTCTTCAGATGAGGGACGGCTGTATGATGAAAAGGGAAATTTGATGTCTAGCTATGCTTATACTGAGCACAGTCAAAAGCTATCTAATCTGACAAAATCCCTTGGTTTTGACAATTTGATCCTAGAGGCAGATCCAGAAGCGATTGAGGCACAGAAAGCTTTAGGCGGTCAGGTAACTTTTGAGGAAGCATTGGACACAGCATACTATAACTTTGTAGGCTTTGTAGGTGACTACCCAGAAGAAAGCTCGGTTACAGAGGCGATCGCTGCTAATGCTGCTGCTGTGGGTGTGCCATACGCTTATTTCAACGGCGATCGCGAACCCTCGTCTTACCACTATATGCAAAAACCCACCACTAAAATTACCCTGTGTACGCCAGAGACACCGATGCTCCCAACAAGAGGGGAAAGCATAGAAGCTAACTGGATATTTATGTTACAAATTCCTGAACTCAACACAGTACATTGGGCGATTGTTGACCGTTTGGGCGAAGAAGAAGCGTACAACTACGGTCGCTTCTTGTCCTGAGCGAGAGGCTTTCGTCTAAAGGGGTGCGGAATGTCGGATTTAATATTTTCCGCAAGAAAATCTATCGAAAAGTCTTGCCGCCCTTGCCATAAATCGAGAGTTGCCCGCTTTCACCGTTAGGTCTCCGCACCCGATCGCTCAATTAATTGCTGTAACATCGGATCGATATCGGCGATCGCTCCCAGGTTGAGACAAAAAACATTCTCAAGGGTAGCGCGCAACTCTGCAACCGTTGAAAGGACGCGGCGTTCTGTTCGACCGTCCAAATAATGCACCGCAAACTGATTGTTCCACAAGGCATAACGGCAATTTGAACCCGGTTTCGCAGCCATCAAGTTAGTAACAAAAATCGAGTTGGGATGAGTTGAAACGTACCAATTGCTCACCTCGTAATCGGGTAATTCTTGCTCCTCTTGGTCGAATTTGTAAAGGGATTTCCACTCCTGCTTGATATATGCTTGCATGATGTAGCTGCGATCCGCTGCGCTCAATCGAAACGGTTCGTGGGATGTAGGCTGTTCGATATCCGGCGTCAAAGCAAGCGGCGCGGTAAGGGTTAACCCTCCGAATCCCGCATCTGCAATGTACGGCTCCCCATCAATATTGACCCCCAGCACCATGTGGCTGCGGGGTGCGACCGTCCCGGACGGCAAATTCCACAGCACGCGAGCTGCCAAATTCGTTACCTGAAAGCCGAGAGCAAGCAAAACAGCCCGCAACAGTAAATTTTGCTCGAAACAATAGCCGCCCCGTCCATCGCGGATTAGTTTTTGTTGCAAGGATGCTAAATCCAGCTTCACAGGTTGGTTCATGAGCGAATTGAGGTTTTCAAAGGCGATCGTGTGGGAATGCCGCTGATGAATTGCTTGTAACGCTGTCAGCCCGGGCGAACAGTCACCGCTGTAGCCAATTCGTTGAAAATAGGCATCAAGGTCGATTTCAGTCAGCCGCTGTTGCAATTGCATATTTTATCTTTTTGAGGGGGTTTGGGGGCAGCTCTAAGACCCACGCCGTACCTGTACCCAGGTCGGCGTTGGGATACATGGACTTCCCTAGTTAAGTTTACGGGACTCGATGTCCCTAAACTTAACATTTAATGTTGCGCTACTTGCCAGTAAATTCAGTATACTAAGGGAATGCTGACGGGAGCATCCCGGTTTTGTAAATGAGTAAAAGTATGATATAGTACAAAACTTTTCCCTATCAACTATATAAAAGAACGCCAAAATTTTCGCCCTACCCTAACCAAACAGGCTTGTAGGAACCTCTAAAGTGAAGCTAGGAGAATGGAAAAGAAGCAGGCGTCTATAAACTTCTAGATTATTAAATTATTCAAGTAAGCACACCTCAGTTTAAGCATTTGATTAATATTTTCAGCTCGCCACTGAGCGCCGGAAATTTTCAATCTTCTATCAATCTGTTTCACCGATGATTCCACAGCTCCCGAACCTCGGCGAGCAAATTTTTTGAGTGGACAAGAGTTGATAGTTTACGATTCGATGTCGATGTTTTTTTAGGTAGTTACAAAAGTTTTCCGCTTGACGGCGACGGCACAACTCAAACAACTTAATTGTTTCATCTACACGACCCTGCCACAACAAATTTTTCGCTTGTGCTAGTCGTTTGTTAGACCCTCCTACTTTATGGAGATTTTCAAGTAAATGGAACCAGTCTAAGATTTCTCGGCGATTGCCATCTGGATTAAATTTAGCGATGAGATTCCAAATCCCATCCTGTCCATCTCCTAAACAAGTCAGTAGGGAATTTAACGGCTGACGATTGACATAATCAATCAAGACTTCATTTTCTTGAAAATATCCAGCATAAAAGCTGTCATGAAGCCGAACAGCTTTATAGTCTTGCCAGTGACACCCCTCCCCTTTTGCTCCTCTAATCCGAACTTTCCCTCCGTCTACGCTGGTTTCTTTAATGGGGGATTCGGCTCTTGGTTCGACCAATTGTTGGTTTTCTACCAATCTATGTAAAGTGGTATGACCTATCTTAACTCCCCTCTGTACTTCCATTTCTTGGGACGCCTTGGAATCTGATAAGTTTGCTACTTGTCGCAGGCAGCATTTTTCAAATAATGGAGCCAATTGAGTAGATTTTTTTAGGTTTAATTGTTCCGCTTGTTTTTCAGTTATTGTTAACTCACCCACACAGCTTTTTACGGTTCGGGGACGTCCTTTGTCTGTTCCCGTTGTTTCTTTGATAAAAAAAAAGCGACTTGGGGTCCCACCATTTCAAGCCATTGTTTTCTCAGGTGTCTTTCTATGCTTTCTTTCGCTATCTAATGCCTCGGGGGGAGTGTTTTTATATAAAATTTTGGCAATTTCAGCAGTATAGGCTTGTAAACGTTCTTGTTCGTCCGGTGTCATGTTGGATTCCTAAAAATTATTCCTTGACTATTGTAACTCTTAATTTCCTCTATTCTGCAACGGCTAGAAAATAACTCATTGACCCTAAAACAGATTTTTCGGCAAAGTTCTAGTAGGGAGCTTGAAAAAGTTTACAAAAATATCATACTTCTGCATATTTGCAAAACCGGGATGCTCCCGTTAAGGTAGCTCTAGAATACGGGGATCCTCGCAGCACGAAAAAGAGTTGAGTTCCCGGATCTAATCGCTGTACTGGATACGCGGTAAAACTGTCGATATCCGAGCCGACTACTCTTCGTTGAGCTACTTGGATAGAGGGTTTGGGACTAGCTTGGGCAATTTCCGGTAAATAAATGGTTGAACCCAACAGAACCAGTCCAATTGCCGTTGAAAATGATTTTATTTTCATAAAATCCTCCTAAATCGCAATAACCAACCTCTTGCACTAACGTGAAAAGAAAATTTAAATTATTAAAAATTTACTTTTGCTCAAGGTCGATTGTCTGTGTTCTACGTTCTACATTCTTTAAAAATGTTATTGCTCTCTGTATTTAACCTCAACTCTCCCAAGCTTGCCATCTGTCGTAGGCAATAAGAAAATATCTATCAAATGAAAGATGTTTGAAGAAAAAATGATGAATTTGCGAGTTAAGTGCGATCGCTCGCACTATTGGCGATAGATGCTTGATTCCCAACATCCGCACTGGGGCGCATCCATTCTTGCAACGTCCATAAGCTAGTTAGGGCAGCTATTGCAGCTCCAAAACTATCCATAATCAAATCAATAATCGTATCATTCAGGCTCTCAATCACTTCGGTTGAGAGAACAATACCAGCCGTCCACTCGGCAATTTCCCACAAAGCACCAATCGCAATCCCAAAACTGGTTATTGTTAGCAAGTACAGCAGTTTATGGTTGCAAAAAATAGTCAGCATTGAACTGTATGCTAAAAAACTCAATGCTAAAGTCACGGCAAAAGTCGTGAAAGCATGAACTATTTCATCATAAGGTCCCGGTTGGTAAAACAGCCCCAAAACCCAGCCTCCGGCGTTGAGTAAGGCAGCAAGCACAAACAGGAAATCAAACAGCGTTGGCAAGCGATCGACCATCACCACAAACGCCAGGGATGCTGCTAAGAATAAGGCTAACCCCAAGGCATTTTGCCATTTTCCCTGACTCAGAGCAGCTATTACTGCTATTGTTAATAACGCCTGTCCTACCCAAGCTGCAACTCGATAGCCACGCCAGTTTGTAGTCATTATCAATCTCCTTCTATCTTAAGATCGCACATCCCCGACTTCTTAGAAAAATCGGGGTTCTCCATGCCCTTTATGTGGTTTATTTGAGCTCATTTTCTAGAAGTCATCTTGAGCAATTTGGGCATGGTTTAAGGCAGCGACTAAGGTAACTCCGCCTAAAATATTACCAATTAGGGTAGGTATCATGAATTTGCCCAAATATTCTGGCCACGAAACAGCTTTAACTGCCACTGCATAGAAAACTTCCACCGATCCGGCAATAATGTGAGGAAATTCACCTAGCCCAACCAGAGAAGTGATGATAACAATTACCCACAGTTGAGAAGACTCAGCGGCGGGGAGAAGCCACACCATTAAAGCAATTAACCAACCAGCAAAGATTGCCCGCAATAAAGTTATCCAAAATCCTCCACCGATCACTCTTAAACCTATTTCGCCAAACGCTGTTTGAAGTTCAGGCGGGAAGACTCCAGCCTGTGCAACTATTGAGGCAAATATGAATGCACCTAACAAATTGCTTGCTAACACGATTCCCCATAATCGCAGCACTCGCATAAAAACTTTGGGTCTGCGATCACTTAACAAAGGTAGAATGACAGTCAGGGTATTTTCAGTGAACAACTGCTGACGCCCCATCACCACAATGACAAAGCCGATACTGTACCCAAGGCTGACAATGATGGAACTCCAAGATTGCTGGGGTAAATTTGCTTGGAGTAAACCTTGAGCCACCAGGGAAAATCCCATAGATAGTCCTGCAGCTAATCCAGACCAAGCTAGGGCTGAAACTGGACGGCACAACTCACTTTCACCCTCAATTCTAATCGTTTCGTGAATGATTAAAGCAGTGGGACGGATGCGCTCGATTATCTGTTCACGATCGCGATCGCTTAGTTCCAATTTTTGTTGACCCAGCAATTCTATTGTTTGGCTTGCTCGATCGCAATTTTGTGTCATCTCGCTCTTGTTAAATTATATGAACTTCCTAGTTCTCAGGATACAAACTAAAAAATAGCGACGCGCCTAGCCTGAGAATGAGCTTTGGGTTTTTCTAAAAAGTCTCTGTAGATAAAAACTAGCCGTGCAGCATCTATCTTAAGTTTGGTGATTTTAAAATAGAATGTAAAAGTAATATATCTTAAGTAAGATATTTGGCTATTTGCTTTAATTTTGCACAATCTTTGCCATACAGGGGTGTAGGGTGAAAATGTAAGAGTGGCAGTCTTAGGAGGAATCTTTGTACAAAATTAATACCTGGAGTACAAGAAAACCTGACCAATTCAAAAATTCAACCACGAATGCGATTGTGGATGCTTCTAGCTGGTTCGCTCGCTGTAATTGGGAAGGAAAATTCCTCTCTCAAACTTGAGAACCTAGTCAAGCCTGAGTGCGATCGCAATTGTGGTGGAGATTGCCGTTTTTTTGGGACTAGCAGCAGTTTTTTTGGCTTGGCGCGTACCTTCATTTGCAATTGGCAAAGACCTGCTGTGAGTTTTACGTTGGCACAATCATGCAAGTGGCTCCGGCATTCAGTTCAATCTAACGTTTTTGCTGGCGATCGCAGTTGTCTTTGGTTTAATCTCACATCTTGCAGCATTCTCAAGAACGGGCTCTCCGGCCCGTTCCACAAAGAGTAGATTTTTTTGTGAAGCCGGAAAGCCTGTTCCTAAAAGGCTAATTGACAATGGTGCAAGATATAAGTTTAATCGGACTTGGGGTAAAAGCCACCAGCAAGGGTCGTTTTAACAAGGTGTGAAGCACCGGAATATGAAAATCCACAATTTCAACCTCACCATAAATCGTGGATAAATCGATCGGTGTTGAGCAGTTACTAATCTAGTAATAACAATGAATAGAAATAGCGATCGTAGTTCTTCTGCACAACTAACTAACCAGGAGGGTGAAAATACCAGTCAACAAATCCCGCAGGCGCCAGAGGGTTGGGAGCGCTTTAAATGGTTGGGACCGAGTTTTTTATGGATGCTGTCGGCTGCTGGTTCTGGTGAGTTACTATTTACACCTCGAATTGCAGCACTTTACGGCTACTCGCTGTTGTGGGCGCTGCTAGCGGCTGTTATCCTCAAGTGGTTTATCAACAACGAAGTCGGGCGGTTTTCTGTTTGTACGGGCGCAACGATTTTAGAAGGTTTTAAGCAAATTCCTGGGCAGAAAAATTGGACGATTTGGCTGATTTTATTGCCGCAGGTGGTAGTAGCAATTTCCACCGTGGCCGGACTTGCAGGTGCCGCCGCTACAGCACTGATTCTAGTAACAGGAGGAACAGTTAAACTTTGGACGGTGATTATTATCGCTGTGACGGCAGCAATTGTGTTCATGGGGCAGTATGAAGTTGTGGAAAAAATTTCCTCAATTATCGGCATCTGCCGCACCTTGGCAGTGGTAGCTGCGGCGATTTTTATCTTTCCCAACGTTCGACAATTCGCAGCGGGCTTAGTGCCTCAAATTCCCCAAAACGTGCAATATCAAGAAGTCCTACCTTGGCTGGGTTTTATGCTAGCAGGGGCAGCGGGATTGATGTGGTATTCCTATTGGGTGGAAGCCAGAGGATACGGTGCTGCTTCCCTCAAACAAGAACAACCCCTTGATTTTAATCAAATCGACCGCGAACAAATAAAAAGCTTGCAGGGTTGGGTGACTTTAATGAGTTTATCCAATACCTTAGCAGTCGTGGGTGCGCTGTTAGCGGCACTCGCTTTTTTGATTCTCGGTGGCGAGTTGTTGCGTCCCCAAGGATTAGTGCCAAAAGAACAACAAGTAGCAGAAATTTTGGGTAGTTTGCTAGGCGACCTTTGGGGACCATTTGGCTTTTGGTTTATGGTGGCGATTGTTTTTATTACTTTTTGTAGCACCACGCTTTCAGTCCAAGATGGCTTTGGGCGGATGTTTGCCGATGGCACGCAAATTTTACTGCAAGGATTTGGCGTGCAGGGTCGTTGGACGAATGAAAAATTTTTGCAGCGATTTTATATTATAGTGCTGTTAGCTGCGTTACCCATTGCAATTTATCTGATTTTCGGCGAACCTGTTTCCTTGTTACAAATGGCTGGAGGCATTGAAGCAGCTCACATTCCCATTGTGACTGTATTAACGCTTTATGTGAATCATCGAATGCTGCCCAAGGAATTGCGACCCTCGAAGTTTATCTGGGGTGGAACGGTAATTGCAGGGATCTTTTTTGCCTGCTTTGCGGTTATCTATCTTTTACAACTGACCGGGATAATTGGAACGAGTGGATGAGGAAATTAAACAGAGTTTTTATAGTGGCGCTAGGAGGTGAACGTACCCAAATTTCGCAAAAATAATAGTTAAATTGGTCTAGCGATAATTGGCAAAGTGTTACAAATACAGACTCCCGCTCAACTGCAATCGGAATAGAATTTTTAGATATTGCAATCGACCACAATCAAACATCTCCGATTCACTTTACTTTTTTCTGGACTATTTCCTCAAATTGGGAAAATCGCAACTATCAAGTTGTTGTTGTTAGTTAACCTTCACTTTCAAATTGTTATGACTCTCGCAACCAAACCTTTATCTAACTATATCGCCGTCGTGTTTGACTTCGACGATACCCTTGTCCCGGATACCGTCGATAGTCTGTTAGAAAGCCTCAATATTGATGCGCTTACGTTTCGTCGCCAGCGAATTCAACCTTTAATCGATAGCGGTTGGGACAAAATTCTAGCCAGATTTTACGCAATTATCGAGGAATCTAAGCGTCAAGGGAACAAAATAACCCAGGAATATTTAGCAAATTTTGGAAAAAATTTAGCGCCCTTTGATGGCGCTTCGGAAATGTTCGATCGCCTGCGTCAAAGCGCTTATGCAATCAACCCCAAAGTAAAAGTTGAATTTTATCTAATTAGCTGCGGTATGGTGGAAATTGCCCGTAATAATTGTATCGCCCCCAACTTAAAAGCGATGTGGGGTTGCGAGTTCCATTATGGTAAAGAGGGCGAGATTGAGTTTCTCAAAAAACTTGTAACTCACACGTAAAAAACTCGCTATTTGTTCCAACTTGCCAAAGGCGTTGACAACGGTTCAAAAGACGATGGCAAGACATTTGTTTATCGGGATGTTCCGGCCCAAGAATTGCGTATCCCGCTAACGCAAGTCATTTATGTGGGTGATGGGACATCAGACATTCCTTGTTTTTCGCTGTTGAATGAACAACAGGGAATAACGATTGGGGTTTATAAAGATAGTACCCCACAAGATTGGAGTCAGGAAATAGAAATTAGCCAAAGTCAGCGGCTGATAAATTTGGCTTCTGCAGAATACAGTGAGGATTCGGAATTGATGCGATCGCTCATTCTCGCTGTAGAAAGTTTAGCCAAAAAAATCTCCCTGCTAGAGTTAAGTGTTGGTGAATAGAGAGGCTTTTGTTATGGGTTTAGGAAAGTGGATCGTTTTTTTTGCCTTGGTAACCTCGCTCTATATTTTGTGGAAAATTAGAACGATTGTTTTACTGTTTTTTACCGCCGTAATTTTAGCGATCGCTCTCAACCGTTTAGTGCGAAAATTGCAGCAGTCGGGTGCGAAGCGGGGAGTGGCGACCGCCTTAGCAATTGCGATTCTAGTCACAGCGAGCGCTGTCTTGCTAACTCTCATCGTAACGCGCCTGAGCAATCAATTTCAAGAGTTGTCCCAACTCGTCCCGCTAGGAATAGAAAAACTGCGAGTTTGGAGCAATTGGTTGCAAGCAAGATTACCCGGAAAAATTTTTGATAACCTTCCCAGTATTGACGATTTAACCCAATAAATTAAAACGCTTTTTTGGTGGACAAGTTCGCATATTTATCAGTTGTTTTCCAACTATCTAAGCTTGATTATTAATACCTTATTAATTACCGTTTTGACAATCATGCTTCTGGTAAATCCGATGCCATACCGCCACGCAATTATCAGCCTTTTTCCGGCTTTTTACCGTCAGCGAGCCGATGAAATTATCTCCAAATGCGAAGAGGGTTTAATGGGTTGGTTGGCAAGCGTTGCATTAAGCATGAGTTTTATTGGTATTACGAGTATTATTGGTTTGTTTGTTTTGCAAGTTACACTACCTTTTGTGAACGGGCTTCTGTATCCGCTCAATAAATCGGGGTAACAGCAAAAAAAGAAGGTTCACAATCTAGGCACAGCATGGTAGAATATGACGTATTATTAATCATAAAATCAAGGAGATCATAGTCTTTTTTAGCCACTAAAGTCACAATTAACCGTGGGTTTATACGACACTTACTACAAGAATCAAGGAGCAATAATTCAGAGCCTTTATATTTTTTTGAATTTCTTCAATCAGACCAGGACACACCCAGAGAATAAACCGAAGATTGTTGACGAATAATCGTCCCTAGAGATGGAATATTTCCCAGGTAAGAAATACGGTCATGCATATATTCAAAAAAGCTAATTCCTAATTTGCGGGTAGTCGCCACTAGAGACATGAAAAAATCCATCGCTGACGTTCCTTCACAAGTTTGGGTTGCATAACTAATATTTCGTCGCTGCACGATTGTTCTAGCAGCTAATTCGGCAGGGTTATTATGTAAAGGTAATTCCGGATGCTCCAAAACTAAAAGCAATTCAGATATTTTACTCAAAGTTAATTTTTTTCGTTCATCTAATTGTTCATAACCACTTGGACTGCCGAAAATCTCCAAAAATTTGGATTTTAGTTTGAGCTTCTGCTCTGTCCTGGGAGAGTTTCTGTAAGCGAGCAATTCTCGGTAGTAATCCCAAAAATCATCAAGAAACTTGTCTAAACTTTTTTGATGACAAGTAACAAATGGACTTAACTTTTTATAATGTCTTGCTTCGTGTACCAACATAAAGATAAATCATCTGTGAGTAATTTAAACTGGGGTGCATCATCAGTGACCAGAGTTTTTATTACCGGAATCTGGGATTGCTGATGATAAAAAGCAATCGCTGCTGCCTCGAAAATTCTGGTACGATGTTGAGAGCCTACAGAGCTTAGATGCTGATTCAGCAAGGAGTTAAAGTCATCACCGTTCAACGGAATTTCTTGAGGCAATCCTTTACTGGAGTTTAGACTAAGCACAAATTTACTCAGCGTTAGCTGAGTAGAAATTATGGTGAATTTAGAGAGAGATTCCCAGGTTAACTAATCGATTTTGACGAGTTTTGGAACCTACCTTTACCCTTTTTGACCACAGGATAACGACATCTTGGAGTGCGAGTTTTCCCGGTTTGCCATCCATCTGAATTTCCTCGCCGTTTGGGAGAAACAGCAGGACTTCCAATCCTGATTAAAAGTGGAAGCATTGATTGTACAACCCTTCCAGGTGTTAATTCAAGCAGAGACTTTTGCCAGGGGAGACGAATTTCTGTGACGACATCTTTAGCTAACCATAATTGCCAGGTTAGTAAAGGCATCAAATCACTCCATCGTTTGCACTGTTCTGGTGTGCTGAGCTTCGGCACATTCCAATGTAAAGTTTGTTTAGCTAACCGATACCAATGTTCCAGGGCAAAGCGGCGTAGATACAGTTGCCAAATTTCTGCCAGAGACGGCATTTGGATACCAACCCAAACTAACCACAAAGGTTGACTATTTAATCGACCCGTTACAGTTTCTAGACGTTCGACTAAAATCAGAGTCATTGGATGTTTGGGACTACCTCGAAAATGCAAGTCATCCCATTTTTTTAACCGGATTTTCCCCAGTTTGGGCTCAACAGATTCGAGGGTTTGTTCTGGTGACCACCAGGTTTGAGAGTCGTTGAGCTTAAACTGTTGACCGTGAATTTTGGGTCTGCCTTTACCACTATAGGCTGGGGGTGTTGACCATAAGCAACGATTGGAGCGAATACGCATTAGTTTATCGGCGGCAATGGCTGCGGTGGCTTTAACCAGAGGTGCACACCCATATTCACTATCAAATAGAGCGATCGGTCTATGCTGAAGATATTGACATACTTGTGCCAATTGTTCAGCGCCTTTACCGATGGGGTTGTCCCAACTGGTAATACGTTCGTGTCTCAAGGGCAGCGCCCAACTGCCACTCATCGAAGGTATTAGTGCGATCGTACTATATCCTTGACCGATGCCGACAGGTATACCGTGGGGTAAGGCTGTGGGTTGATGTTCATAGGTACGTTCTTTGAGGGTACGTGCATGGGGTCTTAACCACGCTGTATGATCGATCGCTAATACGCTCACGTTCCACTTGTGATATCTGTTGGATGTATAGTTGCATCAATTGGTCTCGGTCTGGTCTACAGTCTTGTAGTGCTTCATAGGCGCTTGACCACTCACGCCGAAATAAGGGATTGAGGGCTAAATCTCCTAAGCATGAGATGTGGCGGGTAGTCATCACCGCATCTGCTAGTTCAAAGGTGGCATCTTTAGCCTTGCCGAGGCATTCATAAGCTAGTTGACGAAATTCCCGTAATTGTTCAAACTTCATTGCAGGTAGATTTGAGATTTTTTGCTGAATTCTCAATTTTCTACCCTGATGCTGTCTGTTGAAACTATCGCAGACAGTTTTTTTTGAGAAAGCATCCGCCACCTCAAAGAGAACGTCAACGGTCGCTGGTACCGATCTGATGGTTGAGTCTCATAGCTGATCGCCAGCGACCGTTGCCGTTCTTGTATGGACGTTTGCCGGTCTTTGGGCGATCGCACTTTTTGACCTGCTTAGTCTAAACTCCAATCCTTTAATTTGATGGTTCAACTTCATGGGTACATTGAACTTATCTAATAGCAAGTAGGTAAGTGGAGAGACCATAAACTGAAGTTCTTGGTTGTTTTGTAATACTCCAAGTACACTTAATCGATCTTTTCTTAAAGTTGTAGAATAAACTGTATATAATTGGTTGCAAATTATATTTGTAGTGTAGACATCTCCAAAATAGTAACATTATGTGGTAAAAGAACATAAGAGACCTTTTTTTACACAGAAAGATGAGCGACATCCTGAATCATATTGAAGAAAATCCTAAAGAAACACAGCGATTAATTGGTCTGGCCTATGAAGAGTTACAACAATTGCTCCAAAATGCCGAACGATTACATCATGAAAAACAAGCTTTACTAGAAGCAAAGAAAGTGAGAATTATTGCTGGTGGAGGAGGTCGAAAACCCAAACTATCTCTGCCCGAACAAATAATTTTAACCTTGGTCTATCTGAGGCATATGACAACATTTCAACTGCTGGGCATCCAGTTTGGAGTAAGTGAGTCTACAGCTAATGATACATTTAACTATTGGTTGCCGCACCTGCTTTGATTGCTACCATCTAG
>JAUBSN010000016.1:78270-105643 GCA_036704825.1 Microcoleus sp. F8-C3 | reverse complement strand
CACCTGCCATTTACCCATACAGGTTTGGATCTCTCTTGCTCTGCCCGCCTCTGTTTTGCTGCTGCTGCTTAAAAAAATTTCCAATCTTGGGAGCAACTTCTTTGAACACACGATCTCGCTCCGGCTAATTCAATACTACCAAAGTCTTTTAACTGCTCTTCGGGTGTATTTTTGAATAAGATTGTGGCGACGCCTTGCAAATACTCTTCTAATTTTCTGCTTTCTGCTTCTGTCATTATCTTTTTGTTTGCTTACTACCTCTCTATTATGTCACATTTTTATTCAATGTATTTATACTCATTGCATAACTGAGATGCTCCCATTTGCCTCATAATCTCTCTATTTAGCACTCAATGCTTTAAGATTTTGAGCAGCATCATTTAGTAGTTGAGTACCTACCTTAGTTTGATTAATGCCGCTAGCAGTTTGTTTGGCTCCCGAATTGATAGTATTCATTGCTTCAACTACTTGTTGGACGGCTAATGATTGTTGCATGGCATTGAGGTAAATTTGTTGATTTTTCAAAACAATATCGTTGAGAGCGGTGAGAGTCATTTCTTGATTCTTCAAGACGATATCATTGATCGACTGTGTTACCCATTGAAAAGCTTGGGCTGTATCTTGAGAAAGTTTGATACCTTCTTTGACAGTTTTCGTGCCTTCGTCTGTAGCAATGACTGTGGAATTGATGGCATTCTGGATATCAGTAACGATCGTATTAATTTTCTCGGCTGATTTTTTACTCTGATCCGCCAGTCGGCGAATTTCATTAGCTACCACTCCAAATCCTTTACCGTGTTCTCCAGCCCGAACAGCTTCGACTGAGGCATTCAAAGCTAACATATTCGTCTGATTGGCTAAATCTGTTACAGTGCCTGTAATGCTGCCAATCTGAGTAGTCTGCTCGCTCAATCGCATAATCTGTGCGGCGATCGCCGCCACTTTTTCTCTCAACTGTGACATCCCCTCTAAAGATTTCTCCACTACCTTATTGCCATCTTCCGCCTGGTTTAAAACTTGACGTGCGCCTGTGGCTCCTTCCTCCGCTAGGTTTAACACCGCGCGGGCATTGTTAGATGCAGATTCTGCTTGCTCTGCTGCTTGACGCGATGATGCTCCCAATTCATCCATTGTGGAAGTAGTTTCATTCACCGCTGTTGCTTGCTGACTGACGATCCGTTCTTGCTGCTCAACTGTAGCGGCAATTTGGCTGGAAGAACTGACAATTATATTGACAATGCCTTTGAGTGCTTTGTCGATCGGCTTGGCGATCGCCACAAAGAATATTCCCAAAATAATCGCTGTCACCGGACCTAGAATCATACCCGCAACAACCCAAAATCCAGTCTGATTTATATCCCGATCGGCTGATTGCTTAGTTTTGTCTGCAATGTCTTGATTGAAGGCTATAACTGATATAACTGAATCTGTAGCTCTCTTAAATAAAGGCTCCTCTGTACTTGAGCCGTACTCATCCATCTGGGTACGGAGTTCCAGTGCTCTTTTAACTGCCGCGATTTCTGGTGAATTTCCCTTACCCTGACTGATTAGCTGAAGCTGCCTTTTCCAAGGATTGCGGATGCCAATTTGGTTATAGTCTTGTTCTATATTCAGCAATTTTTCATGGGCTTTCTTCCAAGCGTCCCAGTGTTGTTGAAATTCTTTGTAGTTTTTATCTTCCTCTGGGGTATTCGGGATCTTTTCGTATTTTTGAAAGCTTTCGTTGATTTGTTTCCAGGCATTCTGAATTCTAGCTAATGCCTCTTGCCTTTGTGCATTAGTCATTTCTGGATCGAAGAGTAATCGCTCTGATGCCTGAATTTGGGTCTGTCCTTCGTTGATACTCCACAATGCAGCCACACTTGGCAGGCTGTCCTCACCGAGGGTATTGATGTATACACTTAGCCTGGAAACCCCGCTCCATCCTACTCCAGCAAACACGAAGACAAGCAACCCCATCAATATAAAAGCGGTAATTAGCTTTGTTTGTAAGTTCGTGTTGCGAAACATCGTTGTTCTCCTGGCTGTGGCTGGCTATAGCTGAATTAAATTATAAGCTTAAGCACAATGATCGTATTAATATCCATAATTTATCTCGATTGTTAGTCATAAACTACGAACCGCACTGACTGCCATTCACGCTGACATCCCACACCTTAAACTTACCCGTTCAGCTACAGCAAAAAGCTGAAAAATTGGCGGCACTTCAAGGCATTTCCCTCGCTCAGTTTATCCTCTGGGCGGCAGCCGAAAAGTCGCTACTCTCAAGCAGCGGAATGACGATCGCACTTTTCCTGAAATTACCTATGTGCGCGGCGCTAGCGGCGAATTCGTCCCCGTTTTGCGCGGCACTCGGTTGCGGATGCAAACAGCAGTCATTGCAGCCCATAAATGGGGTTTTTCGCCCAACCAAATTGCCGCTGAGTATGATTTAAGTGAACCTCAAGTGAACGATGTCTTCGCTTTTTATGCAGTCCACTCTCAGGAAATAGACACATCTATTGCCGCTGAGCAAATTATCAAAGCTGCCAAGGTGTAAACCGCTATTGCATCTGGATATCGATTATGACCATCAAAGAACAGCTTCTCCAAACCGTTGAAACACTGCCTGATGACTTGCTGGCACAAACGCTGCAATTCGTCCAAACCCTTCAACATCCCATTCACAAAACTCCAGAAATTTGTGGCGGTACAGCGCGAATTCGCGATACCCGCATTCCCGTCTGGACGATTATCACCTACCAACAACAGGGGGCAACTGAAGCCGAACTTCTCTATTATCCAGGACTCACCCTTCAAGATTTGCAAGCGGTTGCGAACTATTACGATCGCAACCGAGAAGAAATCGATTGCTGGCTGGCGGAAAATGAATAACTGGCGATGCTAAAGTTTTACTCAAAGGTAGCGGCACACCCTACGTTATGGCGATCGCCCCAACCAACTTATCAATCTCCGCCTCAGTTGTAAAATAGTGAACACAAGCCCGCACACAGTCAGGATTAAGAATAGTCCTTACCATAATCCCCTGTTTCTCCAACAAATCGACCAGCTTTTTGTGCGGCATCCCATTAGTTAATCTAAACGAAACCAAACCAGCTTCCGGCGCAGATTTTCGCAAACATTCCACATCGGGAAGTTCCGACAAACGCTGCCAGAGATACTTACTCAAACGGCAAATTTCTGCATACCTTTCCTCGATCGTACCCCATTCATGTTGCAGGGCGATCGCACTCCGCAAACCCGCATACAAAGGATAAGCCGAAGTCGCAATTTCATAGCGCTGCGCTGTCGACTTCCACCCAAGGACTTTAGCATTAGCATCCGTCACAATTCCCCGCCAACCGACAAACACCGGATGCAAATCTGCCAAAGCTTCCCCACTCACATAAAGCCCCCCCAAACCTTCCGGGCCGCACCACCATTTGTGACCAGTAAAAGCATAAAAGTCAACCCCCGATTCAACCAAATTCAAAGGCAAAACCCCCACAGATTGAGCCGCATCAACTAACACTCTAACTTTGTGCTTCTTTGCAGGCAATTCCTCTTCTCCCCCCCCTTGAATCAGGGACAAATCCTCTTGCCTATCCCCTTGAACCAGGGACAAATCCTCTTGTCCCCCCCCTTGGCAAGGGGGGGTTAGGGGGGGTTCATGACACACTTTCACAATCTCAGCCAGAGGCAAAACTTGGCCAGTATTCCACAAAATGTGACTGATAACCAACAAGCGAGTATTTGGCCGCAAACTATCAGCAATCACCGCCACCGGATCGCCTTCATTCAAAGTAGCCGCCAACGGACAAACAGAAACCTCAATGTTGAAACGGCGCTGAAGTTCCATTACACTAGCTACAACGCCGGGGTGTTCGCAGTCAGAAATCAGCAAATGGTCGCCTGCTTTCCAGTCAATGCCCCACAGCGCAATATTGCAGCCGACGGTGACATCTTCAGTTAGGGCGATGGTTTCAGGAGGTACCGTCAACTCAGATGCGATCGCGCGTCGCGTCAGCATCGCCTCCTGAACCACCCAAGCCCCCACCTCCCCCGAAAACGGCCCCCCAAGCTGCACCCGTTTATAAGCCTGATAAATCGCCTCTAAAGCAGGCTCAGGCAGCGGCCCTTGTCCGCCGTAGTTAAAATAAGCTTTATTGGCCAAAGCTGGGAATTGTTGCCGGTGATTGTCCTTTGTCATTTTTTTTGGGGAATTATTGATAGCGTTAATATTGAATAACTAATGCTGTGAATTTTATACCTTTTGCCTGATACTCTATGCCTTGCGAATACTAAATGTTAATAACTGACAAACTGCTACTTTCCTATCAGCGATGCCATCTCCGAGCATTTTTAGACACCTGCGGAGACTGGAAACAACTAGATCCCCCCAGCGACTTTCTGCTGAAACTGATGCGCGACAGCGCGGCATACCAGCAGCAAGCTTTGGAAGACGAGACTTACCAACAACCATATTATCCTAGAGGGGATTGGGAAGCTGGCGCGGCCGCTACATTGAGTTTAATGCAGCAAGGGGTCGATCGCATTTACCGAGGAGTTCTGATCCGGGGCGAATTAGGCAAAACCCACGGCGCAACAACTTCTCTGGCAGGAATTGACAGTCAGTATTTCCCAGAATTTGGCGAAATACCCGAAACTCCAGTTCATTTTTCATCCTCCACTCTGCACTCTTCAAGCATTACCCTGATCGGCCGCCCCCATTTATTAATCAAACAGCCGGGACAATCAAAATTTGGCGATTGGAGTTATATTACTGCGGATATTTGGCTTAGCAAGCGACCAAAACTGGAGTATCAAATTATCGCAGCTTTTCACGCCCGAGTTTTAGCTTCCGTACAGGAAACAATGCCCGAGACTGCGTGGCTGATGCTGCGAAAAAAAGGGCTGTGCTCGGTGAATCTCGGCCAGCGAACTCCTCAGATGTTCGAGATTTTAGACAACTGCATTCAGATGATAGAAAATCGGGATAAACCAGAGGTGTTCATTTCCCGGCAAAAGTGCAATCTTTGCGGTTGGTATACTATCTGTCACGCCGAAGCCGAATCTATTAAACATCTTTCGTTATTGCCGGGAGTTACTGCCAGTCGCTATGCTAGACTAAAAACTCTCGAAATTACTGACGTTGAAGCTCTCGCTAATGCTAGTTCCCCACTGCTAGCTGAGTATCCAGAATTCCCCGACAGAGTTGCTTTTGATGTGGTGCAGCAAGCTCAATCGCACTTGCTAAATCAACCGCTGTTGCGGGAAGAAGGAAGTTCGGCAACGGATTTTATAACGGATGTAACGGATGTCAGGAAGAAGGAAGAAGGAAGAAGGCTCTTCGGCTTCGCTCAGAGTAAAAAGAAGGAAGAAGGAAGGCAAGCCACCGATTTTGACACCGATACAGGGATTAACGATCGAGAAGAAGGTAGAAGTGAGAATTCAGAAGAAGTTAACTCATCTGAAATAGTACCAGATATTGCAGACAATATCTTGAATGGCATCGCAGTTGAGGAAGTAAAAATTAGAGAAAATAAACCTGCGACATCTTCTATACCTGCGCCAATTCTCCGCAAGAAACCAATTCCGTATTCCCAATCTGTGTTTTTGCCGATCGCCCCAATCGAACTCTACTTTGATATTGAAGCGGAACCAGACTTAAACTTAGATTACCTCCACGGAGTCTTAGTTGTTGACCGATGCAACAATACGGAAAAATTCCACGGCTTTTTAGCAGAATCTGCAGCAGAGGAAGGTGCAATCTGGCAGCAATTTTTAGAATTAATGTGGGCTTATCCCATTGCTCCGATTTTCCACTTTTGCGACTACGAAGTCAAGACTTTTAAGCGGCTGGCTAAACTTTACAATACTCCAGCTTATTTGTGGAAACCAGTGCTGAAACGGTTTGTAGATATTCACAAACAAGTGACGCAAAAAGCGATTATGCCGGTGGAAAGTTACGCCCTCAAACCAATTGCCCGCTGGCTGGGTTTTGACTGGCGAGATGCTAAGGCTAATGGTGCTCAGTGCGTCTGCTGGTACGACGATTGGCTCAGAACTGGCGATCGATCGCTCTTAGAGGCGATCGTCCGCTACAATGAGGACGACTGTCGCGCTACATACATAGTTAAAGATTGGTTGACCAATTTTTTGCTGAAGCATGAGCCGTGATTTTTAGATTTAACCAACCGCGAAGAGGTGAAGGGCGCGAAGAAAGGGAAGAAGAAGATATAGCAATCCTACATGAGTCGTAAATTTTTGACCCCACCCCAACCCTCCCCTTGCTAAGGGGAGGGAGTAAGAAATTCACAAATGATTTAGGATTGCTATAGGTAATAATGTATTTATTGGTAAAATGCGAAAGCTAGGAAAAGCAACTATATTTATTGTCTGTTTTTTGATGGCAGCAACTGTTGCTATTTGGGTAAACCAGTCAGCCAAATCTTTCGCCGTTACGAAAATAGATTTTATCGGCAGAGCAATATTTCCTACAGGTTCTCAGTTTCAGGGGACAGAAATTGGCGGACTTTCGGGCATTACTTATGATGCCGACAAACAAGTCTATTATGCCATTTCTGATGACCGCAGCAGCAAGGCTCCGGCGCGCTTCTATACTCTCAAAATCAACTTGCAATCTGGTAAACTGGAAAAAGAGCAAATTACTTTTACTGGTGTCACTACTTTATTAGATGAAAACGGCAAAAGTTTTTCTGAATTAAGTTTAGATCCCGAAGGGATAGCTTTTACTGGCAATAGCGTGTTTGTTTCTTCTGAGGGAGATGTCGATCGCCAAATAAATCCTTTCATCAAAGAGTTCTCCCTCGACGGTAAACTCCTGAAAACGCTCCCAATTCCCGAACTATTTTTGCCCGACGACAAAGGCACTAAAGGCATCCGCAACAATCTGGCTTTTGAAAGTTTAACTTTAACGCCCGATCGCAAATATCTATTCACCGCTACGGAAAACGCCTTGGTTCAAGATGGCGGCGTAGCTTCCCTGGAAACCGGGAGCCCGTGCCGGATTTTGCGCTACGATGCGGTGAGCGGCAATCCAGAAGCATCGTTTCTCTACATCACCGAACCCCTACCCCCTGGTGCGAATCCTGTGGGAAAATTAACTAGCAACGGTTTAGTGGATTTGGTGGCGATCGACGATAACCGCTTGCTGAGTTTAGAGCGTGCTTTCTCCCTGGAAACCGGAGTTACTGTTAAACTATTTGAGATTTCTCTGGAAAAGGGCGATCGTATTGAAGCACTCGAAAGCCTCCAAAACCTTATCAGCGAGGTTTCTCCCGCTCAAAAACGGCTGCTGCTGGATTTGGAAACGCTGAAAATTCCCCTAGACAACATTGAGGGGTTGACATTTGGCCCCGACCTGTCGGATGCTAGCAGAGGTCTGATTTTGGTGAGCGACAACAACTTCAGTTCCCTGCAAGAGACTCAAATTTTGGGCTTTCAAATAAAAGTTCAAAAAACCTCTTGACAAAAGGTGAAGTTATAGGCATAATAGAAATTGTGCCTGAAAAAACGGCAAAACGAGGGACAGTAGTTCAATTGGTTAGAGCACCGCCCTGTCACGGCGGAAGTTGCGGGTTCGAGCCCCGTCTGTCCCGCTCCCCTCTGGTGAGGGTTTAAGAATTTTGGTAATCTTGTCGGATCTACTGTTGATGCAGTTTTCGCCAAGATTTCGCCATGAAAGATATTATTCCCAAGCAAGATAAGGGTGGTATCCGATTAAGGTTTACCCTTCAAGGTCACAAATTTTCTTTTCATCCGTTGCCGAAAGGAAGATGGGAGGATAAGCGCGATCGCCAAATTGTCGCCAGTATTGGGGGCAAAATTCAAAATGATATTTTGGCAGGTGTTTTTGATCCTACGTTAGAAAGATACCGCCACAGACCTTGTACCCAAATCGCCGATAAAGTTTTACGACCACAACCAAACATTATTCATTGGCTTGAAATCTGGGATGAGTTTGTTGCGTCGCTCAAGCTTAAACCTGCTACGGCTGCCGATCATTATGCTTGTGTGCGAGCTCAGATTTTAAAAGCAGGGAATCCTGGAATTGCAGAAACTAACTGGTTTACCGATCGCACAGATTTAGCTAGCAGCACTTTTAATCGCCGCCTAGGTATGTTGTCAAAAGCTGTTAGTTGGGCAATTGAGCAAAAAACAATTTTCAAGAATCCGTTGACGGGAATTGAATTGCGATCGACTTCGCTGGCAGAAGAAGAAGCTAGCGAGTCTAAAAAAGTCCCGTTCAATTCAATGGAGGTTTCTCTAATAATTTCTTATTTCCATAATCGACATTCCAGTTATGCGCCTTTTGTGGAATTTTTACTGTTCTCTGGCGTTCGCACCGGAGAGGCTGTCGGCCTTCGGTGGTGCGACATAGATATAGACAAGCGCACAATTGCTATAGAGCAAGCGGTAACTCGTGAACGAGGTCACTACAGAAAAATTGCAAAAAGACCGAAAACTCTCCAGTCAAGACGATTACTAAAAATGAGTACGCGAATTTATGACCTTTTTGTTCGCATTAAACCGAATGCAATCTTAGGGGACAAAGAGTTGGTTTTTAAATCTCCGATGGGTTGTTCAATCGATCATGGGAATTTTCGCACTAGCTATTGGAAACCAGCGCTAGAAAATCTCGGTATTTCTTATCGCAAGCCTTATGCCACAAGGCACACTTTACTTTCAGAAGCTCTTGAAAGTGGGATGTCTATCCCTCAAGTTGCCGCCATCGCTGGCCACAAGGACGGACGCATGATTGTCCAGCATTATGGCCGTCAAATCAATCAACCGTGTTTGCCTGAATAACCATCAAGTAAATTTTGTCTTGTTGACACTAGCCCCATTTGCTTTGCTTTGTGGGGCTTTGCGCTAATACTTTACCTCTAGCGGAAGCAAGGTAATGCCACATTTCGCGATCGCTTCCATTCGTTCACAAAAACGATTCCATCCTGACAGCCTCTGCAATACGATACAGCCAGCCGAGCCGGGAACGTTGGCATCAAAATGAATCCCGAGCTCACCCCGGGTTACGCCGTCCACGATAACCGGGTCAGGCGTGATATGAAAAAACCATCCCTCTATGCCCCGAGTGTCCAGCCAGTAAGGAATTGTGGGAACTTGATAATGACCTGCTGGAATAGGGCCGCGGGCGATTGCTGATTGATCTTCAGGTTGTTGCCACTGAGTACAACCGGAAGTAGCTAAGTAATCGATTTTGGTTCCGTCTGGATAAGTTAGTTCCAAATTTCCCAACAATAGCTTAGTAGCTGTTTTTAATTCCATTGTAAAAAGTAATTGGTGCTTCATCGTTTCTAATCCTTATAATTGAGGGAAGGTAGCTTTATTTTTAATTTTTGTCTTGACAGCTTCAATTGCAGTCATAAGCCTCCAAAGTTTTGGCTCAAGTTGCATATTTTGGGTTGATTCGCGATTAACGATAGCTAACAGGTATCCTTGCTCAATCGCCAATACTGTGTGAGCATCCAGCAGTTCGTCAAGTGTAGAATCGCTAGAAAGAAGAATGTTATAAGCTTCTTGAATGTTCACACATTATTTTGCTCGATTAGGAACCAATAAACCAAGTAATCCCGTACAAATAGCGGGAGCAAGAATGGCTAAAAAACTTGTATCTTTATCAAGATACGACAACAAACCACCTTCTAGCGCGACTATAATCACACCGAGGGCTAAACATCTTACGGCAAATCTATAAGATGAATCCATACTAAGTGAAATCTGTGTTAGGAGGTTTGTTCTCGTCTGGAAAAGATTGTTCTCGGCGCATATCTAAAAGGCGCTTGATGTCTCGAACTTCACCTTTGATGATGCCAATTTCAACCCTGTTGTGGTCGATGTTCTGTTGCACCTTTCTTGCAAATTCTTGCCCGTCATCTTTAATTTTTAGTTGAAAATCACTTATTTTTATTTGGGCACGCATTGTGGCAAATGCAAACGCACCAGTAGCGCACGCTCCTCCAATAGTTAGAATAAATCCAATTATTTCAAGCAATTCTTTGGTTGTCATAGCAAAGCGCTATTATAAGGGACTGGTAATTTTCGCGCGAATTTTTACTGGGGAAATCCCCACTACCGGCGCTGTCCCGGTTCGCTAATTAAGTTGCCCAAACATCTAAGGAAACATACCAGGGGGGTTCTACTGCCCCCCTACGGTAAGGATTTTTTTTCACTTCATAGCCTGCTGGGATTAATCCTGTTGCCTCCAAGTCGGGAGGAATCGGTAGCCATAGAATTACAGAATGCTGCTGGGGATACAGTTTCTGGCTTAATTCTACCTCTTTTTCTCTAAGGATTCCGGCAACCCAGATGCGCCTCAACCAGAGGGTGCTAAACACGTTTTCAATGTTGCCGTCTGAAAGGAATTGAGCGCGAAATACGGTTGCGCCTTCTGCATTTGCTCCGTCGGGGAAGGGCAACCACAAATCAAATTTTGGCACTACTTCCCCTAACGGAATCCACATAATCAATCAAGCGATCGCCAGATGTTGTAGTTGCCTAAAGTGTTGCCATTTTTGTCGCGAAATTTCCTATTCGCGAGAATTTGCTTGTGAGCTCCCGCCCAGCGAACTGGATCTGGGAATCCAGCATCATCGCGCCACAACACCAATTTTTCAATGGGCATTTCCATCCCCCAAGCGTTTTTGAGATAGGCTTGCGCTTCGCTAAGTTGCTCTTGTTTCCAGTTTTGAAATTCTGGGGTTGCCTCGTATTCGGATTGGTTCGGGGGTGTTGGAATTGGCGGTGGCGGTGCGCTTGTTGCTGTATTTGTTTCGATAGGAGTATCAGGAGAAGTGTTACTGACGGGCAAAGGTTGTTTGTTGCTATCCATTTCTTGTTTGCGTATTGTTTGTTGTTGTTAATTTTGGTTCCTGTTTTATTAAAAACCAAAAATTAAAATTATGGGGTTGCAGCGACATCGCCCGGGAACATTAATCTTGGTCTGATTAACTTGTAGCCGGCCGGCAAATTGTCTTCTTGCGCCTGGCTGACATAAGTGCTCAGCGAGTCGCTCGTACCTCCCAGAGGCGTGGTGGTACGCCGGAATTGGACTTTCGCCGGTTTTGGAACAGACGCGCCCCACACCAATGTGGGTATATCTGCGGCGGTCGCGACCTGAATACCTAGTGCCGTCATTGTGGCATCGGTAATCGCGGCGCGCGTTTCCGATGGCATATTCCAGGCATATTTGATCCCGCGGACAGTTACATAAACGGTTACTGCCCGACTTGTCGAACCAGTGATAATTCCTTGGTACTTAACTGCCTTCTGGATCTGCCATCCAGCGGTTTTCAGTCCCGCGATAACTGTTTCCGGAGTTTCTGAAACGTAGCTACTATTCCATCCGTCTGCAGTAAGGCGGCGCGCCCTGCGGGGTGTGGGGCTGTTGCCGCCTTTGAACGCATTCGCCGGTACTGTAGCTGGCAAGGGCGTGAGTCCTAGTGCTACTCTTTCTTCGGTGTCAACATTGGTCTCGAAAATATAAATTAGTCCGTTTGCGAGGGTAACGTACACCTCATCTCTCGGATTGTACTTATTGTTTGGCATAAAGTTTTCTTCCTCCTGTTTCTCAGCCTAAAGAGGGGAAAAGAAGGCGTCAAGAGCCAGAATGCTTACAAAAGAGGGGTTCTGGGTGTTGCGAGTTGTGTAGGAACCCTTAAGCCTTCCGAAATACCAAGTAACACCTGCAGCGGTAATTGTTAATTTTTGTTGAGTAATTTTTCGGCACTGAAAAAGCGCCTAGCAGTTACCTGTCGGCGCTGAACTTTCCCCAGTAAAAAGCCAGAGCAATCTCGGCTCTGGTTTGCAATTTCTAACCTTTGGTGACTAGCTGGAAATCTCCGCTGTCAGTCAGGTGTTCGTCAAAAATGGGATAGTTAAATCCGTTAGTGTCAGAAGTCGAAGTTGTCCAGTTAACGGCGTACAACCATTGTTTTTCTTTTGGATGCCACGCGACTCCGGTTACTTCGCCTGTTTCCCAGTGAATTTTGTTCTCATTCGCGCTGAACCAGGGGTAGCGAATTACATCACCAAACCAAAATTCTGGTTGACCGGGAAATTTTACGGAAATTTTGCGAGCGGGTTCGATCAACTCTGGCTGCTGGACGATCGAACCTGTGATTGCGCTGGGGATGCCTGCCAGACCGCACAGCGATAAAAATTGGCGGCGGGTGACTGTGGAATTTGCCATAATAAAATTGCCTCACTGTGTAGGTGGGTACTTTCCGCAATTGCGGGGAGGGGCGGTCAGTACGGCTTTTCGACGGGCTTTGTACTGACCGCTTTTGCTTGTAAACCTATGTTACCACTTTGAGTAGTAATGTCAACCGATCGTAGTAGACTTCTCGGCTGGATATTCCAGGTGAGCCATTGGGATAAGCTGACCCAGACTTATTCCCAAAACCTTACAAATTGCTAGAACTAACTCTACTGGCACTGTTTGAGCATTTCCATCTTCGATCTTTTGCAGGTTTTGATGACTGCAATCCTGTCCTGTGGTTTTTAGTTTTTCCGCGAGTTCGCGCCTAGATGTTTTACCCCTAAACCCTTTAAGCCTTTCGCCAAGTTCTTGGCTCCATAGCAACCGAGCCACATATTCAAGTGGAATCATTGGTGTCCCCTGTGTGTAGTATTTAGGTGTGCTTTCATTACTCGTAGTTGACATTTTAGCCTGTAAGTAACTATGCTGAGTAGTAACATTGCAACAAAAAATCGCCAGAGTTAACCCGCTGGCGATAGGTGAAAATAAATCACTAACTAACGATCATGACTGAATCTAAATCAATTAAGGCCACTAGAGCCACTGTCCAACTGAGCGATACCCTATCGATCGACGGGTACATGATGCCAGACGGAGAATCTCGAGCTGGTATCGTTGGGACATCCATACTACTGGGTTATCAAAGAGACTGGTTTTTGGTACTACCCTCAAGGGCCCCTGACAAGCTAAAAGCTTTAGAAGACAGTGGTTTTAGGTACGACCCTCGAACCGTATTTATACAGAGACAAGGTAGAGGTGGCGCAAATAAAGTACAAACTATTGGTCTGCGAGAACTCACCGCATTGATCACATTTGAGGCACTTTCTGGGAACAAGCGAGCGATCGCGCTTCAAGCGGCATTTACTCTAGGCGGACTGGATGCTTTGTTCAGGGATGCCTTTGGAATGCCACAGCAATCTCAAGATGACAGGCGGCGGTTCTTTGGTATGACCTATAACGAGTTTCTTGAGGCGCTGGCAGAAAATCGGGTAGAGTTGGAGGAACTGCGATTGCCGGGTGATAATTTGTACTACACAGAAAGTGAAAAAGACTAATCCCTTACTCTAATTTGTGCAACGGTAAAAAGCAGTGTCCGGCATCACTCGATCGGGTAATGCCGGACATTGCTTTGGATGCTAAATCTTGAGAAAATTGAATTACTATCATCAAGCCTCAAGATTATGCAAAACCATTTTACTAGAACGGCGTCAGTTGCGATCGCGCTTTTAACCTGTCACGGTTGTGCGTTGGTTCCGGCTATCGTCTCTGCCTCTAATGAAACTACTAGCTCAGGCTTTGATTCTTTAACTACCCCGACCCCGGACTGTTTGGGTTCTCTCCCCAAAGTTCCTACTAGAAAAGGTGAGTCCTCAAAAAACGTAGAAATTGAAGCAGACCTTTTAGGAGTATTGGGCGAAGGACAAGAGGCTTTAAAAAAGTACAGCGAGGCACGCGCTCTTTATATCGAAGAATTGGGAAGGGGGATTATCGGATTAGGGCAAGGAAGTATCAGTGCCGCTATGGAGGTAAATCATTCATTGGACACGCCAAAATTTTTACGCAAGCTTGGTATTGCTTTTGCTCAAGTCGGACAGCATCAAGTTGCGATCGGCTGTTACACCGAGGCATTAAATGAAGGAATAGAAGCTCCTGACAACGCCAACGTTTATATGAGTCGTGGCAATTCTTACGCGCAGATAGGTGCCGGAGAAAATGCGCGACAAGATTATCAGAAGTCAGCAGATTTATTTGAAAAGTACGAGCTTCCCCAAGACAGACAAATAGCCCTGAATAAATTAAATCAAACACCAAACAAGAATAAACTTGGGGTTGTTATTCCAACTCCGCAACCTCCAACAGTTGATGCAAGCTACAAGAAAACCTGCTATGCGGATGCGCTAATCGAAAGTGAGGGTCGAGAGATTACCGAAAAATCTAGCACTTTGGAAGTGGCAGCGGACAAATTAGCGGCAGCCGGAAAGCACAAAGAGGCTATCCGAAAATACAACAAAGCCGGAGCGGCTATTATGAACGAGTCGATTGCCGATGGAACCCTAGAAAATCTGGATGCTTCTGCTATTTGGCATAGCTGGCGTGGAGAAGGCGTTGAAGGGTTTAAAAAGGAGAACCAAGTATTTTTACAAAAAACAGCAGAAGTTAGTTTTAAGGTTGGCAGTAGTTATGCCCGCCTTGAACAGTATGAGCAAGCAATTGATTGTTTTAATGGCACTCTTAATTTTGGTATCCTTCCACCCAATGACGCAATCGCTTACCTAAACCGAGGTGATGCCTACGAAAGAATGGGGGACAAGGCGAAGGCTAAAGTTGATTTTCAGCAAGCTGCAACTCTATTTAAAAAGTACAAGCAACCCACCTATCAAAAGATGTCCGAACAGCGCTTGCAGGCAGTAGTAAAATAAGATACAATTTAAGTGATTGTCTAAGTGATTGTCTAAGTGATTATGGAAATCAAATTTGAATTAGAAACAGGACAGATTGTATATTGCATTCGGGCGGATGAAGACCTAACAATTAATAGCGTGGTTGATGCCTTGGTTATCTTTGTCGGAGAGCAAGCAAAAGAAATCAACTGCCTGCGTAAACTTGTTGAGAAGCATGAGACATTGCTGCTGGTAAACGTCACTTCAGCCTCTCGTCAACCTGGCTGCGACGCTCCCGAGAGACTATAATCAAGCAGTCTTTTGTCATGGGTAGCACAATCTTTGCCCACCTAAAAGTCACAATACCTGTTTGTCTTTGGTTTGGCAGCGCCTTGTCTTCATTCAATACTTTTTTTGTTGGTGGCGTAATCGGGTATTTCTTAGCGGGATTTCGGCTCGCGCCAACCCCCATATAAATTTCATTAAAAGTGTGGTTTTGAATTTTTAAGACATCTTTGAAAACCCGCTCTGCTTCGCTAGCAGAATTTGCTAACAACCATAAATGGTATCCCAAATTCCAGTTGTTGTACGTGTACGAGCCACGCCCCCTTTGAATTTGGTATGGTTTGTCTTGATTGGAATTAAAGATACGTCCTACGGCGTTAGCGTATTTTTTGATGTCGGCAAGTGAAATCAGTTCGGAACCGGGAATTAAACCCTCGTACTCTTGTTTGTCCATCAACTTAAAACTCATTTCACTTTCCAGCGGTGTACCTCCCCTGCCGCTCTTTGGAGGCTCCCTGAAGTAAAGCGAAATATAGGGATGCTTGGAAAGCTTGGAGATATCCGATTTTAACCGAGGGCTGACCCCTCCAGCTTCGGCGCCTTCTTTTTGATTCCACCAGTTCAGGATTTCCCTCGCAATATCGCGGTAGGAGCCAGTGAAAATTTTCCAATCGGTTTTGATTGAACGATCGGGAAAAAGTAGGGCAGCGTGAAAATCCCATTCGGTCGCCGTCTTAATTGGTTTTAATTCAACAATTTTGGGCCGATTTTCTTTTTTCACACCCGGCCAGACTTCTTTAGCTCGCATTTTTTTGAGTTCAGGTGGACCGTCAAAGCTTGAAAAACCGTTCTCAAACTCCTTTGCCCAAACCGAAAAATTAAACGGCCCCACCCCTCGAACTCCCAGCAACTGATCGACCGCTCGGAGCAGTGAAGATTGCAATGCGATTTGAGCGTCATTTCCTGCAATTATTAGTGGCGGTTCGTCGTCAAGCCTCCCAAAGTCCATCGAGTAAACATCGAAGTACGATCGCTCCTCGTAATTCGAGGGAATTGGTCGCCCCTCAATATAAGTGGGGGCTTCGCGCTTGTTGACTTCTTCTGCAATCTTACGCTCGAACTTGCTGTAATCTTGCAGGTCGTTTACCCCTCCGGCTCCGGGAGGTTTGGGTGATGCTGCCATTATTGTTTTTTAGTAGGTTTGTAGACAATTCGTCCTTCTATGGAGATTTTTTTTAATCTAGGTCGATTACCCCACGCTTCTCCAAATGCGTCCTTACCCTGGACTGATTTATTGGGGAATAATTGTGAAGTTTGAGCAAAACCATTGTTGAATTGCTCTATGTAGGTTTCCATGTTTCCAATACCCATAGCTAGTCGAATTTGACGGCGAGTGTTGACATCTAAAAACGCAGTCAGGCGCAGCTCTTCTTCAAGGATGCCGTTTATCCAGTTGTCAATGTTTTGCCCAATTTGTTGATTGTTGAGCAGTTTGCCGTTGTTGGTTAGGCGAGGATATCTTTGTCCTGCTACGGGCACTCTAATTGTCGAATTTCTTGCCATAGTAAAAAGCTAAGCGATAGGTTGTCTAACTAATTCTGGTAAAAACTCTTGAATTGATTCGCCAAAACTTTCGAGAGCATTTTCAAGTAACGCAGCAATATCCTTGTTCTTGACTGCAATTGCCTCTATTTTTTTAGTGACATACAAAAATGGACTCCATGCAGGCTGCCCCTTTTCGCCCCATAATGCCACGGTCTTCGCCCCTCCCGGAATTAACTTTATCAAAGGATGATTTGGATTCTCTTTAGCAATTGTTTTCAGCCATTTTCGCGTACTTCTGTAGAATATTTTTCCCATCATTCTTAACCCCGTAAAAAAAGAAGTCCGCGCCAAATTTCGCACTTGAGACATTAACTGCGTTCGCGCTTCCTCGTTCAACGCTCGAAACACGATACTAATTTTAGTCATGTTAATTTGAACCCGTGGAATTTTGAACACGCCACCAGTGAGCAAACTGGCAAGCCCAGACCCCAGGGCTTGCCCCGCGCTGGCGTAAAGTGAAGTGATAGACCCTTCCAATTCTTTTTCTATTTCTTCATCGGTTTGGTTGAAGTTGAAAGCATAAGTCAGTTGTTGAAATTTTAGCATTGCGGTAATTACTTCCGGGCCGGCACCCAGCAAAACCCCGCCGCCAATAAATAGTGCCGAAAGAGTTCCAAATATGGCTAAACCTTTACCCTCGTTTGTTGTTATGAGTTGACCCAATGCTTTTCCTCCCACTTCTATAAGCGAGCCAATTCTCTTTTTAATTTCTTGTTTGCCTTGACCCAATAATTCCTTGAGATTGCCTATAATTGCATTTCCAATCTCTTTGGGTAAATCACTTTTTAGGGCTCTGGAAATAAATGCCTTAAAATCTTCAAAACCCTTTTTTATGTCAAATTGCGGAATTTTAAACCAAGCAAACGAACCTTTGATTTTAGCTATCCAACTTTCGTCAACGCCACCGTACACGGTAGCTGCACTGCTGCTTTGTGCGGCGTTAAATTTCACGTCTTTTTCAACTGGCTTGGTTGGCATAGTTTCACTCCTATTTGTTTTTTATTTTTTCTAGATCGGCTCGAATCAATTGCAGGAGGGTAAAAACATCTTGGTTGCCCGAAAAAGTATCAATTAAAATTGGATTTTCTCTGATTTTTAGGAACTCGGGCAACATTGCCTCTGTGCTCATTTCCGTGTTTGCATCTATTCGGTTGTCGATGGCGCCTGATTTGTTAGCCTGTTTCCCAAAGCCTTTGCCCGGAGGCGTTATTTTTGTGCCAGTACCAGCGGCAATGTTGAAAGGTGTTGTTAGTTCTGTTTCTATTTGCTCCGTTCCCCCCCCCATCATATCTTTCAAGCTTTCAACCGTACCCGTTAGTTGAGCAAGATTGAAGCTTTGCTGCACGCACAACCAGGCTAACCGATATAGGAAATTAGTCAAAGTATCTACATCTGCGTTGGCGTCCCAAACTTGCGCCATAAGAGCCTCAAAGGCTTGAGTAGCGCTGGGAAACTGGTTGTTGATACTTTGGTCGCCCGCGATCGCATTATTAATATCCTTGATACTTAACTTGGGGGGGTGAATACCGAGGTGATCTATCTGTTGGGCGATCGCCCGCGCTAAGTTAGGATAATCCATAATAATTTCTTCGCCCTCCCCTCCCGGCATTCGCCACTTCCAAGGAAATGTCATTTTGCCCGCCAAAATTTCTTTAGTGGCAAGCACTTCCTTGATATCTTCAATATCGGCCTTTAAAGATTCACAACATGATTCTGGCATAGGTGGTTGGTTTCCTGCGGATGGTGGGGGTAAAATTAATTTGGGTGCTACTAGCGGAATCCATGTATGTGGCGTTAAAGTCGCACCTCCGCCAGCGGTTCCAAATCGATTTAAAGACCAAGCTTTATAAATAGGAAAAAAAGCATTAATATTTTTTCCTGTTCCAAAAACTCCAAACCAATTCCCAAAGTTTGGTTTGTAAATAGCAATAACACTTCTAGTGTCTGAAGTGTCACCGTAGCTAGAAAATCTTTCAATTAAATTACCCACCCTAGTTCCTAGGGCAAAAAATTCGGAAGTTGTCAGTCTAGATGTTTTGTAAGTTAAATCAGCCGGGGCGTTAACCGGAGTTCCGTTGACAACAGGAATAACGTAATTTTCTGCTTTAACAGTCATTGTTTCGCTAGCGGTTGGACTGTCTTGTCGAACAGCGTTAAAAAACATCCACCCATTTTCTTCGGTTTCTGGCGCTTTGATCCCTTCGCCGAACTCAGGAGTAGTGGGCGGAGAAATAGGTTCTTCTTTGGGAGGCTCCGGCAATTTACACCCCGGATCGGGGTAAGCATGACGCCCCACAATCTGCCCTAAAATTTTCCGAGTCTCGGTAACTACACAGCTTCTCGCCTCAACAATTACCTCCAAGCCTCCGAAATTGTAGTGAATTTTTCCTCCTTCTCTTCCCCACACTATTTTCTGTCCAAAAATCGCAACGACTATACCGCCCCCGTAATCAGTAGAAATTCCAAGCTGACCAATGCCACCAACATTCAGCCCTAACTCAATTCCGGTGGGGCTTACGCCCACGCTTCCACTGCTTCTTCCACTAGCCCCGGTTGCGCCGATTCCTTTCATAAAGTTACTATTGCGCGCCAGCAACCTCGGATTGTGAGAATGTCGTTGCCAGTAGCAGGCAATTCGATTTTGCGACTGACATCTTTTTCTCGAAATTTAACCGCCAACTGCGTTGTTGTCCCATTCATGTCCACTTCCCCCTGGGTGAGAAACGGGTTTTTCAAGTTGGCATAGTTGAATATATTGCCGTAATTATGCAAATTTTCTATGCCAATTATTTTCCATGTATCTGAGGGGTTATCTCGCTCCAACAAGGTCAATTCAAACTTTTTGAAATTCCTAGAAATTTCTTTTGCCGAAATAAGTTTGTCATTCTGTGTGGAATTGGATTTGGTTTCTGGGGCTGTTGCTTCTGGCAAACTTCTAGCGTAATAATTCAGCGATAGATTTTCGAGAAAGAACTGCCATCCGGGCTTGGAATAAAAAATAGGCGGGGGATTGATTGTGGTAGGCAGGGCTGCATATTGAGCGATCCACCCGCAAAGGCTTGAGTAAATTGCGCCACAATCGAGAATGATTTGCGGAGTCGAAGTCCCTTGCAAATCTAAAACAATTTTTCCTGTGTACGCTCTGCCCGTATCTTCGCTCATGCCAAATACTCTCTAGCTAAATCTTGGATGCCTCCATTTGGCAAAAGTGTAGGTGAAAAAGGAATTTTAAACTCCCCTTCAATAGTCCCATCGTTCAAATTTACCGAGCCGGTAATGTTAATTATTTTATCTGGGTTGCTTGTGTTGGTATCTTTTTGGCGGTTTATTAGCCAGAGCATAAGCTTGAGTGTATATTCCTCAGCACTTGATGCAGAAATTGTTCCCCCTGTTCCGGCAGCAAAATTTAATCCTTGATATACGGGCGTGGCAGTAAGCAACCCTTCGGAAGTAATTGTTACCGGCAGCTTCCATTTGCCCTCAAAGAGATTGGTATCTGTGTCCTTAGTACCTGTGAAAAATTGCTGGTCGAGGGGGTTGACTGTTTCATTCGACTCTTGCAACTGCCACCATTGCATGGTTTGAAAAACCGCGCCCTCAGCGGTGTTCGCCTTGATAGTTCCTCCCTCTCCGGGGGTGATTGGAGCCATACTTGTAAAATATAAATGATACTCTAGTAATATCTTATCAATATAAACGAGCATGGGATTAACTAGGGCCTTTACTCAGCAGCAAACCCGCCTACCCAATAGCGCAATACCTACCAACCCCTCGGTAGGTACTTCGCCCAGCATCATTGGGGTCGATCGCCCTGGGAAAAATCGGTGTACCTTCACGATCTACAACTCTGGCTCGCTCCCGATAATTTTGGGTCACGGAAATACCGTATCTCTTGCAACGCAGGTAGCGCGCCTGGAACCCACAGATTTTTACTACGAGGAACCTGCGGCTTGCTTTCAGGGCCCGATTGCTGCAATGGCGATCGGGGGGACTACGAATGTAAACTGTGAAGATTTAATAATAATTTAATGCCAGTAATCAAAAAATACCGGGCGATCGCCGATGCCGACATTCCATCATCGATCGCCCGCGACAACGAGGTGACGGCGGCAATGACCGCACACACAGTGGCTACAGACCCGCATCCAACCTATCTAACTCAATCTGAGGGGGATGCTAGATATTTGAATGCCGGGGGAGGAACGGGCATTGCCGCCACGATCGCCCTTGCGGACATAGAAAGCGCACTGCGCCGCGCATTTAAATCTAGCTTTTTTATCGAATCGCACTATTTAAGTACCGCTGGAAGTGGAGAGTTTCCTGGTTCTTCTAGTAACGGTGGCTTTGCTTATATGCGGGCGGAAATAGACCATCCTGGTATTCTTGGGTTAAGTACCGGTTCAAATTCCGCAGGGGCTGCCGGTTCTACAACAGCGTTTGGTAACAATTCATCAGGCATTATTCTTGATGATGGCGCGATCGAATATGTGGCTATCATCAAGATTCCAATTCTGCGGGATACTACTAATGATTTTACGATTGAAGTCGGATTTCAAACTGCCGGGACTTCTATTGGTTTAGATGCCGTGTGTTTTGTTTGCGATTCTGCCTCTCTAAATTGGCAGTGTCACACCAGAAGTAACGGAGATTTAGCCGTATTTACAAGCAGTACACCTGTAACAGCGAATCAGTGGCTAGAAATGCAAATCACCGTCGTTTCTGGTGTGGCAGATTTTGCCATCAATGGAATCAATGTATTATCGACATCTCAGAAATTACCTTTGTCGCCCCGAATGGTGGGAGCTGGAATTGATATTAGAAAATTAAGTGGCACAAGCGGCAGAGATATTTGGATCGATTATCAGTCGGTAGAGCAAATTTTCAATAGCAGCCACGGCACTGAATTTATAGATGTACAATCGCGACCATTAACCGATTCAGATATTCCAGAATCTATAGCCCGCGATACCGAGGTTACTGCGGCCATTAATTCGCACAAAGCAGAGACTGACCCGCACCCCATTTACCTTACTCAGGCTGAGGGGGATGGGCGATATCGGCAAAACTCTGCGGCTATTACAGATGCAGAATTACCAAGTACGATCGCCCGCGATACCGAGGTTACTGCGGCCATTAATTCGCACAAAGCAGAGACTGACCCGCATCCCATTTACCTTACTCAGGCTGAGGGGGATGCCAGGTACGGTACAAGTGCATTAAAATCCACAATTTTTACCGGAACAATGCCAACTGCGGCGGGAAATTCAGCTAGTTTTATTCACGGAATACCATCAGCTAACATCAGATGTTTTAACTGTATGGTGCAAACCCCTGACGGCATTTGGGTTTTGCCGGGCGGATTCCCTTTTCCCGGCTACCAATACCACTGTAGTATTTTCCAGACCGTGTGCAACGTGAGATTGGGAAGCAGCGATAACAACCTTGTTGCAGGCAGACCGTATATTGTTACTATTTTTCACACTTAAATCGAACAGTCGTAGTTTCAATGTTGAGTTCAAAGTGTCCGAAATTTCGGACGCTTTTGGCTTACTGCTGAGTCATGATCGTTTTTGCTTTTCCTTGTTCCGGTTTTTTAGTTAGTTTTTGGCTGGAGTCTTTTAAACTTTAGTTCACCCTCGTTCCAGTTAAGTGGTTTACCTTCTACATAAGTTTTCTTCCACAACCTAAGTTCTGGTAATTCTGACTTAATTTCCGGTAAAGAATCACTATTCAAATCAATTGATAAAGAAATCTTATCTACTGAAATTTGCGTCTCGGTCGTTTTCAAGCATAAACTCTGCTTATCATCCCGCTTTTTGGTCGCAACCTCAATATGACTCCTTCTTCGCCTGGCCGAAACAAGGCGATGATCTATTAGGTAAACATTACAATGAGGCTTCCACCATTCGCCGTGCATGGAGAAGAATCCCTCCTCCAGACACAGTTTTGGTGAGAGTTTTTTGAGATGTGGTAACTTCTCTACAAGCTGCTTTTTGACAATAGGCGGCAACTCCTCGCGATATCCTCGCACTGGAGCTGCCGCCAATCTGTAACTGTTTGAAAGATGGCGGCTCGCAGTCGAGCGAGAAATTCCCCGCAGCTCCGCGATCGCCTCCTGACTTCCGCCGTAGAAGCGGAAATCCGAATTGCAATAGAGAAACCGATCGCCCTTCCCAAGTACCCGCGCCGGATAATCGCAGGTGTGAAGAAGGTCGATCGGTCTCACCAATGTGCTCGGAGTTTTCCCAGGGTCAAGGCCCTGGGATTTTATTTGCTCGATCACTTCTTGCCACTGCCGGTAGAAGGATGCGCGTTGCAAATATTGGACCTCAATTTCTGTGGCGATGATGTTGAGGCAAGATAATTCGTCAATTTTTATGGCGGCGATCGGGCCGATTTTTTCTATATCGGTAAGAGCGATCGCTTTTTCGAGGCTTGTGTAAAAAACTGTAATCCAATCTCCACGTTGACGGTAATTTCGGATTAGACCAGAACGCTTAGCAGCACACAATAATTTTCGGATGTGACCGACGCTGCGATTGAGGATTATTTTCGCTGCCTTGAGGGAAAATTTGCCTATGCCGCATCCCTTGGAATTGCCGCCGTGGCTCCAGCGTGAAATATCAAAGCGGCGCGCCAGCATCCAGATTGCCATCTGGCGGCCAAAATGGGCGAACAATCGTACCGGGAATCTTATCAAATCTATCGTATCCGCACCGGCACGCTCGCTATGCCAGTTTTCGCAGAGTTCGATCAGCCATTCCGGGGCCGGTGCGGGTGGATGTTGTAGTGGGTTGTTGATCCATTCGTAAGGTTTGCCGGTACTGGGGTGGATGCTTGGTGGCAAAACGCTCTGAGTGCCAGTCCACCGAAATTCCAAGCACTCTTCTTTCCCATCGTCACCTACTGTGCCTGTGAGAATTTTGCGAGTTCTGATGCGATGCCAGTCGGATTCTGCCACTGAGAATAGGCATTGCTTGCGGCCTGTTCGCCCGCTTGTCCATGCGGTTGTCGCTGTGAAATCTGCGAGGCTGTTGTCGCCTGCAAGTTTGGCTAAAAGTTTGGCGGCAGATTCGCCGTCGATATCGATCGCCAACAAGCCGTTCCCCAGTTTTAATCCCAAACCTGTTGCCTTGTCGCTCTCCAATTCTCTGAGGATTTCCAGGGGATCGTAATGCCGATTTACCCAATCCTTATCGTATGGTTGCTTGTACCATACTGGCACTGTCGGCCAAGAATCAGGAATTTCTAGGAGTGTCGGTAGCGATTGGATCTGCATCGCTAATCCGCCACAACTGATAGCATTTCGATCTTTTCAGGGATATAGCTTTTTTCACCATTCTCGCTAGTCCACTGCACGATCACTTCAGGCATCCCCCCTTGTGACAAGGTGAACCATGATATTCTTCCGGTATCTTCGGGATGTTTTTTGTGCCGAACTAATTGCCTTGTTCTTAATTTTTGAACGTCCTCTAGCTTTTCTAGGGAGATTTTCAATCTATTTATTTTTGAAAGCAAGTTTTTCTCGGTTTCTTTGGCGGGAATGCCAGTTTTTAGTTGATGTTCTATTTCGCTGATTTCTGTTTCAAATTTTTCTTTAAATTTTAAAATCTGAGCAGCCATCTCTGCTGGGAAATACTCTTCTCTTTGAGAAGACGATGCCGTTTCTTTGAAGTCAGTGTGCGCTGCGGTGTCCCCTGGCGTTGAAGTTTCGGCGATATTTTCTAGTAAGAAATCGGTTCCCGGTGCAGATTCCCCTGGGGCTGGGTTGTCGGAGGTATTTTCTAGCAGGAAATCAATAATTTCCAAAGAAGTCAAGGATGAAGCTGTACGTGCTGTATTTATCGTTGCTTCGATAGCGGCTTCTGCTTCTGCTAGTCGTTCCCGCAGTTGCTGATTTTCTGTTGTTAATTCCTTCGCGTAACCATTGAGGGGTGAGGCAAAAAACTCAAAATGCAACACCCAAACCAGCTTATCTTGCCCCTCAAAATAGGTGTCTATAAATTCTTGAGCTGTCGCAACCATGCCACCTTCTTGCTCTAGATCGATGGCTGACATCTCTGATAAATATTGTTGGTATGGGCGCTGAACAAGCTTGATGAATCCCAGTTCGCCACCGCCCCGATGCCGACCTTTATCTAATGCTGGGATGGCGATATTTTTATCAAAATATCGAAGAAAGTTTTTGGCGTAGTCATCTTGCCACGCTCGCCGTGTCTGAGTTTTTTTGCCGGAAGTAAGCTCGTTAATTGTGCGGCTAAAACTTATTCCCAAGGCTTTTGGAGGCTCAGAAGCTTGCGGGAATAATTGATTTAAGCTGGTAATTAAATCGGCCACAAATTCTTTCCCTTCTGCCTCTGGGAGTTCGCTCGCCTGTGCGAGCACCATCGTCTTTAAATTGGCTGGGTTTGCTAAGGTTTCTGGTAAACTGCCTGCGAATTTATCCTCCCACTCCGCCATGAATTCGATCGGATTCAGTTCGTGGGAGTAAGGGGAGAGGGTTAATCCGGCGGGCCATTTGTTGGAATATATTAAATCTTCTTTTTGGAAGTAATAGTAGGTTTGTTCCGTGGTGTCCCAACTTAAATCCGCTTCCCAGTTGGTATCCTTTTTCTCCGGCTTGATTAGCTCCATCTCGGCATAAGCAATCACTGTGGGGCTGCTTTCCCCGTCAACCATTACTAAAGCTGTTTTGCCTTCTGTCCATGTCAAAATTGTGCCCTGTCTGCCCTGTAATCTATCTGCATAAATGCAAACTCTGTCGCCTTTACTGGCGATGCTTCCTTCTAATGGGTTGGTGGGTTTTTCTTCATTAGTTAAAATTCTCAATTCCGTCGCGCGGTAAGGAATAGCTTTATTGCTTCCGTAATGGTGCTCTACGTAAATTAACCCAGCTTTGTCAATCCTCGTTACGATGCCTCTGTCTTTTTTAAGGGGTGATACTGTTTCGACTTGTACGCCTTTGGTGAAACCCAATTTTTGAATGGCGGTTTTAAAGTCCTCCGAACGCTTGCCGGCAATCTCAAATACTGCTATTTCTAAATGCTGTTTCGTGGGCTTTTTACCTTCACCTGCGGCTAACTTCTGGGCGTATTCAATAACTCTGAGTTTGTCGTCTAGATTCTCTACAGCTTTTAATGGTCTGAGGTGAGATGAAGGGAATTTGAGGGTTATTTCTTCGCCATAATTTTCGGAGATGCGGGCTTCTAGCTGCGATCGCACTTTTGCATCTTCGATCGCCTGGTAGGCCGTGCTGCTGGATTTGCCAAATTCGCTCTTACAGTAAGATTCAAAGCTCCGATATCCCAGTGCTTTGTAAGCTTTGCGATCGCGAGCGGCAATCAACATATTGCCCAAGCTGTCGAAGTTTTCCTTGATTTGTCCGGTTATTGTTTCAGCTTCCTCCCGCGTCATGTTGGCAGGGCGAATTGGTGATATTGGTTTATTGGGTGCCATGACCATAGCGGCTTTCCTTCTAGTTGGATGTTCGCGGAGGGAATTGGTTATTCGTTGGTGTCCTGGGGCCCTTCCAAGATTTCGATCGCAATTTCTGCAAGGGTGTCTGGTGGCAGCGAACCCATCAACTTGATTGCTGTCAAGCACTGATCGTCAAATTTCTCTCTGAATGGCTTGAGATTTATTAATTGGGGAAGCTGTGTGCTGCCAATTAGGTTGCAAGCAAATTGAGCTACTGCGATTTTGTGGCCGAAGTCCATCTCGCTAAGTAAAACTCTCAGGTGGTTGAGTGAGGCTCGCTCTTGAATGATTTGCTCTTCGAGTTCGTTGCTTTCCGTTTGCATATGTTGAATGTTTGAATGTTTGGATGTTTGGGTGTTATTAGGAAGGCGATCGCTGGGTGAGGACGATCGCCCGAAGCGAAGTAAAAGCATGAGATAAGGCTGTGTAATCCGGCTGTTACTGCATAGGCATCTCCTGTGCTGGGGTTGAAAAAAAATCTGTCTTGGGGTCAAAAGGGGGAGGAAGCGATCGCCCACCGTGCAGCGATCGCAGAAGCCATTAGTCAAATGCAATGAAAATCAGCTCGAAATCTTTTACATGGCAATCACCTCCTTGGCGAAAGGGGGTATCCCGCCGACCGCTTCCCGGTGGTGGCGGATTCTCTGGCGTGGTGGCAGCTAAATGTAGGCTGTAGCCTACACAGGCAACCAACCCAAAGGCTTTTGGCATCGTTGCCCGGAAAATAAGGGGTCAGACACTTTACCCCTTGTTAAGGGGACTCAAGATACAAGGGTGTCAACTCCGGATTTTTCGGCGAACGAATGCCCGCAGGACTTATATCGCTCAGTCCGATCGATGTCGTGAGATGAAACTTATATTTGAGTTAGGGGCAGACCTTAGACGCCAATCCCGGGTCTGCCTTTTTGTTGTTTCTACCAACTAGGCAAAGAAACTAGGAAAAAATCCTAGGTAATTTGCCTAGTTATTATGCTATGATAAGGAAACGTAAAAGTCAAGCCAAAGAGGAGGCGATGTCTGTGCCACTGAAAGCAATAAGAGAAGAACTTGATATGACTCAAGCTCAGTTCGCTGTTGCGTTAGGTATAGATACGTCTACCGTGAGTCGGTGTGAACGTGGTCTGAGTGAAATAGCTCTTACCGTCATCCAAGTGAAGCGTTTGTGCAAACTGACTGGGAAAACCTTAGATCAGCTTCCTGATTATTTGGGACATTTCTCTGAATCTGAGGAGTCCGAGTGTCAGGCTTCTTCGGTTCTTGCCTGAACCTTGAACCTTGAAAACTAAATAGTGAAGCCTCTCCGATCACGCCGATCGGAGAGGCTGATATTACACCTATTCGCACT
>JAUBSN010000016.1:0-78170 GCA_036704825.1 Microcoleus sp. F8-C3 | reverse complement strand
GTCTAGTGTTACCGTCTAGCACTGTCTAGTGTTACCGTCTAGCACTGTCTAGTGTTACCGTCTAGCACTGTCTAGTGTTACCGTCTAGCACTGTCTAGTGCTACTGTCTAGCACTGCCTAGTGCAAGCGGAACGAGTTGAAGAATGTTTGAGCATTCTGTGGGTAGGGAGTTGTTGCCCAAATTGAGTAGAAGCGATTACCGACAATCATCTTCCTCATTACAGTGGGAGGCATATTGCTATTTTTATGCTGCAAGTGAATCTCCACTCCTGGAAAACCGTTCAGCCCAAAATTCCGCTTGCTGACAACTCTAAAATTTTGAAGGTCAAGCCCTTCAGCAGTATTCTCTAGTATCACTTGCTTTCCTTTGTCAGTGATTAGTTCCGAGTTGGGAAAGTTTGATTCGTGGTTGATGGCGTAAAACTCATTTGCCGTTGTTATAGAGAAAGTCTGCTCTTGGGAGTTTCCTTTTTTCTCAACGGCACCAGGAACCAGAATAGAAAACCGCGCTTGTGGATCTGAAAGCTGGCTCCAGCCTTGAGTCTGAACCTGTGTAATGGGTTGCTGCGCCGCCACTATAATTGGCTGCCTTTGGATCAACACCGGTTGATGGATAGTCGTTACTGTCGCAGGAATTATATACCGAGGCTGGCTTTCAGCCCAGGTATTTAGATTCCGAGCTGTCCGTTCCAACTGATCGGGGCGGCCGATGAAGTAACCCAGCGCCATCCAGCCTGCCACACCCAACCATTTACGCCATTCAATTCGTCGTTTGAAGTGCATGTTAAATCTAGATTTTTCTAGAGTTTAAGCGATTTAAACGATTCGGCGAAACCGCGCAAATACCTAGCTTCGGCTGATTTTCCACTTGGCCAGAGCGAAAATAATCCCATCCATGCAAAAAGTGTCCGAAATTTCGGACACTTTTGGTTTTGGGAGTTCAAGTTTTAGATTTTAGATTTTGAGGCTCGCTTCACTGCCTCTCCAGGCTTGCGGGTGACGCCGCAAGATTACGCTCTAACCAAGCAACCGGGCGATCGCACACGTAGATCCTGCGATCGCCCTTCCTTTTCCAGTTGTCCACTTGTTACTCAGTATACCGTATGGCAATCAAACTCAAGAAATATGAACAGGCTGTTGCCATCCTGCCAGGATGCAGGGGCTTGGATAAGTTAGTGCTCTACAACAATCTCAAGAATTTGGGATATCGCTGGAGTACGGGCGATCGTAAGTGGTTGTTAGTGAGGTGAACCAATGCAAGCGCACAAACTGTGGGACTTCGTTCGACCATGTACAGAAATTGGGGTTTGGCGGGTTGTTGAAATTGATGCTCAAAAAAATCGCTTAACTGCCGAAAAACGACCGAGTAGGCTGGGCGAATCTTGTAAGCGAGTGAAATCCTCGCCAGATTTCTTTATTTCGCTAGAGGAAGAAGATGTGGGGTAGTGCTAGACCTAATTTCCCTCAATGCCCCTCCTTTTTTGAGAGCGACCCAGAGTATCCCGACTTGGACAGCCGAAACCTCGCTGCCAAACGATATCTGCGGCTGATTTACTCCGCCGATTATCGTTCCACACCTTTCATGGATGACGACCCCGATCGAGAAGGTCTGCCATCGCCTACCAATAACTTGCCACTACCAACTAACGTAGTGACGATCGGTCGGCGAGTTACTCCATCGCTTCGGATTAAAATTCTCCGAGCTTTAGAGGTGTTTCCTACTAAGGGGCAAATTAGGGTTTACCAGTTATTCGCCGAAGTTAAGTTTTTAGGTTACAGGTACGACATTAAAAAAAAGAATTGGGAGTTTTATGAAAACCAGAAAAATCGGCTGCGGGCGGGCTTCTGTACATGACTTTGAAAGTACAGATTATCGCGAGTATTGCTATATCGAAGCCGACTTGGAGCCGTGGGAAGATGCCGACGAGTCTCTAGCTCTCTTGCGGCAGCAGGTCTGTGCAAAAGTGGGGATTAGGGAAGATGTGCAAGCGCTGGAACTTCGACAGAGGAGCCTTAGAGAAGAGGTTAGGCAATTGGAAGAGGTAGTGGAAAAGCTTCGGAAAAAGTGGGATTCACTGAAATCTCTTAATCAGAAAATAGAGGAGATAACCCTTAACCCGGATTTTGACCCCATCCCCTTCTAACGATCTGGCGGCACCTGCCAGGGGCAAAAGTGGTGTGCGATCCGGGCAGACGGGTGTTTCTCCCCATTTATCTTGTTGTGGCGATTGCGTTTGCCCTCAAGCGCGATCGCTCGTTTTTTGAGGAATTTAAATATGATTGTCATGACCGAAGACATCCGCATCGAACGCATCGGTGAAGATTATACCCCGCCATCGGTTCACAGCGTTTTGGCTCAGGTTTATGGTTCAGAATTTGAGCGTGCCAGCCAGGATGAAAGACTTTTGTTTGTCGAAGCAATCTCATTTAGCTTGCGCGTCGAATGTGAATTCAATGAAAGCTTGTCATTGATTTTTGGGAGACCTCCCAGTCTGCCTGCGTCTATTTATACTTCTGCAAAAGTGGAAGTGAATGAAGGGCTTAAGCTGTTGGCAGTGCTTCAAGTGGCGATCGTTGAAGGTTTCTCGGTTGCCGCTGCCAAGTATTAATTAAAATGCCCCTCGACTGCGAGAACAGTCAGGGGCCGATCACCTTCGTAAAACCCAGTAGGCGATATGCAAAATATATCACACCGATATCTCGATCCGAAAACTTTTAAGCAACTGACTCAGTGGTCAATCTATAAAATTTCACGAGAAACTGACATCCCTGTACAAACCCTCTACAGTTACTTGAAGGTTGAATCAGATCCTAAATATCGAAAGCCTAAGCCTTATATAGAAAGATTGCTGGGTGAGATATACTCGCGCATAGTACCTAACTGAATAGTTGCAGCCCTTTCCCTAATCGGAGAGGGTTTTTTCGTGTGGATCTAAATCGATTTACACCGATTTTGGTCACTGACCAATAATTAGTCTGTGACCAGTACCCAGATGTTTTTTTATTCGTTATTGTTGGCTTGTCGATTCAAATTAATTTTACTTTACAAAATGTCTAATGCTGACGATAGTGAACCGATTAGAGTAGAAAGAGCCACGGTGAGTTTTTTTGACGGACTAGAAGTAGATGGTTACAGAATGCCTAGCGGTGAGTTTCGAGTGGGGTTAGAGGGTACCAGCAGAGTCTTGGGTTTTGCTCCAAACTGGCTTTATCGGACGCTTACCACAAACGAAGGGAGAACCCTGAAACTCTTACAGGGGTATGGTTTCGACGCTTACACGGGTGAAGCAACGGTAGAGCGTCCTCAAGGTGGTACAACAACTGTCGGTACTATCAGTTTGGACTCTTTCAATATTTGTATTGTTTATGGTGTCCAACAAAAGAAAAAAGCTGCTTTAGCTCTTCAGTTGGCTTTAACCAAGATGGCCCTGATGGATTTCTTTCGAGATGCCTTTGGAGAGCTGCCGCTAAGTATTACCGAAAAGCGTCGCTTGTTTTACGACGCTTATGCAGCTACCATTAGCCCTGAAGATTGGCGACGGATGGACAGACTGGATATTCTCGGACTAGCTCTCCCCGGTGATGAACCACACCTTAAAAAAGGACACTGGAATTGCTGGACGGATGACGATTAATTCAAATAGTTTACCTAGCCAAATAGTCGCAACCCTCTCCTTGATAGGGAAGGGCTTTTTTGTGTGAATTTAAATCAAATTGCACCTATTTTGGGCAGTGCCTAATTATTGGGCAATGCCTAGTACCTCTATATTCTATTGCCTATTATTGTTGATGTATCGACTCAAATCGATTCTGAATCGATTTGAGTCGATTTAACTTAGCGAGAGACGTGAATGGAACCTGAAACCGAGTGTGTTATTGATGTTGAATCTGAACAAATCGATTGTACCGAGCCAGAATCGATTGACCGTTGGTACTCAGCATCGCAAGTCCAACGCCTTCTAAATTTGAATAAGCCGACCCTACAGAGGGCGATTGCTAAGTTAACAAGCCTCTACTCCCTAGATATCAAAGTTTTGCGTCGTGGGGGTGCTCGTGCCACACAGTATTCTCAAGTAGCCGTGGATGCGATCGAACTGTTGAATTCTCAAAAGTTCGCCGAGCTTCGCAAGTTGGTCGATAAAATGTCTGCCGTGCCTTTGTCTCCGTCAACGGCGATCGTCTTTGTCGATCAGCACAACCAGATAGCATCTACAGCAGCCACTGCTGCTGACACCAATCTGACTCAAATTTCTGCTTTAAAAACTGGGTTACTAAGCAATTACAGGGAATTGGGGCGGGCTCTCGGAAAGCAGGCAGCCGCAGAGGTGCAGCTTGGCTTTACAGAGGAAGTCGCCGCCGGCATCAAGAAGCTCCAGGAGTCGTAATTATGGCTTTTTATAAAGTAAAAGTGCAGCGGGAATGCAACTCAACTAGAACATTTAATGTTGTTGCAAGCAAGTCACAGGAAGCATTACAGGCTGCTGCATTACAACTGAGGGACGAAGGCGTAGCGGACGCGAAAAGCATTGAAGTGATTGGTCGAATTAACAGTTTGAGGGATTAAGAAATGACTGATGATGATGACAAAAATCTCGACAAAACTTTAAACCGATTAATGATTGGCCGTGTAATCCTCCCCTGGCTCGCGCTAGGGGAATCTTTCTAAGGAGATTGTAATGCAATTCAGAGTCGCGCAAACACCCGGCGCTGCACACGTAGCGAGAGAATTCGGATATCACTCTGGCACTCTCACCCCTGAGATGGTTCATGAAGCTGCCAGAACCGCGAAAATACTGGGCATTCAGAAACAGCTAAGAACCGCTTATAACCGCCACGATGCCAAAATCAGAGCCAACAAAGTTGAGCTTGAACGCTTAACCCTTGAGGCAATCGAAGCTGGCTTAACCGACAAAGCACAGATTGATAAATACGTTTCTCAGGCAATTGTAGCGGGGGCAAAACATGACCAGCACATTGTTAATTTAAGTCAGCAATTGCAGCACGAGCTGGGCTTAATTAAGGTGCAAGGAGCATCAACCCAAACTCTGCAAAACATGGATTTTCGCCAGCGATTGCTGCTCATCAAAGCCAATCACCAGGCAAAAGGCCAGATTCAACAGAACGGGTTCCAACAGTCCTTAAGAGCAATCCAAGCCAGCCCTCAACAAGCAATCGCAATGCAGGCGAAGCGGTCGGCATTCAACAACTACATTAATGCCAAGGATTTTGACCCCATACCCGCTGTACCAGGCAGTTCGGGTGGTAATAGTAGTCTGAGTGTTGGTAGCGATGGCAAAAGATTTTTAGGTGGCTTGTTTGACTTCTTTTCAGGACGCAAATAGTAGTTCATTGGGCGGGTAAATGCCCGCCTTTTTCTCATGAATGTCTCCGGATTTGACGCTTCAGAATTTGATTATTTGACCTCAGAAACTCCTCAACAGTTTGAGCAACAACAGCAATCAAAAACTCCCGAAGTAACCAACATCGAGCGGTTTTGGAACTTGACAGGAAACTGGGGCGAATTTGGCTCCTACTTCGGCGCTGGTTTGTCTGCATCCCTTATTGTGCGGGCGGTTCCGGTATTAATACCCAGTGCTGTAATCCTTATCCCGGCTGCTGGATTGGGCTTGGCAGTGTTCACCTTAGCCTCTGAAGGCACTGCCAAACTTCGATCGCAACTAATCCTAATTGCCGTCGCGACTGCCTTGATTGCGGGGAACTGGGATGCGTGGCAAGCGTGGATAATTGCCAATTCTCAACTGCTGATTTTTAGCCTTGTTGTAACAGTCGTCACCTTGGGTTTTGTCGGAACACAAATTTGGAGTAAGTTAAGCAATGTTAATCAATAAGAATCAGCCCATTGTCGCAGGGCTTTTAAGTTTAAGTGTCGCGGGTATTGTCGGGGCAACTGCACTGCCATTTAACGACAGGATCGAGTACAGAGTCGGCAACCGCATAGAATCCCAGCCAGCTTGGCTAGTACCTGCTAAAGCTGAATTCAGAAGCATTGAGCGCGGGTATGGTGGGATTAAAATCTTGCTTAGTTTGCTGGCAACTGGTGGCTTTGTAGTAACAATGCTAATCGCCCGTAAAGAAGGCGAACAGGAGCCTATGAGACGGCGGATTAAAGGTTATCAGCGGAAGGCTCAAGAATTCGATTTTGCTGCTGAAGCTGCGTACCAGATGGCGAAAACTCAGCAACAGTACAAAACTTTGCTAGAGGCTGACGATGTGGCGTTCCAAGGGGAAATTGAGACTGCTTACTGCGAATCGCTTGGAATTGACCCGCGCCAGCAACAGGCACAGCTAACGGGCACAACTACGCTCGATAGCGTGGCTAATCCCGGCGACAAAGTAGATCCATCGCCAGCTTCGCCAGCTATTGAATCAGCAGATTTTAATCTCAAGCTCGCTCGAAAAACAGCCACCAAAATCTTAAACTCCCTCGCGGGCATCAATACCTCAATTTTCCTGGCAGCCCCAACTCGGTGCGGGAAAACCCACACCCTGCACAAATGGCTGGATGATTTGACCTTCCGATTCCCGCAGGCTGATATTTATGTCATTGGTCAAAAGTATGAACAATTTCCGGGTGTTGCAAGCAACAGACTAACGGTGTTTGATCCGTTAGATATTGAGCGGTCAATGCAGTTTTTGGATGAGGTTTACGAAAAATTACAGCAGAGGAAGTCAAAGCCGGCGACAGAAGAAACCTATCGCGATCGCCCAATCAAATTAATACTTGAGGATTGGTTCGCGACTCATCAATGTTTGTCACAGAAAAAGAATACTGCCATCTGGGAAAACATCGCGACTAAGTTAGGAACAATCGCCACTGTTGGCGGACAATATAACGTCGGTTACTTCATTTGCACTCACTCTTTCAATATTGCCTCTAGCGGTGTTGTAGATTCTAATATTCGGCTTAATCTGGCACTGTTAGCTCAAGGCTTAGTCCGCACTACAGCCAACGGTGAAGAGCAAGGTTCCTACGGCGTAATTGAGCAGATGCTAAACAATTCAAATGTGATTGCTAACAAGGCTCATAGAGATTTATTGTCGGCAGATTTGAGCTTGCTAATCCCTGATTCGATGACCGAACAAACGCCAATCATTTTATCTACCATTGGTAATCCAGCGTTAGGTCTAATGCCTAAAATTGAGGTAAATAAAGCATCGGTTGATGAGGTTTCCGACGCACCAACCGCACCAACAACCGCACCCGACAGCACCGGCACCGCACCATCGCTCACACCATTACTGGACAAGGCTTTTAGCGATTCGCACCAACCGCACCATCCCATTCCTCAAGGCTGGAAAATGGCAAATCCAGCCAATATCACTCCTCTAGTGCGCGGCGTAATTGTGGCTTGTATTCGTGCAGGTTGGGGGCAGACAAAAACCATTCAAGAAGTATTCGGAATAGTAAGGTCGGGTAACAATCCTAATTATGATTTAGCTCGTGAAGTGTTTCAGGGAATTAGTAACTCAATTAATTAATAAGGGTAGAGGACAAGAACGATGTTCAGTAAGTTGTTGCTGTTCGTTCCCAACCTCATACCTGCCCCCATTTGCGATGCCATTTTTGCCGAGTTTGTGAGACGAGGTGATAATATTGACTGTGAGCATTGTTGGGGTTATGACGAAGATGACCCCGACAATGACGAAATAGACAGTGATGAAGATTAAACTTATGAACAAAATTAAACTTGACCGATGTGGTAACTGGTACCATTTGAAAATCTGGCCAGACGGATACGGTACAGGTAAGCGGAGATTTATAGACATTGAGACTGGAATCCCAGCTTTCTGCAACATAGACTCAAAAAGTAAAGCTTGGCATTTAACCTGGTGGCAGCCACGGCACGAAAGAATTGCTGGCAGAATGGCAAAAATGATGATTGATGACTAATTGGAGGGAGAAAGATGAACGAGCTGGAGCGGTTTGTGAATGACCTAAAGCACGAGATAAATAGCTGTCTAAGGGGGCGATTCAATCCTGATGATTTTGATATACCCATCAGAGATGGATGCCGAACAGCTCAAGGAGCAATTTGAGGAATTTTATCTTAAACGCCCTTGCAAAGATGGCATCGACTGGAAAGCTCTAGAAAAAGAATTGGAAGCTGAAGCGCTAGAGGTAGTAACGGAATGGCATAAGCGGAAAAAGGAATGGGAAAGAGAGGAGGCAGTGAGAGCGGGACGTATTTAGATTTCTGATATCGAAGCCTAAATACTACGAAATTAATAATACAACATTTTATTTGATCGGGCAAAATTTGCTTGACAATTTTGTAAGAAATACTGTTATTATATTTTTGTCACTACAACCGGACTGTCACGGCGGAAGTTGCGGGTTCGAGCCCCGTCTGTCCCGTTCAAAATAGAAAATGTTCAGATTGCTGAAAAAAGCGATATGCTGAAAAATAAACGCTTGTACTGAGTTTTCACAGTACAAGCGTTTATTTCACAAAGCCTAGATCAACATCAGAAGGTAAATTGTGTCAGCACGCACAGAACTGCTACTGAGCCTCAGACAAGAAATTCTTGGCCCCAGACAGTGTTGTTACGAGATTCTGCCAAGCAATCAAGAACCCCGCAACGAATTCATCACGGGTGTCCTGATCCCCAGAGATGCCAGCGATGAAGATGCCAGAGAAATTGAGGGCGAAGCTGAAACTTTAGGGACTGGGATAGACGAATATGCCGATGACGACTCGGAGGAAGAAGTACCAGTTGCAACCTCGGCCCCAGTTCTAGACCCAAAATCTCTACCCCGTTCTATGGGGCTTTCTTTTATTGTTCGGGCTACTGATGAACATCAGCCGCAGATAGTTTTTTGTGCAACTTGGGCGCGATATAAAGATGAGAAAGATCCGCGAGGCAAGCAAGTCTTCAGGCGAATTCCCAACTGCTACCTCACACTAGAACCAATTCCTGTTGCAGAACCTTCACCAATACCAGAAATAGACGCGGTTAGAATTAGTCTTCGCAGCGTACAGCGGGGTGAAAATACTTACAAAGTATCGATTTACTTAGTCAATGAGACTTGTCTGATCGACCCGATGGAAGAATCGGGAAAGCGACGGTTTGAGACAAGTGACATGATTTTTCAGCCTCAAATTCGAGTGGTTTGTGCAGAAAATACAGAGCTTTTGCCTTTCGATAGTTTCGAGCCTGCTTCGGAAGTTCCCGAACCGGGAAGTCTTGAAGAAGAAGATGAGTCATTAGCACTAATTTATCGAGAGTATCAAGCTTATGCGCGGGGTCATTTGTGCGCTGCTGTCTGGCAAGAAATAGACCCAGAACGTCCTTGTCAGGGAGAAAATCTCTTGCGGTGGATTGACGCGGAAGTTGTCGATTCTCAATATGGAAAACAGCAAGGGCAAAAGTTTGTAAAGCCTGACTGTCGAACAGAATATGTCCCTTGCTACCCCATCCAATCTCCTGAAATTGACTGGAATTTAGAATTAACAGGACAGACACCAGAACTCAGCACGGCACAACTCGCAGAAACTTGGAATCATACTGCAATGCGCGAGGCTCTTCAACCTCTTGTAGATGGGTATGGAGTCTGGATAAGTCAACAACAAGCTAGAGTTAATGAGTTAGATGGTAAATATCTGAGAGCTGGTAACAGACACTTAGAAAGTTGCGATCGCGCGCGGCAGCGAATGCAAGAAGCCATTGATTTGATTGTTGGAAATGAGGAAGTTAGACTGGCTTTCTGCTTGGCTAATAAAGCGATCGATTTGCAGGCATCTTGGAAGGGAAGAGGAGGGGATTTCAGGTGGCGGCCGTTTCAACTTGCATTTGTCTTGATGAATATTCCAGCAATTGCTAACCCCCTGCATCCCGATCGCAGAACTTGCGATTTACTAGCTTTTGCTACTGGCGGCGGCAAGACTGAGGCTTATTTGGGTTTAGCTGCTTTTACGATGGGATTGAGGAGATTGAGGTCTGAGAAAGATACTAATGGCGATCGTACTGGACACGGTGTTAGCGTCATCTCCCGATATACTCTCCGACTCCTAACTATTCAACAGTTTCGTCGAGCTTTGGGTTTAATTGTTGCTTGTGAAGTATTGCGAGTTGAAAATTTAGGGAAAGGTCGTCCTGTCGGCTGGCGACCTAAAAATTGCAGTTGGAAAGATAGTAATATTTGGGGAACTACTCGCTTTTCGGCGGGATTGTGGGTTGGTGGAAGTGTTACGCCTAATAGTTTAAAGGGAGTGCCACCTCTCAGAATTACTGGTGCTATTGATGCCTTAAAAGGTCAAAAAGCAGACGGAGAACCCGCTCAGATTCTTAACTGTCCTTGTTGCGGCTCAATTCTGGCTGTTCCGAAAGATGGTTTGGGTACAAAGCCAGAAGGACATACTATTCATTTGGTAATGAAAGGTGATGTCAATCCCGAATTGCTTTCTCCACAAGTGGGCCCCTTAGAAGAGATGACAGAGATTCCTATTTTTTCTGTTTCTAACAACAGCACCGCTGAAGGTTACTTCACACTTTCAATTAGTTTTAACTTAAAAGCAAGTGCTAGAGTATTTTCAGGAAAATTAGATGATTGGTGGATAAATCAGGTAAAGCCTCACTTGTTCGGTGCTGAATTAGTTGCTTTTAGAATCAGCAGATCGGGATATTTTAAGAAAGTCTATACAGGAAGGAAAGGTGCTGAAAATATCGAGAATTTTGAAATTTACTGTCCTAACCCCAAGTGCGAATTAAACAATGACAAAAAATGGAATGAGAAAGTTCCCCTGGAATTTAACAGTCAATATAGAGGAGTTCTGCTAGATGCTCCTAATAATTTTGTTGGGGAAAAACCAATAGACGCTTTTTCACAAAATTTTTACTCTTTAAAAATACCAATTTCAGCTTTTACAGCGGACGACCAAATTTATTCTCGAATTCCTTCTTTGCTGGTTGCGACAGTTGATAAATTTGCCCGTTTAGCATTTGAGCCAAGAGCCGGAGCGCTTTTTGGCAACATTAATCATTATCACAGCAGAACAGGCTATTACCGCGATAATGGGGGGACTGGCGATCCGTCACCACGAACGCATATTAAAAGTGTAAATTACCTCGCACCGCCAGATTTAATTCTTCAAGATGAGCTGCATTTGATTGAAGGGCCACTAGGCAGCATGGTAGGGCTTTACGAAACAGCAGTCGATACTTTATGCGAACAAATGTGTGGCGGTCAAATTGTCAGCCCGAAATATATTGCCTCTACTGCAACAGTACGGCAGTCTGAATCGCAAATACAATGCCTGTTCGATCGCAGGGTTTTTCAATTTCCACCTCTTAGCTTGTCAGCCGCAGATAGCTTTTTTGCCAGAACGCCAGCGAATGTTCACCCGATAGATACTGACGCAAACTCTCGACATCCTAGCGGTCGCCTTTATGTTGGAGTTTGTGCTCCCGGCAAAGGTGCTCAAACTCCGATCGTTCGGCTTTATTCATCAATGCTCCAAAGTATTTGGGAACTGAGACAAGCTGCATATAATGATACAGATTGCGATCCTTTTTGGACGCTGGTAGGTTATTTCAATGCGATTAGAGAGTTAGCAGGAGCTTTGACCCTTTACCGTCAAGATATTCCTGAAAGACTGAGGTATGTGGCAAGTAGTAGAGAAGTTACTGAACGAGAATTAGGTGAAGAAGTCGAGCTCTCTAGCCGTAAGGATTCTACTGAATTGCCGGGGTTATTAACTAGCCTTGGACAAGAATTGCCAGAAGCTAAAGATATTGTTTTAAGTACATCAATGTTTGGGACAGGTGTTGATATCGATCGCCTGGGTTTAATGATAGTCAACGGTCAACCCAAAACAACTTCATCCTATATTCAAGCTACGGGTCGCGTGGGTCGTTCTCAAGGAGGGTTAGTCATTACTTTCTTTAGGGCTAGCCGTCCGAGAGACTTAGACCACTACGAGTTTTTTACCGGGTATCACAGGGCAATTTATAGATATGTTGAGCCAATTACAGTAACACCATTCGCTGCTAGGGCTAGAGAGCGAGGCATGGGGCCGGTAGCAGTCGCATTGCTGCGACAAGCGAGAGAAATTCAGGGAGAATTAGTTGCACCAGAATGGGCGGCAAAAACCAATGCTTCTGTCATGCAAAATAACCGCAACTCAGCGACAGAGTTACAGAGGATTAATCAAGTAATTAACAGGCGATCGCAAATTCAACTGCCGATCCGCCGTCCGCCAGAAGACCAAGTTGACCGCGAAGTGCGAGGAGGGTTCGATCGCTGGCAAACTGTCGCAGAAAATGAGAACAATCTTGTTTATCAAGAGCCTGCGATCGATAAAGACCCAACTTTGCCGGTTGTCTTGGGAGACGAACAACACCAAGAACGAAACTTTACAGTCGTCTATCGGAATGCTCCCCAGTCATTGCGTGAAGTAGAAGGAATGACACGCTTTGGCAGTATTCGCTCCAATCAGCCCAACCCAAAAAATCAACGAGGTTAATTTATGGCAGCTAAAGGTCAATCTCTGCGGCCTTCACAGTACATTACAACTTTTGGGCCGAGCAGCATTCTGGAAACGCCAGATGGCCCGCTTGTTATCGCTGCTCCCAGCCACTCCGGGCTATTTGATAATATCCATCCTGATGCTTATGAAATTCGAGATTTGCGACTTTCACAAACTCTACTCAATAACAAAAAAATCTTTCGGATTCCCTCTAATGCTGAATTAGGATGCAAAGAAAATCGGCTGGTATATAATGCCTACTATTTTCCGAGGTGGTCGCTGTGCCCTACTCACGGCATTCTCTACAGATACGAACCTCAGTCTTTAATTGGCTGTCCCAACTGTCACCAACAGCGTCCGAGCAATAATTGGGGAGAAGTATGGGCTAAATCTCGCGAAGAAGCTGTGCGTTTTGTTTTGGCTTGCTCTCACGGCCATCTAGATGAAGTTCCTTGGGGTTCGCTCATGAGACACAGAGGTAAATGTTTGGGTTCAAACTTCTACAAATGGGAAGGCGGTGGAGGTGCCATTGGAAACATTCAGATTACTTGTCCAAATTGTGATGCTAGGGAAAATTTTGGAAGTGCTTACTCTAGAAGATTTCCATGTAGAGGTAAATTTCTAGAACGAGGTTCAGAAGAAGGAGCCTGTGCAAAACCAGCTAAAATAATTCAACGCGGTGCTGCTAACTTGCGAGTTTCTGAAATTCGATCGGCACTCACAATTCCTCCTCTTGACACCGCTTTACACCGCTTGCTTCAGAGTCGCGCTGTTTTAGATGTTCTTGTTGCTGTGCCTGTAAACTCAAAAAATATGCTAGTTCAGCTTTTGGATAACTTAGTCAAAGGACAGCGACTTGACCCGACAATTGCTGCAACTATCAAGCAGTATGATGAAGCTGAGATTCTTGGGGCTATCTCCGACATTTTAGGTGAAATACACAATCCTAAAGATTTGACAGAAGCGACACTCAGACAGGATGAATTTATCAGCTTGCGGAACGCTGCTTGTTATGGTGCGCCCCCTCAGAGAGCTGATAAACCAGGAGGCCCGAATCAATTTGAAGTCTATATAGAAAATGTTAGAAACTTCAATTTAGATTCAGGTCGAACTTTAAGGGTAACACCCCTTAGTAGGTTGCGAGTGGTGATGGTACAAATTGGCTACACGCGACCTATTGATACAGATAACGAAGAGAATCAGCCTAAAATTGTCCCGGTTGAGTACCTGCCACCTAATGAGAGTATTGCTTGGCATCCAGGGGTTGAGTTATTTGGCGAAGGGATTTTTATTGATTTTATATCTGATGAAGAACCTAAAGGAATTCCCGAACACTTTCCTTTACAGGGAGAAGCATACCAGCGCTGGCTAGCTGCCTATAATTCACCCGAACCATACCGAAAAATAAGGGCTATGCCAGGAACTACAGAGGAATATTTACATCCTGTGTTTATCTGGTGGCACACACTATCTCACCGTTTAATCACAGCACTTTCAGTTGATTCTGGCTACTCTTCAGCGGCCATCCGAGAACGAGTTTATACTTGCACAACTAACAATAAAACATCAGGAGGATTGCTGCTTTACACAGCACAGTCGGGTGGCGACGGTACCCTGGGAGGATTAATTGGATTAGTTCCCCATTTTGATCGCATCCTTAAATCTGCTCTTCGCAATGTAGATGCTTGTTCCAATGACCCCATTTGCATTGAGGAAAAATTTGGAGAAGACAAGGTAAACGGTGCTGCTTGCTATGCTTGCCAGTTAATTTCTGAAACTTCCTGCGAGCACAGGAATACTTTACTCGACAGGCGATTGTTACTGGACAATTTACCGTGAAAGCTCAAACAGTAGTTACTGGACTGACTTGGATGGGGAGCGGTGTCCGCTCGGTTCGATCGGCCTTGACAGATATGTTGAGAAATGCAGAAAGCGAGGTTTTACTGTGTGCGTATTCTGTAACCGGTGGTGCTGACGAAATCCTTGCAGAGTTTGAAGATTGCCTGAAGCGCGGCATCAAGTTTGAAGTAATTATTAATCGCTTTCAACAGCAGCCTCAAGACATTCAAAAATATTTTTTCAATTTAGTGAAAATTTATCCTTATTGTCAAGTTTATAACTTTAATGACTCGGTTGAGGAATTGCACTCAAAACTAATTGTAGTCGATCGCTCAGTTGCTCTGATTGGTTCTGCTAATTTAAGTATGCGGGGCATGAAACAAAATTACGAATTGGGTATTGTTCTCCGCGATGCCGAGGTTAGCACTATCTCTAAGTGCTTTGACAGCCTGCTTAATTTCGCATCTGTTTCGCCTATAAATGGTAGGAATAATTGAGCTAAAAACTTGCATGGTAAGCTTGTACTTGCTCGACAATTGGTTTGGCGATAGCCTCAGCTAAAAGAGGCGGCACAGAATTACCAACTAACTCAAACATTCTAGTCATAGGTGCGTCAAATACAAAATGATCGGGGAAACTTTGCAGTCTTGCAGCCTCTCTCACAGAAATACTTCTAGTCTGAGTTGGATGAATATAGGCTAAACAGTCTTTCTGCATATGTGCTGTTAGCGTCCATGAAGGTTTATGCGATTCCAATCGTCTGTACTTATCCTCAAAAATCTTATCGCTATAGCGTTTAAGCTCGTCAGGTATATTTTTATATTTTCCTCCTTGAGGCATGATGCTAAATATATACAAATCTTTGTCATTGTGAGCGCGACAAAGATGATTCATTACTGTTTCGGAAGCTTGGCTTCTCATCCGCTTTTGATACTCAGATTCCGCGCAACACTTGTAATGTGTGGCAGAGTCAGGTTGCTTTGATGCCGTGTTTTTCCTTTTCAAAGACAGAGTTTTAGGCTTTAATTCTGGTAAATCTTCAATTGCTTCTCCCACAGAAACAGGAGAAGCTGTATTCACTTCTGGAAACTCAAAATCTAGATGTAAATCCTTGCGCCTGCCGACGATAAACAGGCGTTTTCTGATTTGAGGAACGCCGTAATCTGAAGCTACTAAGATTTTTGAGCTAATATCATAGCCTGGATAATCGCAGTCTTTTTTGTGCAGTCCTTTTTCCAAATCTCCTATCAAAATAGGGAATATCCAGTGGTTGCGGAGATAATTAACATTTTCAATTACAAAAAAATACGGTTTATAATATTCAAGGAATCGAATAAAGTGTTCGTATAAAAAATTTCTCATATCGATTTCAAGATCCTTGCCTAAAGACCTCATTTTGCCTTTGCCAACTACTGAAAATACTTGGCACGGCGGGCCGCCAATTAAAATATCAACTTGTCCCGGCTGTAGACCAAGTTCACTTAAATCCGTAATGGATTCGATCGGTTTGGCATCAAGCTTGAGCTGGCAGTTAGGGAAGTTTCTATGATGAGTTCTGATGGCATGGGGATTTTTATCAATACCCCCTAGAATCTCACAGCCGGCATTTTGAAAACCTAAACTCATCCCACCTGCACCGCAGAAGAGATCGAGTACAGTCGGAGCTTTGGTTGTCGGCTGACTTGGCTTAGGCATTCGATGGAGAAAGTGTTTTAGGTAAACTAACTACTACGCGGTACAGTTTACCCGAAAAGGCTGGCAAAAAAACTCCTGCTTGCAGTTACGATCGACTCCCAGCAGCGCTCAAAGGTGCGAGGAAATAAAGGGTCGGGCGATCTGATATGTCAAAACCAGGACGATGGGGACGAGAATCGGAATAGCAACTAGCAGTCCCCATTTGCCAAACCTAAGTTTTTGACCGTCGGATTTTAACAGGAAAATTACAGCGGCAATTCCCATAAGTATCCAGAGACCACCGAAGCCCATGAAGACTGTATAGCCTGCATCTTGCATTTTTTTTGACCTTTAATAGTAGTCCATCTTTAATGTTAGTTGCAGTCTGTTTCTGCTGGCATCTTCTGATAGACCGATCGAACTTATTAAATATGACTCATTTTGAGTTGGGTTGGCAGCGGCCCTGACTTTGGCACTGGATCCTCTGAGTTCGCGAGCTCATAATAGTTGCTAAATCCGGCCTTCCCGTCAGCTTCAGCCGCCAGTCGGCCCAAATTCCGTACAGCCAATTGGCGATCGCCCCAAAAACCGGTAACTTAGTAATTGCATAAATCCATCCCATACCTAAAACCTCGTAAGTGCGGCGAAAAACCTCCACATTTTTAACCGTCGTACCGTCGGGTAACACCGCGTGAATCCGACCCATCGCCGTTTCGTAGTCGATTCCGCCGTGGGCCTGGGGGTTGTAGCTATCATCCGCGATATCCACAAACGACACTAAACCTCGCCCCGCGTCCTGTTTTTTCAAGAAATTAACCTCCCGCACGCACAGAGGACATTCACCGTCGTACAGTAACTCAATCTGCCAAGCAGGCGCAAAAGACTTGGCTGAGGGCGCAACAGATTCGGAAAACTCAGTTTTAGCAGCAGACATAGGGAAATATATTTGAATGTCGTCGATCGCACACAAACATTTTACAAGAATTATTTGGTAGCCCTACGACAGTTATTTGTGCTTTGAAAATAGTCCCAAAGGTGAATCCAGTCTGGGCCGCCCGCAATGCTAATATCATCAAGATGCCCTTTGCTGCCTTGCCGGAGACTTTCGCCCGATCGCCCGATCGTCTATTATCAAGCAACTCGAGGCAAAATACCTGCCAAGCACAACTATTAAGCCGGCAACAAAATATAATAAAATTTGAAGTCTTAAACATCAGCTATTCCCCCAACCAGCAAATCGCCCAATCTAAAAGCAAAAATCTACATGAATGTCAGAGTCCGTCTAGCCCCCAGTCCCACCGGAAACCTACACATCGGTACCGCCAGAACCGCCGTATTCAACTGGCTGTTTGCCCGCAACCAAGGCGGCACATTCATCCTGCGGGTAGAAGACACAGACGTAGAACGTTCTAAAAGCGAATACACCGATAACATCCTCGAAGGACTCACCTGGCTGGGTCTGAACTGGGACGAAGGCCCGAGTTTTCAGTCGCAGCGTCTGGAAACCTACCGCCAAACAGTCCAAACCCTTCTCGACAAAGGACTCGCTTACCGCTGCTACACCACGCCGGAAGAACTAGACCAAATGCGGGAAGAACAAAAAGCCAACAAACAGGCCCCCCGCTACGACAACCGCCACCGCAACCTGACTCCCGAACAGCGAGAAGCTTTTGAAGCCGAAGGGCGGCAAGCCGTGATTCGGTTTATCATCGAGGACGATCGCACGATCGCGTGGAACGACACGGTACGCGGAACTGTAACCTGGAAAGGTAGCGACCTCGGCGGCGATATGGTAATTGCCCGTGCATCCAGCGGCGGCGTCATCGGCCAACCCCTCTACAACCTCGCCGTAGTCGCAGATGACATCGACATGGGCATCACCCACGTCATCCGCGGCGAAGATCACATCGGCAATACTCCGAAACAAATATTGCTGTACGAAGCTTTGGGCGCGACAATCCCAGAATTTGCCCACACGCCGCTGATTTTAAACTCGCACGGGCAAAAGCTTTCTAAACGCGACGGCGTAACCTCGATTTCTGACTTCAAAGATATGGGTTACGTCCCCGAAGCTTTAGTTAATTACATGACTTTGCTGGGCTGGACTCCGCCGGACTCAAAGCAAGAAATATTTACACTCTCCGAAGCTGCAGCAGTATTTACATTCGATCGAGTGAACAAAGCCGGTGCAAAATTTGATTGGGATAAACTCAATTGGCTTAACAGTCAATACCTGCACAAAATGCCTGTGCCGCAATTGACAGATTTGCTGATACCTTATTGGTGGCAGAAAGGCGGTTACGAGTTTGATTTGGAGGCAGACCGCCCCTGGCTCGAACAAATAGCTGCTTTAATCGGCCCGAGTCTCGTTCGCTTAACCGATGCTGTGGATATGTGTAAGGTATTCTTCTCCACCACGGTGGAATACGAAGAAGAAGCACTCGCACAGTTGCAGCAAACAGGGGCTGCACAGGCTTTACAAGCAGTTGTAGAAGCGATGGAAAGTCATTCGTCCCTGACATCAGCGGAAGCTCAGAAAATCACTAAAAAGCTCAGTAAAGAGAAAAATCTTAACAAAGGGCTAATTATGCGATCGCTCAGAGCCGCTCTGACAGGTGCAATGCACGGCCCCGACCTGATAGAATCTTGGGTAATCCTTCACCAGCGAGGAACGGCTAAAACCCGTTTGCTTGATGCCATTAGTAGCTTGAATTTGCCGGCTGTTGGTGTCGCGGCCGAAACTTCTACCCCAGAACAACTAAAGGCAGAAACAGTCGCCGAAACTCCTGCTACAGAACAGCCAGCAGTGGAAACACCGATTGTTGAAACAGCAGCGACCGAGGTGACAGCAGTCGAAACATCGCCTGTGGAAACAGTCGAAATATCGGCTACCGAAACACCCGGAACGGAGGTCGCAGCAGTCGAAATATCGCCTGTGGAAACAGTCGGCACCGAGGTTTCAGCAGTCGATATTTCGGCAGTTGAAACAGCCGCAGCAGCAGTAGAAATACCTGCCGCCAACCAGCAAAAAACTATTGCGAGTGGAGAAATGACTTCATCAAACGAACCAGAAACAACCGTTATCATCACCGACATTCCTGCCGGAAATGAAGCAGACAGTTCGATCGGTACAACAAAAGTCATAATTACCGACGAACCGCCAAGTCAGACCCAGCAGATCAAAGAACAAATTATCGCAATTTTGTCCGAGTTTCCCGCTTACATCGGCAGCTTTTACGAACAGTACAAAAGTCCCCTGACTGTTGTAGGTGTAATTTTAGCCTCGATTATCTCTTTGAAAGTGCTTTTGGGCATAGTAGACGAACTCAACGACATCCCCCTGCTAGCACCCACATTTGAGCTAATTGGTATCGGATACACCGTGTGGTTTGTCTACCGCTATTTGCTGCGATCGTCCAACCGACAACAGTTAGCTCAAGAAATTCAAGCCTTGAAAGAACAAATTTTAGGCAAAAAATCCTGAATTTTTGCTGGTAATATCATGTCCGATCGATTGACCGCAATCTGAGGGTCGGGGCGGGTTTACTAAGTCTCTGGCTTATATTATAGATATTGGTGAACCCGCCCCTACAAGAATTATGGTTAATTTAGAGGACTAGATATAAGTTGTTGAATTGTACCCGACACCGACAATTTTAAATCAGTTGTCAGTGTCGGGTTTTTAAATGACTAATAACTGATGACTAATGACTAATGACTAATCACTAAACCCCAGTCGCAGTAAAAACCGCCCAATAATAAGGATTGGCAAAAGGATAGGGTTTGCGGTTGCGGATTTGCTGCAAAGAAGCCTCCGCAATCAGGCGAGAACTTTGAGAAAGCCGATCGAACATTTGCGAAATTTGAGGTTGAAAATCCGCCAACAACACCTCCAATTCCTCGCCAGTCAAATCCCGCAGCCACCTTTGAGCGTCCCCCAGCGCGATCGCCACATCTCCCACCTGCAACGCAGAAAACCGTCCCAGATTTTCATAAAACTTGCTCGTCAGCAGCAGCGTAGAAACATCGTTCACCTTCCAAAGACTGCTAACCACACTAGACGTGCCAGCATACAACAAACCCGCCGACAAACCCACAAAATCTCCTCCAGCACCGCTAACTCCGCCAGCAGCAATTTCGCAACCCGATAAAGTAACTAAAAAATATTCTCTACAATCCAGATTAAAAATTTCCTCCAAACTCAGAGAATCATTCCTCAAAAACACTGCCGATTTCAGAGGCCAAGCCAAATTATGCAAACTCAAACAAGCAAAGTGAGCGCATTTTTTCTGCTGCAACTGCCCTAATTGCTGGGGCAAATCCCCATTATTAGCAGACATTTCTTGGGAAAAAGCCTCTTTAATTGCCGGCTTGTGGCGCACAACTTCTGTACTGGCAAAATACTGGGAAATATTGCCGATTTCAATGTTGCTGTAGAACGCATCTCTGGTGAAAGTAGGAATTGCTAAAAGCTGCTGCAAACCGGGTCTGTAGCGACCAATAGCTGCTCCGCTCGCACTTTGTCTCAACAGCAATAGCTGACAGCTAGGAGCATAGCGAATTCCTCCGGCAAATCGATCGATCAAATAAGCAGCAGGCGCTGCAACATCGCCAAAAGACGAACTTTGAGAAAAATCCGAAAGGTTGTAGGTTTCCAAATCAAAACCGCTGCGATCGCTCCACCCAGACCTAAAAATTCCCCCGCCCTCCTCCAACCCGTCTCTCCCCCCTAGAGGCAAAGCGTGGAGCGGCAAAGCGTGCAAAAATCGGTGCGGCACAAAAATCAGCCGATCGCAGTTATCGGGAATCAGCGCCACCACTCGATCGATTTCCAGCAGCGATGCCAAACGTTTGAGGCGAGCCGGGAGATGATTGATCCAGCGACCTTTTTGTTCAGAATAAGCGGTGAGGTACTCCTGGGACCAACTTTCGGCAGCCAAAGCATTTTCCGGCGAACACAGGTGAACGGCCGGATATTGTGCGCTTTTTACAACCACAAAAGCAACCAGCAACTCCCCCAAACTCGCCCACACCACAGCAGCGCAATTGTCATCAGGCAACAATTGGCGAATTTGCTCGAAAGCGATCGGTTCAACTTTGCGAGCTAGGCTGAAGAAAGGGTCGTTTGCCTGCACCTCCCGCGCAATCAACCTATCAAACTGCTTCCACAATTGATTTAAGTGTATGAAGTCCAAGTTCGGCAGCAGAGAACCGCTGTTCAAACCTTGGCTGTCGCCCTCAGAAATCAACGTCGTGTTCGGCTGGGGTTCTCCCTGTTCTTGGTGGCGCTGTTCCCCCGCTATTTCCAGTTGCAGCGACTCCAACTCGCTTCGCACCGCTGCGGGAATTTCGGCTTTCGGAGTCAAGTGGCATTTAACCAGCAGTTCTACCAAATTCCGATTTTTGTGGCGTTCGGCGTATTCCAGAGCCTTAGCGTAATATTCAAGTTGGCTGGCGCCGAGTTCCAGGCAAATTTGCACCAGGCATTTATAGAGTCCAGCCCAGGTGCGGGTTAATTTGACTTTTACGGTATTCGTCCGATCGCCAAAATCGACTGTATCAACCCCAACTTCGCAACGCAAGAATTCCACAGTATCGACAGCAGCAGTAAAAACCCCGTAGGCGCGAAGCAAGTCGCCTCGAACTCGGTAAGCTTGACCCAAATAAAATAAAATTTCAGCCCAGCGGTGGGGATAGGTTTCGCGAGTGTAGACTTGGCAGGCGCTGTGATAGCAGCCGATCGCGCTTTCGATGTGGGACAAGTTTTCCGCCTCCGTCAGTTGCGAATAAGCCCTGCCGAGATAAATTTGCAGCATTGCCCAGCGGTTGGGATATGCCTGCCTGGTGTAGACTTCGCCCGCATTTTGATAGCAGGCGATCGCGCTTTTGAGGTTGCGGTTTTTTTCCCCTTTCAGGTGTTCGCAGAAAGCGCGGCCGAGGTAGGTACACAGCATTGCCCAGCGTTCGGGAGATTTTTGGCGGTTGCAAAACAGCAAAGCATTTTGATAGCAGGCGATCGCCATTTCCAAATTTTCGGCTTTTTCACCTTTGACCCGCCGACTGTAGATCCTACCGAGGTAAGTTTGGATCGAAGCCCAGGCGTCGGGAAATTTGATGCGGGTGTAGACTTGTAAAGCATTTTGATAGCAGGCGATCGCCAATTCCAAATTTTCCACCGGATCGCCTTTAATCCGATCGACAAACACCCTGCCCAAATTCCTTTGAGTAGTCGCCCACTGCAGCGGAAAAGCTTCCCGAGTCCGCACCTGCAAAGCTCTCTGATAGCACGTAACCGCGTATTCGAGATTTTCTGCTCGGTTGCCGCGCAGCAACTCGCAATAAGCATTTGCCAAATTATTTTGAGTTGTGGCCCAACGCCGGGGAAACACCTTGCGGTTGTAGACTTGCAAAGCATTGTGGTAACAAGCGACTGCCAGTTCCAAATTTTGGGCTCGGTTGCCCCGCAGCCGCCGGCTGAAAGCGCGGCCGAGATTGTTTTGAGTGCTCGCCCACTCTTCCCCGAAAGTTTCGCGGGTGCGAACTCGCAGCGCGTTTTGATAGCAGGCGATCGCCTGTTCTAGATTGTCTGCCGGATCTCCCCGGAGACGCTCGCTGTAAGCGTTGCCCAGATTGTTTTGCAGCGTCGCCCACTGTTCCGGGTACTGTTCGGGCGTGCGTACTTGTAGGGCATTTTCAAAGCAAGCGATCGCCTGTTCGATATTTTGAGCCTTATCACCCTTGGGACGATCGCTGTAAGCGTTGCCCAGATTGTTTTGCATCACCGCCCATTCTTGGGGAAAGTCTTTGCGGGTAAACACCTTAGCAACTGTTTCGTAACCGGCAATTTCGATTTCCAAGTTATGAGCCTTGCTGCCGAGGGGAAACCGACCAATTTTGTTGCTCAGATTGCCGATTAAGGCTGCAATGCGCCTAGTCTCGGATTCTTTGGCAGCAGGGAGCACCAAAGTGGCCCAGTGGTGCAGCAGTTGTGCGAAATTCTGGTCGAGTTTGTCTAAATTGTTTCTCAGCAGCGAGTACAGGTGCTGCGAATCAGTGCTGCGCGCGACTGCCTGCAATACTTCTGCTAAAAAAGCCAGATATGCTGCCCCGGTTGCGGGCAATTTATAATTCGCTTTTGCAGATTCTAAGGGTGCGATCGCCCTTTGGAAAAATTTTGCAGCTTTGAGCAAGCTTTCTCGCGTCAGTACCACTTCTTCCAAGTAAAGCGTTTGCACGAACCCAAAGTCGATCGACTTTGGGTTCGTCCTCAAAATCAAATCTATTCCTGAGTCCCCAGGATTTTCCAGCAGCGCTTGGAGCATATTAACATCAGTTTTGCGACGCTGTTCGTCCATCGTGCATTCCGCCAAACTATTAACCATAGGAGCGCTGCTTCCGTACAACCAAGTGAACTACCCACCCCTAAATCGTAGTACCGAATATAGTAGGGGCTTCTGTACTCATAGGCGAGTGCCCTAGCTGAGACTTTTGTCCCAGTTTTAGTCTTACCTCGCCTCCTAAAGCAGAAACGGCTGAACCTTCGGCCTTTTGTATTTTGATACCTGCTGCTTTCATTTTTATCGCTGCGTTCTCTTCCCCATCGCGATCGCTAGCGCAGAGAGGACAAGTCTCTTCCCTCATATGTAATGGCATCTCCCTCATTTGATGGAAACAATTAGAACAGAGTTTGGAACTGAAATACCATCTATCCATCTCAACTAAGTTCCCGCCTTTGCGTTCCAACTTGTAGGCTGCTAAAAAGTTGATATAACTTCCCAAAACCTCATATGATAATGCTTTCGCAAATTTGGCATCGAGAATCACGTCCCTGAAATAAAATTTTTCTACTACGACCGGGAGGCGATCGCTAACCCACTTATAACTAAGTTTATGTAGAAAAATTTTACCTAAATTTCTCAACCGTTCGCATACCTCGGTCACAGCTTTTCTATACTTGCATTCACAATTACTTTTTTTATGCTGGACTGTTAACTTTTGGTGCTTGCGCTTCCTGTTCTTCTCGTGCTTTGTAAGATGCTTAGCATTAAAGTCATATTTAGATCCTTTTTCATCATGGCCGACAATAGCCAAGTATTGAAATCCTAAATTAATGCCCGCAATCCTACCTTCTTTTGTTGTCTGGTTTTCCGCTGGTATTTCAGTCAGTATAGATGCAATATCTAGCAATCCTAAATAATTTGTGTAATTCTTGTAGGGGCAAACCCCCCGCGGTTGCCCCGCCTTGGCTGGAGTAGGCACGGGGACACTACCGCTGCATATTTTTACTGATTTAGGATTGCTATATTTCCCTGAATATTTTTTACTAATAATTGAATTATAGCGGTTTTCAAAAAAGTGATGTATGCCCAATACCCTGTTTGGCCAATTCCCAATTTCCAATTCCCAATGCCCTGTTTGGCCAATGCCCCGTTTAGCCAATGAGTACCTCATGTTACTGAGAAAGGCTATATTAATTTTATACTCACTTAATCTATCTCTATTTTTTTGTTTATTTATTCCCCTATACTGGAAAATCATAGTACCCGCTACAATTTTGACTTTTTGAGGATACTGAAATAACTGTTTTTTATCTTAAGATTGCAAGTTATCAAGCCCAGCAAAATCATTTAAAAAAAATGTATGGCGCAGTTAACTCGCTCGTCGTAAGTTGCAAAAATTTGCTGTAAAACCGATCTAACCATCCAGTTTAATTGATTTTTTTGAGAGGAGGTAAAAGTGTGTTTGGTCTGGAGCAGCCAACTCCTTTACCAGTTTTTTTATAAACTTCAATTGATTTATTTAGATCGTAATTAGACCACCAACGCGCACACCCAAAAGTTGAAGCTACTTCTATTTGTTGATTTTGGGTAGAATACAAACGAACTTGGATAGCCTGGTGTAGCAATCAAAATCACCTCCTTGGTTATTCTATTCTCTCACAATATACAGTTGATGAACAAAGCATTACGAAAAAATTTTGTTTGTGACGAGGATTACATTTTTTCTTTTTTGAAAGAACTCCCCAAAATTACTTGAGGATGCAATAGTCGTCACCCGCCCTTCCCACTATAACGTTACTCAGTTTAGTGGCAAGGGCGCGAAACAGTTAAACCAGGATTCACAAGTCCCAACAGACACTCACATAGCGAAACTAGCACCTAAGATCGCTAATAGTATGATTTTGCGCGTTGCTCTTTAGTAAAATCGCGGTTAAAGGCGCCGTCACCCTGTGGGGGAGGGTTTCACAGGCTTTTCTAAACTTGACAAACCCGCCCCGACAGACTTGCAGCGGGACGGGTTTACTTTTACCCCGATCGGACTTAGGCTAAAAACCCCGGTTTTTGGGAAACTCTTGGGTTTGGTAACGAGAAATCTCCTCAGAAACTCGCAGGGTAGAAGGGGAGAAGGGGAGAGGGGGAGAGGGGGAGAGGGGGAGCAAGGGAAAAAGAGTTTCTTTGATTCATAACGGGTGCTGGGCCTCCGTGAAACGCTCGAAAGAAACCCGGTTTCTGAGGAAGAGTGTGTCCTGGACCATTGGTAACAAGTTAAGCTAAGAAAGCATTTGTGAATCAGCAATTATGCTCGAGATTTACTCGGGTTTTGGGCATAAAACTGAGATTTGGGCGATCGTGCGATCGTGCGATCGGGTGATATTTATACCTACTCCCTCTCAAATCGTAAATTTTCCACTCCTAAAAAAGCAGTTTTTTTGAGTAATATTACTGATTGACAAATGCAATTAAGTCTTAACTTGTCACCAATGGTCCTGGACTAACTGAGTTATCTCGGATATTGCGCGAGTTTCAGCGCTACAGCTAACAAAAAGCAACTCCGTAGATTTTACTGTACCGCTTGAGAGCGCAGCGCTGATTCCACTGCCAGCAGAGCTCGATCGACTTCAGCGGCGGTGACAATCAGCGGCGGGACAAATCTCAGCACTTTCGGCCCTGCGGGAACTAACAAAACTCCTGCTGCGATGGCAGATTTGACAATATCAGCCGATGTAAGTTCGATATCCGCTTGCAATTCCATCCCGACAATCAAACCCCAGCCGCGCACCTCAGCAATTAAATGCGGATATGCGGCCGCCAACTTGTTGAGACCTGATTTCAACTGTTCCCCGCGCTGCTGCACGTTTTCTAGAAGGTTTTCCCGTTCCAAAGTTTGGCAAACGCACAAAGCTACAGCGCAAGCAAAAGGATTGCCGCCGAAAGTGCTGGCGTGACTTCCCGGTTCAAATACATCGCAGGAAGATTTGCACAGCATAGCGCCGATCGGGATACCGCCGCCCAATCCTTTGGCAGATGTAAAGATATCCGGTTCAATGCCGAGGTTTTCGTAGCCCCAGTATTTGCCGCTGCGTCCCATCCCGACTTGCACTTCGTCGAGAATCAGCAAAATACCTTTTTCGTCGCAAATTTCCCGAATGCGCTGGAAGTAGGCGATATCTCCGGGGCGAACTCCGCCTTCGCCTTGCAGCGCTTCCAGCATAATTGCTGCTACTTGGCGTTCGTCTTTGTCGAGTTGCTCGATCGCGCTTTCGATCGCACTAATATCGTTATACGGCACGTAGTGAAATCCGGGAACCAAAGGACTAAAACCCTTCTGGTATTTAGGCTGTCCCGTGGCCGTAATTGTCGCCAAAGTCCGCCCGTGGAAACTCGCAACAGCGGTAACGATTGTCGGATTCGAGATATTTAATTTTTCGTGGGCGTACTTGCGGGCGAGTTTAATTGCCGCTTCATTAGCTTCCGCGCCGGAGTTGCAAAAGAAGGCTCTGTCCGCGCAAGAATGGTCTACAAGCCACTTCGCCAGCTCGCCCTGTACGGGGATGTAATAAAGATTAGAAACGTGGTGCAGGGTCTGAATTTGCTGAGTTACCGCTGCAATCATTGCCGGGTGCGCGTGTCCCAGAGTGCAGGTAGCAATACCCGCCACAAAATCGAGATATTCGCGGCCCTCGGTATCCCAAACGCGGCAGCCGAGGCCCCGTTCTAGGGCGATCGCAAAACGCCCGTAAGTCGTCATTACATAGCTGTCGAAGCTTTCAGAACTGAAGGGACTGGCTTCGGCTTGCACGCTTGGTTCTTTTAGTAAGGTTTCTGGACTCACGAATCGCTCCTTAACACATAATATGCAGACCTCGATTGTACGGTAAAAATCCAGGTTAGCGGTGCAGGCTGTTAGTTTTGTCATAAAATCATAACAGTAACAACAATTAATCCCTCACAAATCTACTGATGAGTTATTACATTTCTCCTAACTTTCTCGATAAAGTTGCGGTACACGTCACTAAGAACTTTTTAAATTTGCCCGGGGTAAGAGTTCCCCTAATTTTAGGAATTCACGGCCGCAAAGGAGAAGGCAAAACTTTTCAAACCGAACTGGTTTTTCGGCGGATGGGCTTTGAACCGGTGATGATATCTGGTGGGGAATTAGAAAGCCCGGATGCTGGAGATCCGGCGCGTTTAATTCGCTTGCGCTACCGGGAAGCGGCGGAGCAAATTCGGGTGCGCGGCGAGATGTGCGCCATTTTTATTAACGATTTGGATGCCGGTGCGGGCAGGTTCGATACTTCTACTCAATATACTGTCAATACTCAGCTAGTCAATGCGACTCTGATGAATATTGCTGACAATCCAACTAACGTGCAGTTACCGGGAAGTTACGACAGTACGCCCCTGCACCGAGTGCCGATTATTGTCACCGGAAATGATTTTTCTACACTGTACGCGCCGCTGATTCGCGACGGGCGGATGGAGAAGTTTTATTGGGAACCCAGCCGCGATGATAAAATTGGGATTGTTGGAGGAATTTTTGAGTCTGACAAATTGTCAAAAACCGATATTGTGGGGTTAGTCGATAATTTTGCCGATCAGTCGATCGACTTTTTTAGCGCTTTGCGATCGCGCATTTACGACGAACAAATCCGCGAATTCATTCACAAAGTAGGAATCGAGCGAGTTTCCAAGCGTTTGGTAAACACTTTGGAAGCAGCGCCAGATTTCCAGAACCCGAATTTCAGCCTCGCTCATTTATTAGAAATGGGCAGTTTGATGGTTGGCCAACAAAAGCGGATTCAGGAAATGCGCTTAGTAGATGAATACAACCAATCGCGGCTTTTCAACGTTAAAGGAACCCCCAATGCCCCTGCTGCTGCGCCCGCGCCAAGTCAATTAAACGACCCCTCATCCAAATATTATAAGGCTTACGATGAGCCAAGTTCAGAAGGTGGCAACGGTCATGCGGCGCGGCTGAGTTCCGAGGTATTGGAACAAGTAAAGCAGTTGTTAGCAAGAGGCTGCAAAATTGGCATAGAATATGCAGATAATCGCAGATTTAAAACTGGTTCTTGGCAAAGTTGCGCGACGATTAACAGCGCACAGGAAAAAGATGTGGTTGCATCTTTAGAAACTTGTTTGGCGGAACACGGCCGCGAATACGTGCGACTGATTGGTATCGATCCAAAAGTCAAGCGCCGGGTAGTTGAAACAATTATTCAGCGGCCAAATTAGGACAAGCAGTTACAGATTTAAATTCTTGCATATTTGGGGTGATGCTCAAAGCCCACCCCACAATATTTTGATTTTTTTAACAAAAAATAGACCTATTACGGTCGTTCACTTTCATCTCTTGAAATTATCCGCGTTCATCCGTGTTTATCTGCTTGAAATCTGCGGTTAACCGGCTCTATCAAAGATTTATGCAATAAGTCTAGTATGCAAAAAATTATCAAAAGTTGCCCGATCGCACATAGCACCTTGAGCACCCGCTTTAGTTGTGCACAGAGCGCCCGCTGCTGCGCCCCACCGCACCGCCTCTGACAAGGACAGACCGGCATCTAATGCAGAGGCCAACCCGCCGTTAAAAGCATCGCCAGCAGCCACAGTGTCGATCGCCTCCACCGCAAAAGCCGGTACAAAAAAGATTTCTTCTGCAGTAACAGCAATAGCGCCGCGATCGCCCAATTTGACAATAACATTCTTGACGCCGCGCTCCTGCAACTGTTTGGCAGCTAAAATCGCTGTTTCCGTGTCATTCACCCGAAAACCGACTAACTGACCCGCTTCCACTTCATTCGGCGTCATAATGTCAATTAGCGGATAAAGTTCCAGTGGCAAATCCGCCCTAGCCGGTGCTGGATCGAGAATAACTCGCACCCCCGCTTGACGAGCAGCTTTCGCAGCTTTTTGGACAACTTCCAGGGGAATTTCTAACTGTAACAACAAAGATGTAGCTGCTGTTAACAGTTTTTTGAGACGTTCTATATCTGCTTCAGCGACATTGTTATTCGCGCCCGGAATCACAATAATATTATTTTGACCTGTCTCGTCTACCGCAATAATTGCCACACCTGAATGAGCGTTTTGGTCTATTAATACATTGTCTGTACTTAAACCATAAGATTGTAAATTAGTCAATAATTCTTCAGCAAATTTATCGTTGCCGACGCGGCCGATGATGTGGGTGGAAGTGCCGAGACGGGCGGCCGCGACGGCTTGATTTGCTCCTTTGCCACCGCCGGCCGTGAAAAAATTGCTACCGATGATAGTTTCGCCTGGCTGCGGCAACCGGGGAGTTTTTGCTGCTAGGTCGATGTTGATACTGCCGAATACGATGATTGTCATAAATTATTCAATTTGGTAATTGGTAAGCTGTAGTGCATTTAATTTGTAACCTACTGTTTACTTAAACTATTATGGGCCGGGCAGGATATCTCGCGGCGATCGAACTTCAAGTTAAATGCCAAATAGTTTAATTGGTAATTGGTAATTGGTAATTAGTAATTCTCCCACTCTCCCATTCTCCCCCTCTCCCCCTCTCCCCCTCTCCCTCTCTTCCTTAAGACGTGCTAAAACAGTTATGGTCTCCACCGGTCAATTCAATGGCTGCAATTACTCTCGATCGCAATCCCTGTGTTCTGCTAGTTGAAACCGACGAAGTTCTCGCCGGACACTTGAGTCTAGATTTAAAATCCTCTGGCTACGAACCGGTAGTGGCTTCTAATACCGCCACCGGGCAACATTTAGCCCGTGAATTGCAGCCAGCTTTGATTGTAATCGATCGGATACTCGGCCCCGAGTCGGGGCTGTCACTGTGTTCTTACCTCAGAAGTATTGGCAATCGGGTGCCGGTGCTGCTATTGGTCGGTCGCGATACAGTGGACGATCGCGTAGCTTGTCTGGAAGCTGGCGCGGATGATTATTTTCTCAAACCTTACCGCACTGAGGAGTTTTTGCAGTTGGTGCGTTTGTATTTGCAGCCGGATAACACCAGCAACGAACAATTGAGGTTTGGCGATTTAGTGTTGGATTTGGCCTCTAGGCGGGCCTTACGCAACGGACGGGCGATCGACCTGACGATGAAGGAATTTGAACTGCTAAAGTATTTGATGGAACATCCCCGCGAGGTTTTGACTCGGGAACAAATTCTGGAAAATGTTTGGGGTTACGACTTTTTGGGCGAGTCGAATGTGATTGAGGTTTACATCCGCTATCTGCGCCTCAAGATTGAAGATGAGGGCGAAAAGCGCTTGATTCAGACGGTGCGCGGTGTTGGCTACGTGATGCGGGAAGCTTGAAGCAGTCAGTTGACAGGAAAGCAGTTGGCAGTTGTCAAAAAAAGAATGTTTTAACTTCCTATTATCAATTGCCAATTCCCAATCTAAAATCTAAAATCTAAAATCTAAAATAATTATGAGTTATTTAACTAATTTGCTCGGTATTGGAGTAGGTATATTTTTGCTGGGATGTTCGCCGACTTTACCTGTCGCGAATGCTGGTGCTACTGGTATTTTGGCGGCTGAGTCTCCGACGGCGACAACATCGGGTCAAGTCCTGCCTGTTTCTGCTAGAGTTCGGATAGCCGATCGCCCAATCGAACTCGAAGTGGCGAAAACAGCGGAACAGCAGGCTATGGGTTTAATGTACAGAACTTCTTTGCCGGATGACAGAGGAATGCTGTTTGAGTTTAAACCGGCGCGGGGGGTCAATTTTTGGATGAAAAATTGCAAGATGTCTCTGGATATGATTTTTATCCGGGATGGGGTGGTTGAGGCGATCGAAGTTTCTGCACCTCCTTGTACTGCCGATCCTTGTCCTACCTACGGGCCCAACACTGCTGTCGATCGAGTGATTGAACTCCGGGGCGGGCGGGCTGCTGAACTCGGTGTCAAAGTGGGCGATCGTATTGAAATCGAGTTTTTTCAGTAAAACTTCGGACTGTTTCAGTAAAACCTGCAGACAGACACAATCCCCCGGTTTCCATCGCCCAGAGGGCCCCCTGCCTTCGGAAGACCGGAAAAAATTTAGAAACTTTACAAAAATTGATAAAATCTGTTAAAACATTAATGTAACATTCAGTACAAACACCAAAAGATTTGCTACGATGTCGATCTCAGTCAGTCAGGACTTGAGCTTGTTTCCGGAAGCTGTAGATTCTAGGTCGCAGGTATGAGACGAGTCAGCGACTCGTTACCAATCCTGAGAGACGATACTCAGCCTCAAGGTGTAGCAACACGAAAAGAAATTCTCTGGAAGTTCTGACGATCGAGCTAAATCTACTAGACCTATCTAAAGTAATATGCTGCGAGCCAACTTTAATGATTGGCGTTAATTGGCAAAGTTAACTTCTGGTAGCAGTTTGGGGTTGGATCGAAATATCTAAGGAAGTTTGCCGAAGTAGATTTGCGGATTCTGCATTTTGGCAGATGAAGTTAAACTCTGAACCTGGTTTAGTAGTTTTAGGTAGCAGAATTTATTCTGATTCGCACTGCAAAGATGCCGAGGTATTCAGTTTAGGTTCGATCGCGATCGCCAGTCGATCGGGCCGACATCAGCAAAAAAATTGCAAAACCTTTCACTTTTTGGGAAAGGTTACGTTTACAGTCGCACTCAGAATTACGTTTGGCAGTTCAACCGCTAATATCGTTTTAAAAGCTATCGACGGTAACAAGACAAATTTAAAACTGGCTTATTACTCATCAAAAACATCAGGTTCACATCAGAAAATGGTGTCCTATACTTATAGGTGAAATCACATGGCACCCGCTAAATACACTCGATTAATTCGATTTTTACAAGAAGATTTGGCAATTTCGCCCGCGTCAATTGCTGTCGCCGAACGTGTCGGCGGTGACAAACAGCCGCAGCGCGATAAAGACCCGAATTCCTTGCCGATGGTTCTGTGGCAATACGGTTTAGTCACTCTCGAACAGTTGGATAAAATTTTTGATTGGTTATCCGAAGCATATTAAAAGGATTTTAGATTTTAGATAGAATCCAAAATCCAAAATCCAAAATCCTTTAATAACTTGGATTAGGATTCAGCCAAGAACTTGGCAGCAGCGGCAACGCCGGCACCAGGAGTGTAGCCTTCGTGACCCAATTCTCGCAACACCACTTCTAAAGAGGAAATTGCTGCTAGAATATCGCGATCGCACACAAAGCCCAAATGACCGATTCGGAAGATTTTACCTTTCAAATGGTCTTGTCCGTCGGCGAGAGCAATGTCAAATCTCTTTCTCATCAAAGTCCGCACTTTTTGAGCATCTACGGATGCTGGCGGCATCACCGAAGTAATCGCAGGGCTGGCGGCATCGTCAGCAGCAAACAACGGCAAACCTAAAGCTTTTACAGCAGCGCGAGTAATTGTCATTAAGCGTTTGTGCCGCGCGAAAACATTTTCCAACCCTTCTGTTTTCATCATCTGCAGCGATGCTTGCAGGGCAAAAAACATATTGACAGGGGGAGTAAAAGGAGTGGTATTTTTAGCAGCGTCTTTGCTATATTTGCCCAAATCCAAATAATAGCGGGGCAGTTTCGCAGTTTTGTAAGCTTCCCAAGCTTTGGGACTGACGGCCACAAAACCCAAACCAGGAGGAATCATGTAAGCTTTCTGAGAACCCGAAGCAATGACATCGATTCCCCAATCGTCCATCGGAATATTGACAGCGCCTAAGCTAGTGACAGCATCGACCATAATTAAAGCTTCACCGTGGGCTTTAACGTGGCGGTTGATGGTTTCGAGGTCGTTGAGGACGCCGGTGGAGGTTTCCGAGTGGGTGATGATGACAGCTTTGATTTGCTTCTCTGTATCTGCTTCGAGTTTTTCGCGGAAGTTTTCCGGGTCTAAAGGTTGGCCCCACTCAGCTTTAATAATTTCAGCGTTTAAACCGTAAGCTTCGGCGACTTCAGCCCAACGTTCGCCAAATTTGCCGTTAGTGCCGACTAAAACTCGATCGCCCGCACTCAAGAAATTAATTATCCCAGCTTCCATCGCCCCGGTACCGGAAACGGTTAAACTCAGCACGTCACTTTTTGTTTGGTGCAGCCATTTCAAATTTTCGGTACATTCTGCAAAAATCCCGTCAAATTCCTTGCTGCGGTGGCCCATCGGGTGTTTTGCCATCGCTAACAAGGCCGCTTCAGGTACCGGCGTCGGGCCGGGAATCATCAGCATTAATTTGTTGTCCATGATATTGTCCTAACTTTTTCTGTGGGAGTTATATAGAATAAATCAAATACGATACGTCGCGTCGCTACTCTAAGTTTTTTAACTTTTAACTCCCTTGTGGTTAATTTCATTTAGAGACCAGCGGTGTTCTACCGCTAAGTTCGATCGCTCGCAGCTTTGTTCTAATTGCTTTTGAATGGCAAGGGCTTTACGCAGTGTAATAATAAGTTGGTGCACTTGTTGCTGCTGCTGCGATTGTGGACTGACAGCAAGCATCGTTTTGCGTTCTAACAATTGAAGTAGCAATTCATAATGAATGTACGAAGGAAGGGGAATTGGCTCCATGAAAGCTAACATACCTCAGCGAACCGACACCCCACTGCAATTGCATGAGGCATCACAGGTGAACATTAGATGCCCGATTTTTTATTTGTTTTCTAACCGTACAGCAACCCCTGCTTTGCCGATCGAATTTTCGGGGCTGGGTGCGTTGAACACGCTAAATTTGGCGACCGACAGGCTTACAGAATAGATTTAATTGCTTTCTGGCAAAATGTTTCTCTGCAATATAGCTTTGAGTGCTATTTTTTTTACAGTTAAGCGCTTGAGTCGATGCAGGCTATAAATTCTCATTATTTACCTACTCAATCATTTTTTATCAGAATTAAGGGTGGTTTGTCAAGCAGTCTCGCCTTTCACAGGCTGGGAGGGCGATCTGCCAGCGAGGCTAAAGCCGCACCCGGATCGGGCTGTTTGACTAGAGATTCGCCGATGAGGACGGCTTGGGCGCCGGCGCTGGCAAGTTTAGCGAGGTCGGCGGGAGTGTGGATTCCTGACTCGCTGACGGTGAGGATGCCTTTTGCTTGGATTTCGGTTTGGCGGGAGGCTAATAGTTGGCTGGTGGTTTCTAAACTGACGGAAAAGTCTGCTAGGTTGCGGTTGTTGATACCGATCAGGTTGACGCCTTCTAGGGTTAATACTCGATCGAGTTCTTCGAGAGTGTGAACTTCTATTAAAGCTGTCATGCCCAAAGTCTTGACAATTTTGACAAAATATTGTAAGTCTTTATCAGACAGAATGGCGGCGATTAAAAGTACGGCATCAGCGCCGTGAATCCGGGCGAGATAGATTTGGTAGGGATAGATAATAAACTCTTTGCAAAGTAAGGGTAAATCGACGGCGGCACGGATTTTAGCGAGATTGTCGAAGCTGCCTTGAAAGAACTTTTCATCGGTGAGTACGGAGATGCAGCTAGCGCCGTTTTCTTGGTAAGCTAGGGCGATCGCCACTGGGTCGAAATCTTCGCGAATTACGCCTTTGCTGGGGGAAGCTTTTTTGACTTCGGCGATGATAGCGGGTGTGGTTTTGCCATTTTTAAGGGCGGCAAGAAAGTCGCGAGTTGGCGGTGCGAAGGGGAGTTTTTTCTGAAGTTCGGATAAGGGAGTGCGATCGCGCTTTTGGGCCACTTCAGCTTCTTTTTCCCAGACGATTTCTTCGAGGATGTGCTGGGGTTCGGCGTCGGGTACGGCGATTTGGTAGCTGAGGTAGAGTACGGAGACGGATGTGCTGGGGGGACGGCGGCGGATTTGAAGCATGGTAGGGGGATAAAGGGCGATCGTAACAAGTTTCAACGTATTATATAATGGTTACAGTAAATCCTCCTAATCAGAGTGCTAATGCGTGTCAGCTAAAGATATTTATCACGATACAGTTAAGCGTGCCCTACAAAAGGATGGCTGGACGATTACTCACGATCCATTTCCCATGCAGATTGGTCGCAAGCGTTTATCTGCTGACCTGGGTGCAGAACGTCTAATTAATGCCGAAAAAGGAACCCAAAAAATTGTTGTTGAGGTCAAGAGTTTTGTGGGGCGATCGGATGTAAAAGATTTGGAGCAGGCTTTGGGACAGTACGTTCTTTACCGCCAAGTGCTTAATGAAATGCAGAGCGATCGAACTTTATATCGGGCTGTTTCTGAGGAAATTTTCACTAGCGTATTTACCATAGAATTAGGGCAAGTGTTATTAAAAAATAATCTTGTTAAACTGATTGTTTTTGATAAAGAAAGTGAGGCAATACTTCAATGGATACCCGATTAAGATACCAAGAAATTATCAAAACCATACTTCAGGAACACGCTAACTTCCGCAATACTATACCTGACGGATATCAGTCTCAAATTTTATTTGATGATGAACGAGGAGGATATATAGTTTTGGATATTGGCTGGAATGAAAATAAGTACCTTCACGCTACACCAATTCACATCAATTTAATCGAGGGAAAAATCTGGATTCAATATGATGATACCGAAGAAGGAGTGGCTACCGATTTACTAGCAGCAGGTGTTCCTAATGAAGATATTGTACTCGGTTTTCGGCATCCTAAAGTGCGGCAATATACTGAGTTTGGGACGGGTTTTAGTGGCAAAGATGAAGAGAGTGTTGCTGAATCTGCTGCTGTTCGATCGGCCTAAGTAGAGTACGGAGACGGAGGTGCTGGGGGGACGGCGGCGGATTTGAAGCATGATAGGGGGATAAAGGGCGATCGTAACAAGTTTCTATTATATAAAGTCGATCGCCCTTTTCAATCTATGATAAAATGCGATTAACTAAGTATTCGGAGATAAACCGATGCAATTAGAAGACTATTTTGAATTTCTCGACCCCGATGACATCCGCATCAAAGGACATCGGATCGGCATCGACGACGTGATTAAATATTACTTGGATGGATATTCGCCCGACCAAATTCTGGAAGAATTACCAAGTTTGAATTTAGAGAAAATTTACGCGACGCTAACCTATTATCTGCAAAATCGGAGGCAGATGGATGCTTATATGTTGCGGCTGGCGAAGTGGCGGGAAGAACGCTATCAGGAATGGTTGGCTAATCCATCTCCTCTAGCATTGCGTTTGAGAGCAATCAAAGCACAGCGAGAACAGGAGTTACTTAACCTGAAGTGAAAATTCGTTTTTTACTCGATGAGAATTTGCCGCCGAAGCTCAAAAGTGCTGTTTTAAACCTAGATCCGGAGATAGATATTTTGCGGGTGGGTGATTCAAATGCACCGCCATTAGGCACGTTAGATCCAGAGATTCTCATTTATTTGGAATCATCGAAACGACTATTAGTGACGGATAATCGCAAAAGTATTCCCGGACATTTGGAGGAACATTGGGCCGCAGGGGGACAAAGTTGGGGATTAGTTTGGGTGCGTCCAAGTGGAAGTATCGGCAGATGGGCAGAAACAATTCATTTTATTTGGGAAACTACTGAAGCTGAAGAATGGCTCGATAAGTTAGATTGGATTCCATATTAAAGAATGATGTGGAATAAGTACGCGCGTGCGTAGCTATCCCGTAGAAATGGCACTTTTGAACCGCCAAAATCCCTTCGCTAACCCGCAAGTCCGCCGGGGGTTGAAAACCCCCGTCTCATAGCGAAAGTCCTCTGAAAGAGGACTGAAAAGCCAATTCAATAAACAAAGGTCGATCGCGCATTCCCAAATTTTACCAACAGGTCGATCGCACATTTCTAAGTTCCCGATAATTCAATTGACGATAATATAATTTTTTATGAGTCAGAGTTGGGGTTAAAATAGTTAGTTTTGACATACTCTTTTAGCACCGGATCGAGGGTGAAAAATGTGCGATCGCCCTCCGGGATTTTTTCAACTAATGAACGCCGTCCCAAGGATTGCATCACTTTCAAAAATTGCGATCGAGATAATTGCATTTTCTCTCAAAAATTTCGCTATAGCAATTCTATTTGAGTCGTGAATGTATAACAACCTGAAACGCTTGTGATGATTGAATAGATTGTTTACAAATCAAATGGTTTTGCTATAGGATGCCATTAAATAAATCTTGAATCATTGTTGCCACTATTTTTAACTTCTTGCAGAGCGCCTAAGTGTTTTCCCGTATTGACTGAGCCTGGTTATCTGTGATATTCAATACTTATTGAACCTCACCTAGTTACAAGCTATGGCAAAAGGCGATCATATCTACATTCAACACGTTGGATACACTCATCACGGTATCGACTGTGGCGATGATAGTGTTATTCATTTCGGAAGGCGTGGGGGTGAAAAAATTTGTCGTATTTCTAAAAATGATTTTGCATCAGGAAACAAAATTAATGTAAAGGAGTATGGAAAATGTTATTCAGATGATTCAGTAGTCAGACGAGCAGAGGGCAGGTTAGGCGAAAAAGGATATGACATTTTCAGCAATAACTGTGAGCATTTTGCTTATTGGTGCAAAACAGGAAAATATAAGAGTGAACAAGTAGCACAAGCTCAAGCTGGAGTTGCTGTTTTAGTTCAAGGAATCGCTATTGACGCAGGAACCAAGTTTGCAACTAAAATCGCCACTGAAGCTGCTATTAAATCTGCTGACCCTATATCTAAAGTTCTCATCAATGTAGGGCTTAAACAAGCGCCTGCTGTAGCGGGTAAAGCGGCTGCTGGTATTGTAGGTGTGGGTGGCATAGCCAGTGGATTAGCTGCTGATTTCATAGTTGGCAAGATACTTGAAGATGATGAAGCTTTGACAGAACGTGAACGTGAAGCACGAAAAAATGGAAGAATAGCAGGACAAGTTGCATCAACAATTGGAGGTGTTGGCGGAGGTATTGCTGCTGCTACGGTTGGTGGTAGCGTTGCCATTGCTGCTGCTGTTGCGGCTCCCGCAGTATTAGGTATAGCAATTGGTTTAGGTGCTTATCACCTACTCCAAGGCGAGTGAAAATTGATTTAGCTGCTGAAAGAGCGATCGCCCTTCTATTATTGAGGTGCGATCGCTCTTTTTTTGAGTATCACTAATTCTGTTTCTCCAACACCATAGGGAATTTTTACCGCTTTGACAACCATTCATAAGACAAACTATAGTCAGGCTGAGTTAATCGGCAGATCGCTCGGCACGAATATCATCAACAACCATTCCACTTCTCACTGGATTAAACTTAAATTTTTACTCAAAGCCGATTTATCTGCGGGCGAAAACAACCTGGTTAGCGATGATGGGGATGATGAAATTGGCGAACTGACTCTCATTTTAGATGCCAATCTCAAAGTTCTTGATAACAATTGGTCGCTCGATATCGAATCTCCTTTTGTTGTTGCTAAAATTCAGCCATATTTACAACATTCTGATTGAAGTACGATCGCCATTCCCGATCTCAAAGTGCGATCGCTTCCAATATAATGCTACAATTGCGTAAAACTAATCAACTGTGCGATTAAAGCTCATGGAAAAACTAGAGCATTCCGACATACAAACTCAGCAGTCATTGGAAGAAACATTTTTAGAACTTGCAGAAAAATGGCGTCATGACACAGAAATGCTCTCCTCACCAACAAAAAAATTAAATCATTCTGCTTACCAAAAAATTATTAGCATCGGTAAACCCGCTATCCCCCTAATTCTGCGCGAACTTGAACGACAACCAGATCATTGGTTTATGGCCCTTACTGCGATCGCCAAACAAGATCCAGTTAGTCCTGAAGATAACTTTAAACAGGCGGTTGAAGCTTGGTTGCAGTGGGGTAGGGAGCAAAAATTAATTTAGATGCAGTCTGTTTCATTAGAAATTCGTTTCCCCAACCTCCAAAACACTGCATATAGAGTAGAAAGTCCAAGAACACCCGATTATAACTGTGTTGCTTGGGCTGCTGGTGCGATGGATCGCCCTTGGTGGCCCATCTCTCAACGTCCTTATTACTGGCCCCAAGAACCGCGAATTGAATCTTTACCAGCTTTCATAAGTGCTTTTCAAACTTTAGGATATCAGCTTTGTGAGAGTCGCAATCTCGAAGAGGATATTGAGAAAGTAGCAATTTATGTAGATGAAGATGAGATTCCAACGCATATGGCGCGACAGCTTTCTTCGGGAGATTGGACAAGTAAATGCGGAGATTTGGAGGATATCATTCATACTCTAGAAGGGCTAGAGGGTTCAGCCTACGGACAAGTGGCTTGTATAATGAAAAGACTAATCTTGGCAAAATAGTAATTATTTCTGTATGGACACAGCTAAACGCCAACGCTTAGAAGCAGCAGGATGGACTATCGGGACAGCAGAAGAATTTCTGGGACTTTCACCAGAAGAAACAGCTAAATCATTTATCACAAATATGAGCATTAACGATAAACTTAAGAACATACTGATGCAACTTCGATCGCACTTCGAGCAACTCTACGGCGATCGCCTTACGCAAATGGTACTTTACGGTTCCCAAGCCAGAGGCGATGCACGCCCAGACTCTGACATTGATATTTTAGTCGTCCTCAAAGGGCAAGTAAACCCAGGCGAAGAAATTAAAAGAACCAGCCACATTCGAGCCGATTTGTCGCTCCAAAATGATGAAGTCATTAGCTGTCTGTTTATGGACGAACAGCGATTTATACATTACAACGGACCTTTACTGCGGAACATTCGTAAAGAGGGAATAGCTTTATGAAACCAGAACAATTAGACTTGCTCCTAAAAGCTCGTCAAAGTCTATCGGCGGCAAAGCTATTACTAAATAATGGTTTCCCAGACTATGCAGCATCCCGCGCTTATTACGCCATGTTTTACATTGCTGAGGCTTTTTTAGATGGCGAAGGAATGTCATTTTCCAGTCATGCCGCAGTAATTGGAGCTTTCGGCCGAGAATTTGCCCGTACAGGAAGAGTTCCTGCTGAGTTTCACAGATTTTTAATCGATGCTCAAGACTTGCGAAATAGTGGGGATTACGGGGGACTTGATACTGTCACTGTCGAGCAAGCTGCGGAGCAAATTAACTGCGGCGAGCAATTTCTAGAATTAGCCCAAAATGCGATCGGCACTCTACCGCCGCCTTAAATACGCGCGATTCCCTACGGGATAGCTACACTTGACGCACTTTCATCTCCTTTAGCTTCCTCCACCATCAAAGCAAAACCTTGTACATTCTGCATCACAAAAGATTCACCTACTTTGACCAAATCGCCACCGCAAGTAATAGGCATTCTCTCATTATAAGCTTTCAATGCTAATTTACAATCAGTTTCTTTGAGTTCAACATAGATTTTACGCAGCTTGTTCACCACAAAGCCCATCATTGCCACCTTCGCAATTTTCTCCCCTTCTTCGCGATCGACTTTCACAACAAATCCCTGAATCTCAGTATTGTCCAACGAAGTAATTAAATCGCTTAAAATCTCTAACTGAGAACTATTTTCTGACACTTCCAGCGTCTTGATAGCATCTCCCATCCGAGCTGGATAATCCGCAAACTCCCTTGTCAAAGGTAGCCCGATATCAAACACATCTCCTGCATCATTTTTTTTGACCCAAATCGCTCCTTTATTGTCGTAAATTCGGCTGTGTTCGTGCCAGCCATTTTTTTGAAAATATGCTATAATTACATTCACATCTAAACTTTTGAAAACTTCCACATCCCGTACAGTTACTTTCATGGGAAACCTCCTTTGCTAATACGCTGCATAATGGACTCAAGAGCCTGTGGAGTAAAGTGATTCCTGCGGGGCAACTCCACAGTAATGCGATTTGTATTTCTAGTTTCAGGCATTCCCCGCAGCGATACCCAATAGGCACAATGTCTAAGCAACATTTCCTGTTCTGACTGTTGTATCCATTCCCCTATATTTTCCGGCACCAAAACGACAACCTGCAGGCGGGGAATAAAGGCAGTGACTCTCAAGTCGTTGTAATTTTTGACATTGAGTGGATATCGCACACATTGAGCATCGAGTACATCTCTTGAAGTACATTTTAACTGCAATTCGAGGCGGTGCGGTTGCATTGGATCGCGATCGACAGCCTTGATACAGAGGTCAACGCTGTCATAGTCATTCTCTGGTTGGTCTACTGAACAGCCAACCACTGCTGTGACAGCGCGCACGTAAGCTTTGCTAAATAATTCTTTTCGCTGATTCAGTTCCATTTAAACACAATTCTCAAAAAGGGACGGTCACGATCGCACATTGGTGTCAACAAACACGTCAAACATAGTACCAGTCTTTTGTTGCTCGGATCGGCTTTCGATCCCCCCTAGCCCCCCCTTAACAAGGGGGGGACAAGAGCATTCAAAGCCCCCTCTTAAAAAGGGTGAAATCGATTTCAAAGTCCCCCTTCTTAAGGGGGATTTAGGGAGACAGAGACTCGACTACAAACGAGATATATCGATGGTTTAGACTTAAGTTGACACTAATCGAGACACCGCCCCTACAAATTAATGACTTCCCGCTCCAGCCGCCCGTTTGAAAGCCTCATCCAGCACTTCCGAAAGCGTCGGGTGAGTGTGCACTCGGAACGCTAAATTGTTCACAGAATCGCGCTGGGCGATCGCATTTGCAGCTTCCTGAATCAAATCCGAAGCGTGCAAACCGAAAATGTGAACTCCCAACAACTCTCCCGTATCTTTCCGGAAAATTACCTTAGCCGTACCGTCGGTTTCCCCTTCAGCAATAGCCTTAGAATTTCCCTTAAAATAAGTCTTGACAGAAGCTACCTCAAACCCTTCAGCTTTTCCTAACTCCTTCGCCGCAGGTTCAGTCATCCCCACATAGCTAATTTCCGGGTGAGTAAACGCCGCCGCCGGGATACTCAAATAGTCAACTTCGCGAGATCGCCCGCAAATATTTTCCACCGCAGCAATTCCCTGAGCAGACGCAGAATGCGCTAACATCATTTTGCCGTTAACATCGCCGATCGCCCACAAATTCTGCACCGGTTCTCCCGCCGCCAAAACCTGCATCTTATCGTTCACTGGGATATAACCGCGCATCGTTTCCACGCCAACAGTTTCTAACCCCAAATTCTTGCTCACCGGAACTCTGCCAGTTGCTACCAAACAAGCGTCAACTTCCAAAACTTCGACAACTTCCTTAGTTTTGAAATCAGCTAATTCAATAATTACTGGCGAACCAGGAATAATCTTCTTCGCCAACAATCCAACTTTTGTTTCAATATCGCGAGGTGCAATTAACACTCGTTCTGCTAACTTAGCAATATCTGGATCGAAAGTCGGCATCAACTGATCGAGAGCCTCAATCATCGTGATTTCACAGCCCAGTGCGGTGTAAATATCGGAAAACTCCAAACCGATATAACCGCTGCCAATAATTGCAATCCACTTCGGCAGCGATTCCAACCTGACAGCATCGTCGCTGGTAAATACTGTTTTGCCGTCAATTTCTATCCCGGGGGGGACGAAAGGAATTGAACCGGGGGCGAGAATAATATCCTTGGCGGTAATCGTTTTCTCGCCTTTATCGGTTTCGACGGTAATTTTTTGAGAACCGGCGATTTTGCCCCAACCTTGGATAGTATCAACGCCCAAACGTTTGAGGCTGTTGGTCAAGTCCCCGCGAAGTTTGCTAACAATAGTATTAGCGTGATTGGCGATCGCCCCGCGATCGAAATCCACACTCCCCAATTGAATTCCCAAAGTCTTCAGGTGGTGGGCATTCCGCAAATCTCGCACCCGCCCGGAAGCCGCCAACAGCGCCTTAGAGGGAATGCAGCCGCGGTTGACGCAAGTCCCCCCCATGTCCCCCGCTTCGATAATTGCCACTTTCAACCCGCAGCTAACCGCGTGTATGGCCGCGCCGTGTCCGCCCACGCCAGCGCCGATAATTGCTAAATCGTAATCAAATCCCTGAGTCACCTTAAAATCTCCTAATGCCTTTGAAATCTTAGGACTCAAGCAAAAAATACCGTCTCTGTGTCCTTTCGAGGTGGCGCGTTGCCATCGCAACCCTTGAACAGCGGTAATAGTTGCATAAGTCCTGTCTCCTTATTCTCGACTAGACTAGAGTTAATTAGACAACGAAAGAGCCGTAACTGAGATTTTTTCAGGGTCAATAATTTTGAGCTGAGTCTGCACAAGTCTCAAATCACTCAGTAGGCGGGTGTAGAGTTAAATATAGTTTGAAGGCTGACAATGCCCGCTGTGAATTTTATATGGTGGTAGCAAGTTCAGCAGCAGGCATTCCCATCGCCCTGTTAAATTCTGCCCTCCTGCTTGTTTTAGTCGGTTTTCATATCTAATATCTGCACGCGCTGGGGCGGACAGACTTTGTTGGCAAATTTTAGACCCTATGGAGTGGCTTATGACGGATGACGACGACCAGAAAGATTTACGCCGGGCCTCGGCTCAATCGTTTTTTGAGTCCCTGGATGAATTGTTCGATTCTATAGAATCGAACAGCACTCAAGCTGCACAACCTAAATCTCCACCGCCTCAGCCTAAGTCTGCGAGTCAGTCTTCGAGTCCGCCGAAGAAGGCTAGACCTGCGAAAATTAATTTGTCGGATTTTGAAGATGCGATCGCCGATTTGGAACAGTTTATCCAGAGCAAACACCAGAAACGCCCAGAATCAAATCAATAGTGCGATGATACATTTTCAAGTAATGACTGTTGACTGTTGACGGTTGACAAGCGAAAAATTTTAGATTAATGTTTGCGCTCCCAGATGAATCTGTGGAGTCAATTTTTAATGTCAAATTCGGTAGCATAGGAATTATTCATCTCTCTGTTCTCTGACTCTGTGTCCTCTGCGGTTTAATCAGGCCAAAGCAAGCAGAATTGATATCAATCTCAAATTTCAAATCTCAAATCTAATAGCATAGAAATGATTCATCTCTCTGTTCTCGGACTCTGCGATCTCTGTGTCCTCTGCGGTTTAATCATTCCAAAGCAACCAGAATTTATATCAATTCCAAATCTAAAATCGACGGGCTGTTAACGGTGCTTTCGGCTTAACCTGCTTAGGTTGCACCTACAAAACATTCACATTTAGTTGAGGATTGCTGGACAAGAATCAAGCTAGATAAATTAGCTCTATTTACTATTAATAGCCTTATTTTTAGGCTTTGACTGCTGCGGTAATTGCCTCGATCGCACTTCGATCGCGCGATCGCCGATCGCGCTCAAAGGCAAATCCAATTCATCAATATCAATATCATTGCGGAACTTCACCGGAATATCAGCACCGTTAATAATCGCTCCCAACAGCCGCGGCCCAGATTTATGCGACTCGTCTTCCTCAGATTCCAGCAACTGATCTGCTGCCTCAGACAACATACTAGACAAAGTATAACCAGGCCGCGCCACCAAAATCATACCGTCCGTGTACGGTTCCAGGGTCAGCGCGTCGTTGCACTCGCTCAAAGCCGGAGAATCCACAACCACAAAATCAAAGCGGTTGCGAACATCCTCAAACAATCTCCGCATTTCGCTCGATTCCAGTACGGCCGAGGCCTGTCGCAAAAAGCCGGGACTCGGCACGACGTATAGGTTCTCTACCTCTGGAACCAAAAGGACGCACTCGCTAATATTGCCGTAATAGTGCAAAGGTTCCACAGTCGCCAAAGGGTCGGCGGCAATTTTCAAAGATTCAACGTTAGAAGCCGATCGCAAATCTGCTTCAATTAGCAAAGTCCGCTTACCCGATCGAGCCGATGCAATTGCCAAATTGTAAGCACTAAAACTTTTCCCCTCCAAAGGCGCCGCCGAAGTCAGCAACACCACCTTCACCGGTTTGTTCCCGATCCGGCGCAAATTAGTACGCAACCGCTCGTAAAATTCCAAATAGGGAGAATTTGCCTCCAGGGCCAGAGGCATTTCATCGCCGTAGGAATCAAACACCGTCACTTCAGGCAAAACTGCCAGTATCGGCACCTCTTTTTCCACCAAAGCCGCCCGCACTTCTTCCCAACTGTAAAACTTGCCGTTGAGCATCCCCAACAAAAATATCAACCCCCCGCCCAGCAGCAATCCCACAAACCCGCCCACCGCCAGCATCACGGGCAAACCTCTCTTGTTTGACTCAACGTCATCAGTTTGCGGCAATTGGGCGATTCTCAAACTTCCCGTTGTCTCAGCTACCGCCGCCTCAGCATCTACCAAAGCCGACTGCATCTTGTCGTAGAGAGCTTTTTTGAACGCCACTTGCTGGGCCAAACGGGCTTGTTCTAGCTGCTTGTTGGGGATTGTCGCGTGTTCCCGACGCAATAGCTGTTCAGTTTTCTCGATTCCTTGGAGTTGCTGTTGCGCCGCATCCCGCTGCGTTTGCAAAGCAATCAAAGTTTGGGCTAACTGCTGTCTGGCCGGATCTAAAGAAGAGTCTACCCGAATTCGATCGGCACTTCTGAGCGGAGCCGCCACCCCGTTACCGCCGAGTACCTCAGATTGCCGCTGCTGCAACTGCTGCTCAAACGCTTGTTTTTGTTTGAGCAATTCTACAATTTTCGGGTGTTCCTCCTGCAAGTCGCTGCGGAGAATTTTGAGCTGAGATTCGATCGAAAACAATTGCACTCGCAGTTGGGCAATAATTGGATCGGCAGAGAGTGCTTGAGCGACGTAAGCTTGCTCCACATTCAATCCCAAGCGATCCTGCAAACTCTTAATTTGAGCTTCAATTCCTCCCAACTGCACGCGGAGTTGCCGCTGCTGCTGTTGGATGGTGGTAATCGCTTGCGGCAGTGCACCGCTCTGAGCTGCTAAAATTGAAGTTCCTTCTCGTTTTTCGTAGGCTTCAAGTTTTGCTTCCGCCTCTCTAAGTTCCTGAGTTACTGTCGGCAAACGCTGGTTAATTTGGGCGATCGTGTCATGCAGTCTAGAAGTATTAAGAGTTTTGCTGCGAGCCACCATTTCGTTCATCAGCGTCTTTACTACCGCTTCTGCTCTTTGGCGATCGGCATTTTTGTACAATACTTGAATCAAAGCGCTGGGATCGTTATTCTTACTGGGCATCTTTATCTGCACGTCTTTTCCCAGCTTATTAGCCAAAATTTGTGCTTTTTCCGCTTCTTCTTTGTTTAATTTTCCTTCAGGTTTGATGAGTTTTTTTGCTGCTGGTTCAACCACCCTTGTATCCAGGAGCATATCTTTAGTTATTTCTTGTCCTTCCTGTTGAATTTTAGTAGTAGTCGATGAAAAAATCACGCTCGGTCTGTCGTATGCCAGCGTACCTATTGCAACGTAAACAGGCGCCGCCTTTGGCTGCAGGGCCACTACTCCCGACACCCCCACAGTCACCGCGAAAGTAGCCAGTCCCACCCACTTGTATTGGTCGAAAGCAATTAAATAACGTTTGACAACGGATAAAGTCATGACGATTTTAGATTTTAGATTTTAGATTTTAGATTTGAAGAATTTCTAACGATAAATCCTAACTAATGACCGATAACTACTGATGCCAGTTAACAAAAACGATATAGCAATCCTCGCATCATTTCTGAAGTTATTACTCCCTAACCGCGGATTCGGGGAGGGTTGGGGCGGGGTAAAAAGTTTACGACTTTTGCAAGGATTGCTATACAACTGTACGCCCGTTTTGCCAAGTATTATAGAATAAGTAATTCCCAATCACCAATCGAAAATCGAAAAGCGAAAATCGAAAATAGTATGACTACCTATCATTACGTGACGGACCGAACAGATCTGTTACCCCATTTCTCAACTGTTCAAAGAACAGAATAAATCCCAAAGTATCCCGGAATGGTCGAGTAAAAGTATTGATTACATAACCAATGCGCTCTACCAAATTCCTACCAATCACAATCACATCATTATCTTCGAGCATCGGGTTCTGAGAAACATTGCCCTCCAAAGCAGCTTTAGCATCTATCGAACGGTTGATTGCTCTACCTTGCTTTTCGTCGAACCGAATCAGGGCTATTTTCCGCAAGTCAGCAAGATTAACAGGCAAGTTGTTGAGAGCATCCAAAAACCTGCTGCCATTTTCTACGTAGAACGAGGTCAAACCACCACTAGCGTAACTCAAAACTCGAACGTAGATCCTGGGTTTAATCAAAGTAGACCGCGAAACCAGAGCTTTGTCGTAGTCTAGGTTTTTGATACTAGCGTCCAATTGGGGGATGACAATCACATCTCCCGACGCCAAAGGAAAATCGAACAAATCGTTAGCCTTTGCTAGGGGAGTGTAGAGGTCGATTGGTTCCTCCACCGAGGAGCCGTCCATCAGCGTCCGCCGCAATCGCACCGCCCGCAAATCGGCTTTTCCCGTGACTCCACCTGCAATCACCAAAGCAGCCGAAATTCGACCAGAACCCGCCGGAAGCGTGTAAAAACCCGGTTTGCTGACTTCTCCGGTGACAGTGATTTGGACGGGGACAGCAGCAGCAGCGAGGCTGTACCTGGATGCTAAATCTCGATCGGAGTCGCGATCGGGCGTAACCTGTTTATACGGTACGACGATCGCATCTCCATCTTCCAAACGCAACTCCGGCGGAGCAATACCAGTTTGCAGCGGTGTCAAAATATCAACAACTTGCTCCGCCACAGCACCTCCCGGCAGAGTCCGCCGCACCCGCACCGCCCGCAGTTCCGCCGTAGCATTAGTCCCAGCAGCAGCCGCCAAAGCCGCAGGAAGCTGGGGGGTTTGCAGCGGATAAAAACCCGGTCTCGCCACTTCCCCCGTAACCGTCACCACTACGGGGCGCTGAACCAGCAAAGCAGCCGAGACTTGAGGATTTTTGATAAATTGACCAAAGCGTTCCCGGAGGCGCTGCTGCGATTCTTCCACGGTAAGACCGCGCACATTTACTGTTCCGATGAGCGGGAGTACAATTACCCCTTCAGGGCTGATTGCACCAGTAAAACCTAGCTCTGGGAAGCGCTGGACTTGAACAGAAATCTGGTCTCCCGGGCCCAGGCGGTAGGGCCGATTCCGAAAAGCTGGGTTAATATCCGGGTTTAAATTGGCAGGCGGCGGTGGCGGTACACGCAATGGCGGTGGCGCCGCGAGTCGCTCGGAACCAGGAACAACAGATTGAGCTAAAGCCGTTTCCGAAAAAATTTTGCTATTAAAACCCCAGAATGCAGCAGTAAAAGATAGAGTCCAAGCAGTTGAATACAGACCTGCCAAGGAAAAAGCGAGGCGATTTTTAATAGTGAAGTTTTCCCGCCTTTTCAGAGGATTTAAAACAGAATTATTTTGAATAATGGTCTGACTTGTAAGTTTCATCTAAATATAGCGACTAGAAAAAACAATAAGATATTTTAGGGGCGAGTTGAAGTCGGATATTTACTAGCAAGCAGTTGATTTTGGCAAAACCCGCCCACCCCCTAGGCTGATTTATTTGCACCTACCTGCTTACTGAAACTGAAAAGCTTCTGTAATTAATTTAGCCTGGACACTTTCGGCAAGAGATTCCACCAATGGTTGAGCTATCTTAATGTCCTCCTGCGGTTGAATGGGAAGAATGATACTGACAGCAACCCAAGAGGCTCGGCGGTTCGACAGTCTAGCAATGCTGTCTTCCCAAAACCAGCGGCTGGTTTTTGGAGAACCCCCGTTAGGCCAAGCGTACCACTGCACGACAGCAAAAGTTTGTTGGGGATTCCAGCTTCGGAAAAACCTGGCTTCGACAGTAGGCGGTGGCTGGTCGGGTATTGGTGCTAATTTAACTGTAAACCTCAAAGTGCGATGAGAATCGGTTTGCCATCGGTGAAATCCATCGATATCTAGCCATTCCACTTGAGGCTGGTTTTTGGGATTATTTTGAGGCAACAGCAATAAAATGGCAATTGTTCGATCCTTTTTAATTTCTTGAACTAACCATCTGTGAGTGCCAATTTGGACGTTATTCTGAACGGCTATCACCTGCCATCCAGGAATTTTTATCCCGTTTTGGCGCACACTTCTTAATTGATTGAGGTTGGCAAGGGTTGGCGGGTTTGTCCAAGGCCACCTTCCCGTCGCGTAGCCGGGAATTGCTACTGCCCCAACCAATACCAGCAAAAACACCAGTACCATAATTTTAGATAATTGGTACCGCCGCAGTAGTTTATGTGCAGAAATCATCTGTTTCATTAATTGCCAGACTGAGTTGGGAAATACTTTTCCATCCCGTTGACGATAAGTACCAATAACCCTAGTATACAAGCAGAATACAAATCTCCGCCCCATCCGGCGTGCAGCCAAGTAAAAAGCGCCTCTCTGTCGGTTCCGTGAAAGTAAGTTAGCAAAGTATTGCGAAAAATGTTGGAAGTGATGCTAATAATGGATGCAATCACTAAAAACAAAAGGCTTTTTTTGCGAGAGTTCAAAACTCCCGTCCAATCCAGCAGAATTAAGCTGACGTAAAGACTGGTAAACAGCATTTTTAAGCCTGCACAGTGTGGAGCCACTTCTACAATGCGCTCGTTTACGTACAGATAAATTTCTTCCACTCTCACGTTGATACCAATTTTAATTAATATCCAGCCTGATGTTTCAGCAATGAATTGCTGTAAGGGCAAGGCGTAGGGTTCTATGAGGTAAGGAATGTGGTTGGGCGAGGCCAGAAATACGAATAAAAGTGGCATCGCCTGCAATTGCAAGCCGGGAATTCCTTTTAAAGATAAGCAAATGCTGGCAAGCATTACGGGGAGGGATAAATTTACTAAATCGCTCAAGCGACTCAGATAAAAAAGCGTGGCTAGTACCAGCAAAAAGCCTCCCAAAGGATGCGGTGAGTTGGGCAAGCTGCGCCAGCACTTTCGGTTCATCCAAGCAATATAAGCAGCGTAGGGCAAACCAATTAGTCCGTGGCTGAAATATTCGTGTTCGAGGCTGATGTTTTTGTTCAACCAGCCGTCGTACCAATGTACTAGCAGGGGTGCGTACAGCAGCACGAGGAGTACCGTGATACCTTCCCCCAGGAGGTATCGCTTGAAAACAATGCGAATTTTGCGCTGGATGTGCATGGTTTGAGAAGTTTTGAGGTTGTCGCGCTGGATTCGCAACGGTGTGCGGTTTTGAACTGTCAGTTAAAGAATTGTTAATTCCCCACAAAAATGCTTTGAGAACCGCACCTTACTGCTTGAAACACCTGCAGCATAAATTTTACGAACAATTAGCAATTCAATGATAGTTCGATCGCCCGAACAACTTGCTCGATCTGAGTATTGCTCAATCCGGGATACATTGGCAATGATAAAATCTGTTCGCACAGGGTTTCTGCGCGGGGGAAGTCGCCCCGATTGCCTAAGTTTTGGTAGGCGGGTTGCAGGTGACAAGGTACGGGATAGTGTATGCCTGTTTGAATGCCGTGTTGGGCGAGTTTTTCCTGAAGGGTGTTGCGGTCGATCCTCTTCGAGGGCTTCGCTAACGAGCTTTCCTCAGTAATTTGGATAACATAGAGGTGATAAATGTGACCGCTGCTGCTGTGGTTGGCGATGGGTACAATGCCTTTGCGTTTCAGGGGTTCTAGTAGAGTATCGTAGTGTTGGGCGGCGGCGGTGCGATCGCGATTCCATTTTTCTAAGTAAGGTAATTTAATATTGAGCACGGCGGCTTGCAAATTGTCGAGGCGGCTGTTGGTGCCAATTTCTGTGTGCAAATATTTGCTGGGTGCTCCGTAATTGCGGAGAGTTCGCATTTTTTCTGCAAGCTTTGCGTCGTTAGTAATTAACATCCCGCCGTCGCCAAAAGCACCGAGGTTTTTGCTGGGATAAAAGCTGAATGCTGCTGCTTTACCAATGGAACCCGCGCGGTATCCTTCTCTTTCGGCTAAGTGCGCTTGGGCGGCATCTTCAAATATAATTAAATTGTGGCGGTTCGCAAAATCTAAAAGCTGCCGGGGCGACACCATTTGACCGTAGAGGTGTACGGGAATAATTGCTTTAGTTTTCGAGGTAACTGCTGTTGCGGCTGCTGTGAGGTCAATCAGAGCGGTTTCCGGGTCGCAATCTACAAGAATAGGTATAGCTTTGGCTTGGATCACGGCGATCGCGGTGGCGATAAAAGTGTTAGCGGGTATGATAATTTCGTCGCCCGGATTAATGCCGCAAGCTTGGAGTCCCAGGGCGATCGCATCTGTTCCGCAAGCCACTCCTACACCGTATTTTACTCCAGAAGCTGCTGCAAATGCTGTTTCAAATTCCGCGAGTGCTTGGCCTAAAATAAAGTCTCCTTGCTCGATAATTTTTCTAATTGCTTCTGCTATTTGGGATTGGATTGGTTGGTGTTGCAGGGAGAGATTTACAAACGGAACTTTTGGCGGGCGACTACTCATACATCATAGGAATACGAATTCTTTATATTAACATTCAATTGCGGATATCTTTTATTTTTTTAACCGCAGAGGGCGCAGAGAGCGCAGAGGAAAAGAGGAAGAGATAAGAAAGCATCGCGCACTTTTCTGGAGCTGTCAATTAAATCAAGCTTTTTCGGTAATATAGAATCAGATATTTTTCCAGCAATCAAACTCATGAAATACAAAAAACTCGGCGACAGCGACTTATCAGTATCTGAAATTTGTTTGGGTACGATGACTTACGGCCAGCAGAACACCGTTGCAGAAGCGGCCCAACAGCTCGATTTTGCGATCGATAGAGGTATCAACTTTATCGATACGGCAGAAATGTATCCTGTCCCTGGAAGACCGGAAACTCAGGGAAAAACAGAGGAATATATCGGCGAATGGTTGGCGAAACAGCAGCGGGATAAAGTCATTATAGCGACTAAAGTGGCGGGCAGAAGCACTCGCTTAAAGTGGATTCGGGAAGGGAAAAATCAGATCGATCGCCCAAATGTCGAAAAAGCCCTGAATGACAGCCTGAAGCGCTTGCAAACCGACTACATCGACCTCTATCAGATCCACTGGCCCGATCGCTACGTGCCCTTATTTGGCGCGCCGGATTACGACATCGCCCAAGAACACGAAACTGTGCCGATTTTGGAACAGTTAGAGGTATTTGCTGATTTAATTAAAGCTGGCAAAATCCGGTATTTGGGTTTGAGTAACGAGACGCCTTGGGGAGTTTGCGAGTTCTGCACGTTGGCCCAAAAACACGGTTTGCCGAAAGTTGTTTCGATTCAGAATGCTTTCAGTTTGAGCAATCGGACATTTCACCTAAATTTAGCAGAAACTTGCCGTTTTAAGAATGTGGGATTGATGGCTTACAGTCCTTTGGGGTTTGGGCTGTTAACGGGTAAATACTTGAATGGAATTCCCGAAAATTCTAGGCTGGCTTTATTCGCGGGATTTGGTCAGCGTTACGATAAAACTAATCTGAATGATGCGGTAAAAGCGTATGTTGAGATTGCGGGGAAACATGGGATAAGTCCGGCGCAGATGGCTTTGGCGTATGTGCGATCGCGCTGGTTTGTCACGAGTACAATTATCGGTGCAACCAGTCTCGAACAGTTGGAGGAAAATATCGGTAGTTTGGAGGTGAATTTGGATCGGGAGATTATAGCGGAAATCGATGCGGTGCACGCTAAGTATCCGAATCCCACACCGTAAGTTTATTAGTAGGTTGGGTTGAGGTAACAAAACCCTACATTTCACTTCGCCCAACTTACCTCTTTTCTAATATCATGTATGTTGTCCAAATCAATAAAATAGAGAAGTGGCAGAAATTGTCGAACAGTTTATAATAGATTCAAGCAGAGAAGTTGGGAGCGGTTGTGAATGGACAGGTAGCGGAACCGAACCGCAGTGGAACAATTCTAAATCAATGAAAGCCTACGATCATATTGCTCGCCATCATGGGCCTAAACTGAAAGCCAACAGATTGATCGGAAGAGCAGCAAGCACTAACGATGACCAAGGACAATGGCTAAATGCGGAGGATTGGATCGTAGCCGAGCAATTAGTACCCAAATATCGAGGAGAATACATTATTGATTTTCATCGTCCTATAGGTAGAGTTTACCATCCCGATCTAAGGATAACTCAAAACGTCACTCGCGCTTTTATTCAAAGGGATTTTGATGGAACTCTCAATAGTGGTTATCCTATAGCTGAGGGTGTCAGTCTGCGGCAATTAAATAGGAGTAGCAGCCATGAATAGCAGTCATAAATTTAATTTTCAACTAGCAGAACGTTTCTTAGAAGACTGGGCAGATCCTCCAGAAGATCCATTAGGGGAGCTTTCTGATTTTGAAATGGGATGGCGATGTTTCTGCTTTGAACACAACCATAAAGTTTTTATAGAAATAGGTGACGCTCAAAAAGAGGTATTTTTAGATCCCGATATTTGTATGATGATTGAAAGTAACTTTCCCAACGAAATTGCTAAGCTATCACAAGGTCAAAAAATAGTAATAACTTTTTCTGAGAGTTGGTTTCTTATTACGTTGCTACCTACGGACGATCGCATTAGCTGTACTTTGAGCAAGTTTGGAACTTCCTGCTGGGAAAAGCATTTTGAATTCGATCGCACTCACGTATTAGATGTGCTCAGAGGTTTTCTTCAGGAAGTGATGCAGCTAGCTGTAGATAAGGGTTACATCACGTTGGAAGAGAAGGAGGAATTTATTCGTCCGGCTTTTGCTAGCAGTACGGATGCTGTGGTATTAGGCAAGTAGTTGGTTCGGGTGGTGTTTTGGGCGATCGCACCTAACTCTTAATTTATCCCCTCACATTTATCCCTAATTTTTATCCTTAAACTAAGGGTGTTAAGGGCGATCGCACCTAACTATTAATTTATCTTACGAATATTTTAACCGCAGATGATGTACGGGCGGGACGCCCGTACCACAATGAAAGAGGATGTTTTGGGCGATCGCTCTTGACGCAGAGGAAATGGGAGAGAGGAGCGATCGAGCCTGTAGCATCCTGAACTCAGTCATCTATTTCCCTCGCTTCGCAAAGCCCTAATCATAGTTACCAAGACTTTGACGGTAAAAATGCAATTAAATTTCAATCCCTGAGAGGGATTTACCCTCCCAAAAAACAGAGAGTTTAAATAGGAGGGTTTGGAATAGCAAACTTGACTTGTAGCAAGCATATTTCAATCCCTCATAGGGAGTGCTGTTTGCCCAGAGCAGGGCAACCAGTTTGCTGTTCCTGTTAACAGGATAGCCCACGATCAAAAAAATGTCAAGTCATGCTAGCTACAAGTCTAAACACTGATCTATAATTATTGATGAGAATACCCAGTCACTAAAAACGGAAAAGGCCCGCCTGAAGTACAAATTCAGACAGTGCCCTCGCTTTCGCTAGGTAGCTCAGTTGGTCTGAGGTTAAGAGGTCAAACCAACACAAGTAAACCCAACTACTTTGAAATATATGTTCCACAACTGTAACCCACAAGACGGACAATTGTTTGCCAATCTTCCGCTGGTGGCGATCGCCCTCTCTGCTTTGGAAGATTTAAACCCAGATTGGGCAGAGTGTATCCGCAGTCTGCTTGAGGAAAAGGATGAAACTATCGAAGAACAGCGACAGGAAATAGCTGATTTGAGGTATGAACGTGATTGCCAGCCAAATCACTGGGATAACGATGGTTTATCAAACGCAGATTGTCACGAACATGACTATGCAGCATACCGACTAGGAAGCTGATAGAAAGCCCGATCGCCCTTCCCATCCAAAAAATAGGAGAATAGTAAAGGGCGATCGCACTTCACCCTAAAATCTTTCTCAACTAAACCCATGAGTACAATTCGCTTACAACTAGCCGAATACTTGAACTGTCGAGGTTTCACCCCCGAAAACTTGGTCGAAGCTGTGGGCGAAACACTCAATCCTGAAACCGTATACCAACTGATCGAAAAAGCAGAAAACCTCAACCATTTAGACTTATCCGTCCTAGCCGCCATTATAGATGGCTTGAGCAAACTCAATGGTTTTCCAGTTGGAATCGCAGAAGTGCTAATATTTTTTCCTGACATTTCCGAGGAAGCATTGGCAAAATCGTCTTGGCGTCAACTTTACCTCATCGATAATGAAATTCCCCCCTATGATTGGGGAGATGTAGACCCGATGAAACTTGGTCAACCCGTGCGGTATATACCGGGACTTGGAATGGTAATTCTGGACAATGAAAGTGCAACGAATAGCAAAGAAGATATCCAGCAATTTACTAGAATTACCTCCAATTCACAATTCATGGCGGGAAAACCTTGCATTCGCAACTTACCCATAACTGTTGAAACTATCATCTCAATGATGGCGTCTCACTATTCGACATCAAAAATACGCCAAACTTATCCAGAACTTGAAGAAGCAGACTTTAAAGAAGTTCTAGCCTATGCTGCGTGACGGATTCAAGAAACAAACCAGAGCGACATTGGCAATAAAAAGGTAGAAAAAATTTGTGAGTCAGCTACCTAATACGATCGCACTTTTTGCTGTTTTTCCTGCAAAAACTCCGCAAAATCGCAGACTTCAGCCACTAACTCGTCAGGTAAATTATTTAAAACCGACAGTAAATGCTCTCGAATCCCCATCATTTCGTCAGCAGATTTTACTAATTGCAACTGATGCGGATAAACTGTTTCAACCCCAATCGTTTCCATAAATGCGCCCGGTTCATCCTCAGTTGCAGGCACAAAATCCCCGCCAACTTCTGCTTTCACCCATCCCCCAAATAATTCTACTAAATAAGCTTCACCGTTCTTGAAAACCTCAACAATTGTCCCGGCTGTTTGTGGCGGTGCAATCTCGCCATCAGCGAGGGCGACTCCTTCGGTTAAAGTCACTGCATCCAATAACTGAAATTTGCTCATTGCTGTCTCCCAAAGCGTTGAGGAAATGCGGTAACAAATCTAGCAATATCTTCACCAAATAAAACAATCCAACCTGTACGGATTTGCCAAGATACTCCCGATCGCCCTGTAACTAAAATAATAGCTTGGTAGCGTTCTCCATAGTCATTCTGTCCGACTGGCTGTAACAATTCTAGCGAGATTTGGGCTATAATTGCCTCTCGAATCGCCTCCGGTGACTCAAACCCCATTACCTCCCGCCAGAATTTCTGCTTATCTCCGCCTACTCCTGCTTCCGTGGCACTGCTGAAGAGATATTGCGCCTTAGCAATGGGAAACTCTAAACGAGTGGGTGCATTCATAGCATTGAGGTTGAGAGTTGATACTGGAGACTAGCTTGAATATCCTCAGCTTCCAAATAAGGATAAGCTGCCAAAATTTCCTCTACACTCATCCCATTTGCTACTAAACTCACTACCAAAGAAACAGTAATTCGCATTCCTCGAATGCAAGCTCTTCCTCCCATAATTTTTGGATCGAAGGTAATGCGATCGAACATCATATCCTCCCACTCTTCCTTAATGTCCCAATAGCTTATCCCGCAAATGCTTAATCCGATCGCGCAACTTACCCGCCTCCTCAAACTCCAACTTCTTAGCCGCCGCCTTCATCTGCGCTTCCAACCCCCCGATTAACTGAGGAATCTCATCCAAAGATAACTCGTTTACCTGTTCGTAAACCTCCTCCAACTGCTGAGAATTCAGCTTGCGCGACACATCCAAAAATGCCAAAATCGCATTACTCGATCGCTTTTTCGCGATCGGCTGCGGCGTAATCCCGTGCATCTTATTGTACGCTAGCTGAATCCCCCGGCGCCGATCCGTTTCGTCGATCGCCTTAACCATACTGTCAGTCAAATTATCCGCGTACAAAATAGCCTGTCCCTGAACGTGCCGCGCCGCCCTTCCAATCGTTTGAATCAACGAACGTCCAGATCGCAAAAACCCCTCTTTATCCGCATCCAAAATTACCACCAGCGAAACTTCCGGCAAATCCAAACCTTCCCGCAGCAAGTTAACCCCAATCAATACATCAAACTTACCATCCTGCAAATCTTGGATAATTTCGATGCGTTGAATCGACTGAATTTCAGAGTGCAAATACCGAACTTTAATCGCCCTTTCCTGCAAATATTCGGTTAAATCTTCCGCCATCCGCTTGGTTAAAGTCGTCACCAAAACTCGCTCGTCCCGACTTACTCTCTCCTTAACTTCCCCCAACAAATCGTCAATTTGTCCTTGCGTCGGGCGCACGAAAATTGTCGGATCTACTACTCCGGTAGGGCGAATAACTTGCTCTGCCACTCTGCCTTCAGATTTTTCCAGTTCCCAATCCCCAGGCGTTGCAGAAACAAAGATGCACTGATTCTCTTTTGCCCAGAATTCCTCGGCTTTCAAAGGGCGGTTATCGGCAGCGCTGGGCAAGCGAAAACCGTGTTCTATCAATACTTTTTTGCGCGCTTGGTCGCCGTTGTACATCCCCCGAATTTGCGGCACTGTGACGTGAGATTCATCTATCACCAACATCCAATCTTTCGGGAAATAATCAATCAAACATTCTGGCGGTTCCCCCGCATTTCTCCCTGCTAAATGCCGCGAGTAATTCTCGACTCCGTTGCAGTAACCTACCTCGCGCAGCATTTCCAAATCGTAGCGGGTGCGCTGTTCCAACCGCTGAGCTTCTAATAGTTTACCCTCTTTTTCAAATTCTGCGAGTCGGTCTTCTAATTCGAGTTCTATCCCTTGGCAAGCTGCCTCTAATTTATCTTCTGCCGTGACAAAGTGGCGCGCTGGATAGATATTTAAAGCCGTTGAACTTTGCAGGATTTTACCTGTTACCGGGTCAACGTAGCGAATGGCATCGATTTCGTCACCGAAGAATTCAACGCGAATAATTCTATCTTCGTAAGCCGGGCCGATTTCCAAAACATCGCCTTTGACGCGAAATTTGCCTCTGCCTAAATCTATATCGTTGCGGCTGTATTGGACGTTGACTAAATCTCGCAAAACTTGCCGCTGGTTGACTTCCATTCCTACTTGCAAAGGAATAGCTGCTTTCAGGTATTCTGCAGGCATTCCCAAACCGTAGATGCAGCTAATTGAAGCAACTACAATCACGTCGCGGCGTTCAAAGAGCGATCGGGTGGCAGAGTGCCGCAGCATATCGATCTCGTCGTTAATTGCTGCTGTTTTCTCAATGAAAGTATCGGTGACGGCGATGTATGCTTCAGGTTGGTAGTAGTCGTAATAACTGACAAAGTATTCGACTGCATTGTTGGGGAAAAAATTTCGCAGTTCGTTGCACAGTTGAGCTGCCAGGGTTTTGTTGTGTGCTAAGACTAAGGTGGGTTTGCCGACTTTTTCAATCACCGAGGCAATGGAGAAGGTTTTGCCCGTACCTGTGGCCCCGAGTAAGGTTTGAAATCGATCGCCCGCTTCGATGCCTTTGACGAGTTGCTCGATCGCTAGCGGTTGGTCGCCTGTGGGCTGGAAGGGCGCTTGCAATTGAAAAGATGCTGCCGCAGTTACCATAGGAAAATGTAGCTATTACCCATAAATCTTAACAAAAATGCAGAGATTCTGCAATTTCTTTAAGAAAATAGTTAGACTTTGTAATATTATTTTAATCATCGGCCGAAATAGAAAGCAGAAAGCCAAGAAAAGCAGTTGTCCGAACCCAGCAATCAACAGCAATAAGCGAGGAAAAGAATTATGGATACGAGGAGCACAGGTACAGGCAAAAGCAAAGCGATCGCCCGCCGTGGCAAAGGCGGTTCCAAAAGCCAAGCGACAGAACCTACGGATGCCAAAGCAACAGGAATTCAACTTTATCGGCCGCAAGTCCTGCATGACAACCGCCCCGTCGGCCCAGACGATTTTACCATCAGCGAGACCGTCTCGATTTCGGGGAACCGCCCGATCGGCGCCAGCACCCTGCACATCAGCGAAACCTACGGCATTGTAGCCAATCGCCCGGTCGAATCCAGCGACTTTGAAGTGGTTGCTACACTCGGCAATCGCCCGATCGGCTCCAGCGCCATGCAAGTCAGCGAAATGTTCAGTATGTCCGGTGCCCGCCCTGTTGCCATCAGCACTCTGCACATTGATGAAGTTTACTCCACAATGGGAGGAAACCGCCCCATTGCCTCAAACGAAATTGACGATAGCTCCACATTAATGGGCTTCTTAGATTAATTAGTCAGTTGTTAGTTGTTAGTTGTTAGTTGTTAGTTGTTAGTTGTTATCTGCTACCAATAACTAATAACTAATAACTAATAACCACTGCAAACAGTCAACTAACTACTTCTCGATACCCTGATATTTGCTCAATAAAGCAGCAAAGCGCTTGTAATCGACAGGCTTCCTCACATACTCCGCCGCTCCCAATTCCAACCCCTGATTTTGGTCGTCCACAAAAGTTATCATAATCACTGGAATATCAACCAAATCTCGATCGGCTTTCAATGCCGACAGCACCGCCCAGCCGTCCATACTCGGCATCATCACGTCCAGAATAATCGCGTCGGGCAGCAAATCCTTAGCCAACAGAAGCCCTCCTTGACCGCTAGCCGACGATCGCACCTGAAATCCCTGTTTAGACAAGCAGCGGGTCATCAAATCCCTCGCGTCTGGATCGTCGTCAATCACCAGCACAGTAGCAGCATCCGGCAGATCCAGCAGATGCGATCGCACTGCTTTTTGCTTCGCTTCAGTAGCCCCTACACTCGTATCTAACTCCTCGGAAGACTTCGGCTCCATTTCTGCGATTTCTCGATCGTCCTGACCTTCTTTCTGGCTTTTAACCTCAATCGGCAACCGGATCGTAAAACTAGAACCGCAATCAAACTCGCTCTCAACCGTAATGTCCCCGCCCATCATCTGGCAAAACTTCCGGCTAATTGTCAGCCCCAAACCGGTGCCGCCATACCTGCGGGTAGTCGAATCGTCAGCTTGAGCGAAAGCTGCGAACAGCCTCGACACCTGATCCTCAGTCATGCCGATACCGGTATCGGTTACTTGAAACACGATCGCAGGCTGTTGACACCGAGAAAAAGCTGCCGAGAGTTCTGCGGAATTGTCCCTCGGCAAAACCTCCCCTTCTTCTTTCCAAACATTAATCGTAATTTTGCCTCGATCGGTAAACTTAGCAGCATTGCTCGCCAAATTTAACAGCGCTTGCCGCAGCTTTGACAAATCGGAGTAGATCGTGCCAATATTGCGATCGCAATTGACAATCAAAGTATTGCCATTTTTCCCTAGCTGGGGTTGAACAGTAGTGACAACCTCCTCGATCAAATTCCACACCTCAAAAGTCTCCAAAAAAAGAGTCACCTTTCCTGCTTCAATTTTAGAAATATCCAGGATGTCACTAATAATGGTGAGCAACTGCTTGCCTGCCATATTAATGCTTGCCAAATCCATCACAAACTCTTCTTCGCCGAGTTCCAGAGCTTCTTCTTGCAGCAGCTCGCTGTACCCAATAATCGCATTCAAGGGCGTCCGCAACTCGTGAGTCATATTTGCCAAAAATGAGCTTTTCGCCCGGTTAGCAGCTTCGGCAGCATTCTTGGCGACTTCCAATTCGGTCGATCGTTCCTCTAGCTGCCGCTGCCGCACTTCCAAACCGCTGAGCAAACTGCTAATTTGCTGAGCCATTGTATTGAGAGTAGAAGATAGCACGCCGATCGCGTCATTAGAAACAACAGGCGAGCGAGCCGTCAAATCACCGCTGGCCATCAGTTCAGCAGTTTGCCGCAGCAAGCCGAGATTCCGAATAATTGCCGACACCGACACAAAACCCACTATCCCCGCGATCGCACTCAAAACCAAAGCCCCCACCAGCCAGTGCTGAGTGCGGCTTACCACTGCCAGAGTTTGCTGCACCAGCACCGCCATTGCTGCCTCGGAAACCACCGCCGCCGGATGTGAGGCAGCCTTTATTGTCAGCAAATAGTTCTTAATCTCCACAGAACCCATCCACCCGACTCCCACCGCCATCCAAGTTATCAGTACCAAGATGACAAACAGCCCGCTCAAAGACGCCCGAGTTCCCAGAGAAATCCCCCTCGTAGCAAGTGCCGCCGCCCAAGGATAGCTTTTGAGAAAAGGATCGGGTCGAACCGGTGCGCCGGAATTCCAAATCTCCTCAATTTGACCGTCCACCCTCACCTTGCCAATCCGCACAGTTTTCCAGATATGCTGCGTTTGGGCATCTATTTTTACCTTTCCCGACGGGGCTGCAAACTGGATATTTTTAGCTGCAGCCCTGACTTTAACCGCATCTGTCGAACCAGCTTTTTCTACTGCTTGCTTCCACAGGTAAACGCTCAAATAAGCCGCTTCGATCGGGTCATCCGTGACTCGATTTTCCCCGTATCGGGCTTTATAAGCCTGGACAAATTTACGATTTTCCGGTGTATCTACCGTTTGAAAATAGTTCCAAACCACCAAATGTCCGGCAATATTGGACGGCCCGATCGCGCGCACTTCCTCTTCTGCTATGCTGACCGACATCACCGGCACATCCTCCGGTTTCAAGCCAGCTTCCTGCAGCTTGTGGAAAAAAGCCAGATTGCTATCGCCGTTGAGAGTGTTGAGAATAGCATCCGGTTTCACTGCTAAAATATGTGCGATCGCCTCGCCCACTTCCCTAGAACCCAGCGGCAGATACACTTCCCCCGCCAACTCTCCCCCCAGTGCCGCCAGTTGAGCTTTCACAATCCGATTTGCCGTCCGGGGAAAGATATAGTCCGAACCCAACAGGAAAATTTTCCGCTTCCCCTGTGCCAGCAAGTAATTCACCCCAGGCACAATCTGTTGGTTCGGGGCAGCACCAGTGTAGAAAATATTCGGACACTGTTCTAGCCCTTCATACTGCACCGGATAGAACAGCAACCCTCTGCCGTGCTCGAAAACCGGCTGTACAGCCTTGCGGCTCGCCGAAGTCCAACAGCCAAATACCACGGCCACCTGCGCTTCTAGGAGCAATTGCTTAGCTTTTTGAGCAAAAGTTTGCAAATCGCTGGCTCCATCTTCTATAACCGCTGCCAAGGGGCGTCCGAGCACCCCTCCCGCCGCATTAATTTCCTCAACAGCCAACAGCGTCGCATCTTTAACAGAAATTTCGCTGATGGACATCGTGCCCGTCAGCGAATGCAACACGCCTATTTCGATAGGCTTGCGAGTCGGGCCGGCTGCTTCGAGGGGGTTACTGCTCCTTGCTCCCATAGGGTTTTAGATAATTTTTACTGATAACAGAAATTTTAGTTCGATCCGGTAGGAAGTTAGCCTTGACGCTAACTCTTGTTTAGCAGATTATTTAACCCGATCGCCACAAAACAGGGGAATTGCTGTACCCTGTGGATTTTAACGGTCAAACTCTCAGCATAGACTTAAGTCTGCACTAACCTGTCGCCTATTTCTCTCTTCATCTTTTACGGATGTCGAAATAGCCTCATCCAACAAAATTCGGCACTTAATGCGATCGCGCGCTGCATCACAATTCTCCCCATCCCCCGCCCTCCCCGATCCTCTCTTCTCCCACTCATTCACGGGATAGCCTTGTGAGTCATCAAAAATTTCACGCGATCGCGCACTTATCCCTTTCCCATATCTTTCTTCCGGCAGATAGCAGCCTCCCTAATTTCTCTTAATTTAAAGTTACAAACTATTAGCCACTCCCTATCTATCTTCAGGCAGAGGGAAGGCTTCGTTATTGGCCTTATTATAAGTATAAGGTTAGCTTCTAACTAGCCTTGTTAAAAATAAATTTAACCAACAATGAGGGTCAAGACAAATGAATATTGAAGAAAACGCGACCCAAACTGCCAGCGAGAATCAAGTAACCCTACCAAAATCAAAGCAAACATTGCTGGGCGAGGAAACAGAAAAAGCCCTCGGCGATCTCAAACAAAAAGACCATCAAACTATGCAAGCTGTGGAACAGTTGAAAGAAGAACTTCAGCAAAAAATAGACACAGAATGTCATCACAAGGTTGATTGAAACTAATAGGATTCTTTTTAGGGTGGCGGTAAGATGAGGTCTTGCCCACACCCGTTTTTTGTATGCCGAAAGTAGAAAGCATGATTAAATAAAACAAATTAAACTTTAAATTATTTTGGGTGAAAAAAATGTTTTAGACGCACGTTACCATCATCGGCGAGTTTTTTCACAGAACTACTTCATTGCAGCCAGCAGAAACGGTAAAAACAACTGGTAAATATGAAAGTGGCAGTCTGTCCCAGACTGAAAAATAACTTTTCCATCTGACCTCTTTATTTTTTCTTCATTCTTTCTTCCTAGAGGTAGAGTGCAACGCAGCTCCTAGTTACCTATGATGAGTTTATTAACTAAAAAATGTCTGATTAAATACAGACCGGGAGCAACTCATGAGCATTGAAGATAGAGCAAAGGCAACTGGCGACAACATCGCAGGCAAAGCTCAAGAAGCCTTAGGTAAGGTTACTGGAGACCCGAAGGATCAAGCAGAAGGCAAAGCCAAGCAGGCACAAGCTAAGGCTGGTCACGCGGTCGAAGATGTAAAAGATGAGATCAAAAAGAAAGTAGACTGAGCCTAATACTAATTGAAAGGGTCGAAAAACCTGACCCTTTCAAGTATTCCAAATGTTTTAGGAACGGAGGAAAAAAAGTGAGTTTATTGCAGCAGAGTCGCAAAATAATTGCGGGCGTACTCTTGGTATTAATGCTGGCTGTTACTACTGCCTGCGCGCCCAGCGTTTCAGCCCAAAAACCGACTAATGTACCTGTAGCAATTGGTGGCAGCCAAGGTTATTACGCGCAGCTAGAACGGGGCAATACCGCCGCAGGTCAAGATTTTGGTCAATGGGTAACAAACACAGCTAAGGGTCTGGTTCAGGATGCTTACGTGCGCGACAACAACAAATTGGGAGTTGTAATTACCCCGCAAGTCCGCCCTACAGAAGTGAAAGATTTAGCCAAATCTTTAGCACAAGGTTTTCACCGCAATTTCCCAAATCAGGATGTAAGTGTTTTGGTGTATGCTCCTGACAAAAAACTGATTTTGACGGCTAAGTACGACCAGCAATCAAATCAAATTGAATACAAGTCTTGACCTGGTTAGCCAGCTTTAATGATAGTGGCGCGGCGGTTTAATATTCTGCAGTTTTTTGAATGCGAAGTTATCTCAAGTAGAGACATAAATGTTGTGTAGATAGGAAAAGATTTACCATGAGTAGCAGCGATAGTTACAAGCGTCAAATCATGAGCGATTTGGCCCAGGGAAATCGAGAAATTATGCCGGAGACAACCGGTGAAGATTACGAAAACTTTGACGATTTTGCTCAGAGAACTTCACCCGATCAGCGCAAACAATTATTCGGGCGTTCTCTAAATCACGATTCCCTGCCACCGGCGCAGTTGGAACCGGAATTGCAAAAGGCGATCGCCCAAATTAAGCCAAACGAACTCGACGACGTGGCGCGGGAATTCTTCAAGCATTTGGGCAAGAGAGGATTGAACGATCGCCAATTGGAAAAGCAGCTAGGACTTTCTACCCACCACGCCAGCCGCATGAATGCTGACGATGTTACCAAGTTGGCCTCGTTTACCTATCACAATCACCCGGATATTTTCCGAGAAGTGCTCGCAGAACAGCCGAGTTTGATGAAGTTTTTGGGAAATCCAGTTGTTGCGGCTATTTTGGGAATAGTTGCTGCTAAATGGCTCAACAACCGCAAATAGAGTCGGATTCAGACAAGCCTAAAAGCTGATAGTACGTGCAGCAAATAAAAGGACGATCGCCCGAGCGGGCGATCGTCCTTTGATCTTTTATATCTAGTCCTGTAAAATAACCGTGAGCGCGTTTGTAGTTAAGACATTAGTCCTGAGAATCCGAGCGAAACTAAAGTGTTAACTGCAAACCTTTTTATTGGGTTGTCTGAAGCAAAATTATCTTGTAATAAATCCCAATGATTTAAATCTTAATTATTAGGTTAGTAGGTGTTCGGGGAATTAATACCCCTTGCCAATTACCGACTACCAATTATCAATTGCCAATGAATGTTGGTCATAGATAAAAAATACTGCACAGCAGTAAACTGCGGTATACCTGACACTCCGCAAAATTAAATGTACGATTAAGTGTTGCCGTGAATCAGAAAAAAAGATGAACGTATCCACTATTTGGCGAAAACTCCGCAGCCAGCAAGCCTTCTGCTTGGCTGCACTCCTGGCAGGTTGCCTGGTATTTATCGGTTGTTCCCCCGCCCAGTCAGCGGCTGGCAATTCAGTCGATCCCAAGTTGAAAGAACAAGTCTTGCAGATTATCCGCGAAAACCCGCAAGCAATTGTAGATTCGGTACAAGCGTACCAGCAACAGCAGCAGCAGTCTCTCAAAGCAGCGCAGGAATCATTTTTACAGCAGATGAAAAGTAATCCCAAATCTGCGATCGGGGATTCTCCCAGTACGGGTTCAGCTTCGCTGCAGATTGTACTTTTAGAATTCTCTGACTTTCAATGTCCGTTTTGCGCGCGCGCTCACGATACTGTCAAGCAGTTTATGGCAAAACACCAGGACAAAGTTACTTTAGCTTACAAGCATTTACCCTTGACTTCAATTCACCCTCAAGCGCTGCCAGCAGCTAAAGCAGCTTGGGCGGCAGGGCAGCAGGGCAAATTCTGGGAATATTACAGCGCTTTGTTTGAAGGACAGAAAGAGTTAGGCGAACCATTCTACGGATCGATCGCCCAAAAGCTCAATCTAAAATTAGATAAATTCAACACCGATCGCAACAGCCCCGCTGCTGAAGCCGCGATTGCCAAAGACGTGCAACTCGCTCAACAACTGGGCATTCAAGGGACTCCCTTCTTTATTATGAACGGTCAAACTTTCTCCGGGGCGGTCGAGCTTTCTGAGATGGAAAGCATTCTCGCTAGTATCTCCAAATAAGTAAGCCCGCCTGAACAAACAGAACAGAGCCCCGATTTCTTAAAGAAGTCGGGGCTCGAATGCGCTATCTGGTAGATCGCTATATTTACTGACTAATTTTTACGATAGGGAACAAATTTGCTCCTTGTGTTGTCTTAGTAAGACTCTAAGCTGCTTATGACTTAAGTATTATATCTTGCCTTTTACAAGCTTTCCCAAACCTAGCTAGTGGATTCAAATGATTGTTTGTCAATACTAATTTGAATTCTTTTGGCAAGAGGATCGCCGGTTTTAAGCTCCATTTCCCTTGCATCTACGAGGAAAATTTATCATGCAAAAAATTAGGCAAATAGTTGTCGTTGACCCAACCGTTGAAGATTATCAAAGCCTTGTACCAAGCGCCGAACCAAGGAAAGAGATATTTATACTCGATCGGGCAGGGGATGGAGTCGAGCAAATTACAGAGTTATTAGCTAGCTACACGGATATTTCCGCCGTTCATATTGTTTCTCACGGCGGGCCTGGAAATTTGCAACTGGGGTCAATTCAGCTAAATTCTGACAACCTAGACGAATATGGCGATCGACTCGGGCAGTGGAAAAAGGCCTTAGCCCCTAACGCCGATATCCTCCTGTACGGTTGCAACGTGGCGGCAGAACTCGCCCCACCGATAGCGGGGCGATCGTTTTTGCAACGCCTCAATCAACTCACAGGTGCAGACATCGCCGCTTCCAAAAACCTGACAGGAAGTGCTGCATTAGGCGGCGACTGGGATTTAGAAGTAACAATTGGTTCGATTGAGACACCTTTGGCATTCACCCAAGAGGCGATCGCAAGTTACGATCGTGTTTTAGCTACCATCAACGTCACCACTACCACCGATGAAGATAACGGCATTTTGGGCGGAGGTGCTGGCATCTCTCTGCGGGAAGCGATTCGTTACTCTGCGACAGGCGACACCATCAATCTGCCAGCGGGTACTTTCACGCTGACTATTGCTGGTGCGAATGAAGACTTGGGCGCGACTGGCGACCTCGACATTACCAAAAACCTCACTATTACGGGTGCAGGCGCAGCCACCACAACTATCAACACAGTGGCAGGTTTGAACGATCGGGTGTTTCACGTCGTTAGTGGCAATACCTTCAGCATCTCCGGCGCGACTATCTCAGGGGGAAACATCCCCGGTGGCAGTGGCGGCGGCATCTTCAACGAAGGCACTTTGACAGTCGCCAACTGTACTTTTCAAAACAACCAAGCCAACGCAGGCGGTGCCATCCACAATAGCGGGACTCAAATGACCGTTACTGGCAGCACCTTCAATTCCCTGAATACGGCGGGCGGTGGCGGGGCGATATTCAATAATGCTCCGGGGACAATTGACAGCAGTATTTTCGACAATAATAGGGCGACTGGGTTCGGCGGTGCCGGGATCAGAAACCAGAACCAACTGACCATTACTAATAGCAGCATCACCAACAACGAGGTGACAAGCCAAGGTGGCGGCGGCATTTACAACGAAGGTACGCTAACTATCACTGGCAGCACTTTCTCAGGTAACAAAGCCAACGACGCTGCTGACCCTTTTTGGGGAGGCGGCGCAATCTACAGCAGTGGCACTCTTAACCTCACCAATACCACTCTCTCTGGCAACACTGCCATAGCAAGAGGTGGTGCTATCTTGTCGCTTGGTACGGCGACCATCACGAATAGCACCATCACCAATAACACCGCTGACTCAGATGCCAGCAATGGCGCAAATGACAACGGAGGTGGAATATTCAGCAGTGCTGCCACGAACTCTCTCATAAATACCATCATCGCCGGTAACTTTGATGCCTCTCCAGCCGCAGGAACCATACACCCCGACGTTTCAGGCAACATCACCGGGAATAACAACAATCTGATCGGCAGCCTGACGGGCAACACGGGTACGCTTGGGACTGGCAGCGACATCGTTAACTTAACTCCTGGACTAGCAGCACTGGCAAATAACGGCGGCCCCACGCTGACGCACCTCTTACTGCCTGGCAGTCCGGCTCTTGATAGGGGTAATAGCGCGATCGCTACGGATCAGCGCGGCTTAACTCGGCCTTCTGGCAGTGCTGTTGACATCGGCGCTGTTGAAGTACAGCAGATTGTCAGCATCACCGCGCCGGATAATTCAGCGGCTGAAACTCCTATTGATCCACGCACTTTCCGCATCACCCGCAGTGATAGCACAGTCGGTAATTTGACGGTGAATCTCGCCATTGATGGCAGTAGCACCGCCGTTGCTGCTGACTACAACCTCAGCACTACCTTTCCCGTCACTATTGCCAACGGGCAAAGCTTTGTGGATGTGATTCTGACTCCGGTTGATGACGCAATACCGGAGGTTGCAGAAACGCTGCGATTGAATTTGGGAAATGGGAATTATGCGATCGCACCGGCCAGCAGCAATGCTACTGTGACTATTGCAGCCAATGACTCGATTGCTTATGCGATCGCACTCACAAATCCAGCGACAGGTTCCTTAATTGAAGGCAACTCCGGCACTCAACCCGTCACTTTCACCGTCACTCGCAGCGGCGGCACGGGGGTAGCGAGTACAGTAGATTATGCGATCGCCGGCACCGCGATCGACGGCGCAGACTACAATAATATCAATGCTGCGGGGGCGACTACCGCTACAGGGACGATCGCCTTTGCCGCCAACGAAACAACTAAAACTATTGCTGTGGATGTCTTGGGCGAAACCGCAGTTGAACCTGACGAGACAATTACCGTCACCCTCAGCAACCCAAATTTGACCGCAGCGCCGGAAAGTTCGACTGTAACCACCAGCACCGCAACTGCTACGATCGTCAATGATGATACTCCTAGTATCTCGATCGGTGATGTAGTTGTTACCGAAGGAAATACCGGCACTGCTAGCGCCACCTTTACTGCCACTCTCTCAGCAGCTTCTAGCTTGCCAGTCACCGTCAATTACGCCACGTTAGACGGTACTGCTACTACTGCTGATAGCGATTACGCGGCGGCCGCAGGCAGCGTCACCTTCAATGCCGGGGAAACGACAACAACCATTACTGTTGCTGTCAACGGCGATTCTAAGTTTGAAACTGACGAAACATTTAACGTCAACCTTAGCACCGCTGTCAATGCGACTATTGCTAAAGCGACGGGCATAGGTACGATCGTAAATGACGACTTGGAGTCACCAACTCCGACGCCAACACCGACGCCAACGCCGACGCCAACTCCGACTCCGACTCCGACTCCAACGCCGATACCGACTCCAACTCCGACTCCGACTCCAACGGAAACTCCGATACCGACTCCGATACCGACTCCGACTCCAATTCCGACGCCAACTCCGACTCCAACGGAAACTCCGATACCGACTCCAACTCCAACGGAAACTCCGACTCCGACTCCGACGCCAACTCCAACGGAAACTCCGACTCCGACTCCGACTCCGACTCCAACGGAAACTCCGACTCCGACTCCGACTCCAACGGAAACTCCGACTCCGACTCCGACTCCAACTCCAACGGAAACTCCGACTCCAACTCCAACGCCAACTCCAACTCCGACTCCGACTCCAACGCCAACTCCAACTCCAACGCCAACTCCGACTCCAATTCCGACTCCGACTCCAACGCCAACTCCGACTCCGACTCCGACTCCAACGGAAACTCCGACTCCGACTCCGACTCCAACGGAAACTCCGACTCCAACTCCGACTCCAACGGAAACTCCGACTCCAACTCCAACGCCAACTCCAACGGAAACTCCGACTCCGACTCCGACTCCAACGGAAACTCAAGACGAAGATTGCATTTGCAAGCAGATAACCTTTCCCAGCCAGACTGCTATTCGCGGCCCCAACCAAACAAATAGCACCACCAACGGTACAGAAAGCGACGACATTCTGGAGGGTTCGATTACCAATGACAATCTCAACGGCTTAAATGGTAACGACTTGGAGGTTGGCTTCACCGGTAATGACAATATTTATGGCGGATCTTTCCTCGGCATCGATTTAGGAAATACAACCATTCTTCCCTCTGCCAAAGATAGCGACGTGCTGTTTGGCAATGAGGGCGATGATTACCTCAACGGGGGTGCTAAAAATGATTTAATTTTTGGGGGCGAGAACGAAGATGTTGCTTACGGCGGCAAAGATGACGACATAATTTTTGGAGACAAACAGAGCGATACTTTAATTGGTGATGAGGGTAACGACACATTATACGGTGGTACTCTTAACCCTTCAGACATCGATTCTACAGGTCGCGATTTGCTATTTGGCCTCAGTGGCGATGATTACCTGAACGGGCAAGAAGCCGAAGATTCCCTTTCTGGCGGTAATGGCAACGATACAGTGCGTGGCGGTAAGGGTGATGATTTGGCCCTAGGAGACTTGGGCAACGACGTGCTGTTTGGGGATGAGGGCAGCGATACTCTCTGTGGTGGCGAGGGAGAAGATACTATGTACGGGGATATTGGCAGCTCTCTGGCGATCGGCTCTGCGGGCGGTCAAGACCAGATGTGTGGCGGTTTGGGCAACGATTTGTTGTTTGGCAATGAAGGTTCCGATACTGTCAACGGTGATGCTGGAAACGATACTCTTTATGGCGGCAAGGATGAAGACAGTTTACTGGGTAGTGCTGGGGACGATTGGTTATTTGGAGATGAGGGGAATGATACTTTGATTGGAGGTACTGGGAACGATCGCTTTATTTTAGGTATCGACAGCGGCCGCGAGACTATTTTAGACTTTCAAGATGGTCGCGATGCGATCGGCTTGACAGGCGGTTTAAGTTTTTCGCAACTGAGCATTACTTTAGAAAATAATTCTACTTCGATCCGAGTTACCAGTTCCGGTCAACTGTTAGCAACTCTCAGCAATGTGTCAACAGGGCTGATTAATGTTACCGATTTTGTAGCGGTCTAAATCGATACCCGTAGGGACAGGGGAATACCGGGGCTTTTACGGTTCGTAGTGCGGACTTCAGTCCGCACTACGAACCTTACTTATTGCGATCGATCGACTGGACATGATATTACACATCGCAAAAAAGCTGAAACCCGATTGAAATTGTTAGGATAAAGGCAATCGAGACGATGTGCGTTGCGATTCCGTAGCAGTCAACTGTCAACTGTCAACAATGGAGGGCGAATCCCATGCAGTCCTTGACATCTCCAACCGATCGAACCAGTGGATTATACGTGCGTTCCCCGGAGGGAGAACAACTCGTTTTTCCTCTGAAACACACAGAAGTCCTAGCTGAAATATCCGGAAATCTCTCGCGAGTTGAAGTCTCGCAAAAATTTGAAAATCCTTTTACTAAGCCGCTGGAAGCTGTCTATATTTTCCCGCTACCTGCGGAAGCAGCGGTAGATGAGATGGAAATTAAAATTGGCGATCGCACTATTAAAGGCAGTATCAAAAAACGCGAAGAAGCCCAACAAATTTACGAAAAAGCAAAACAAGAAGGGCGGACTGCGGGTTTGCTGGAACAAGAGCGAGATAATATTTTCACCCAGTCCCTTGCCAACATCAAACCCGGTGAAGAAATTGATGTCACGATTCGCTATACCGACACCTTGAAATTTCTAGCGGGCGATTATGAATTCGTCTTTCCGATGGTTGTCGGGCCGCGATATATTCCCGGTACGCCGATCGATGAAACGGCAGCCAGCGGTAGCGCCCCAGCCCCAATGACAGTCAATTCGTCTACCGATATCGTCCCCGATGCGTCGCGCCTGAATGCGCCGATTTTGCCGCCGGGAATGCGATCGGGACACGATATCGGCGTCACGCTGGAAATTGAGGCTGGCGTACCGATTCGTAACGTCAATTCCCCATCCCACAAACTGCAAATTGAATATTTCGACTCTCCCCAAACTTCCTTAGCAAGCGAGCAGAAAAATGGGCTGAGGGTGCGCGTTAAATTGGGGAATCAAGATACAATTCCCAACAAAGATTTGATTGTTCGCTATCAAATTGCGGGTCGAGAAACTCAATCGACGGTATTAACTCAAGCGGACGATCGCGGCGGGCATTTTGCAGTTTACTTGATTCCGGCGATCGAGTACAAAACTGATGAAATTGTGCCGAAAGATGTCGTATTTTTAGTCGATACTTCCGGTTCGCAATCCGGTGCGCCTTTGCAGCAATGTCAGGAATTGTTGCGGCAATTTATTAACGGATTGAATCCAGCGGATACTTTCTCGATTCTGGATTTTTCCGACAAAGTGCGACAACTGTCAAAACAACCGCTACCGAATACAGCAGAAAATCGACAAAAGGCGATCGAATATATCAACAAACTCCGCGCTGACAATAGTACGGAAATGTTGGGCGGGATTCGGGCGGCGATCGATTTTCCCGCACCATCCGGGCGCTTGCGAACTGTGGTATTCCTCAGCGACGGTTACATCGGCAACGAAAACCAAGTTCTCGCCGAAGTGCAGCAACATCTCAAATCGGGGAATCGGCTGTACAGTTTCGGTGCGGGGAGTTCCGTCAATCGCTTTTTGCTCGATCGCATTGCGGAAATCGGGCGGGGAATCTCGCGGATTATCCGGCATGACGAACCAGTTAACGAATTTGTCGAAAAGTTCTTCCGGCAAATCAACAATCCGGTGTTGGTAAATCTGGAAATTACTTGGCAGGGAGAGGGCGAAAATCCGGTAATTTATCCGTCAGTTGCGCCGGATTTATTTGCCGAACAACCGCTGGTTCTCTTTGGAAAAAAGGGCGATCGCGAAGGTGGAACGCTTCATATTAAAGGGGTTAGTGCAGGCGGAAACCAGTACGTCCAAACCTACCAACTCGATTTTACAGATCCAGGAAATCCGGCAGTTGCCCAGCTTTGGGGGCGGCACCGCATCAAAGATTTGATGAATCAGATGGTGCAGTACGAAACCAAGGTGGGGGTGGAAACGGTGACAGAAACGGCGCTAACCTATCAGCTTCTGTCGCAGTACACGGCTTTTGTGGCTGTCAGCGATGATGTGCGCGTCGAACCGGGTACGGAATCGATCGCGATGAATGTGCCGGTAGAAATGCCGGAAGCGGTCGAATATGAGGGCGTATTTGGCGGCACAAACTATATAGATAATGGCTGCACAGACTGGATGGAACAAGAACAAGAATTAGAACGCGGTATTTCAATTAGCAGCAACCAGAATCCGATTTATCGATTGTCCGCCTGGATGGAACAAGAACTAGAACTAGAACGCGGTATTTCAATTAGCAGCAACCAGAATCCGATTTATCGATTGTCCGCACCAGCGAGGACTAGCGCCCCCGCACCGTCAAAGCGACGCGCGCGCAGCACATCACCTGTAGAAGTCGTTAGCGCGACGGGGTTGGATGAAGTGGCGATCGATAGTTTAAACGAACACTTGGCAACTCTGACTGTGCCCCCCGGTATCAATGGCGAATTGGTGTTAGAAATTGTCTTCACTAAAGTGCGCGCCAGCCGCATAGTTGTGGATGCTGATGCTTCGACTTTGGCGGATGTGGAGTTGCTGAAAACTATCAAAAAATGCCTCTTTAGCTGGCGCATTCCTCACTTTATTGGGGATACAGTGCGCCTGACGTTGCGGGTGCGATCAATTCCGGTTGCACCGGAATGATAGAGGAGACGGCAATGCCGTGTCCCTACCCAAAATAATATTGTAGGGACTTAAGCCAAGCCGTTTCTTGATTTCTACGCCAGATTAATTGTAGGGACACGGCACGGGGCCGTGTCCTGATTTCGGGTAATATTAATTCCGATACAACCGGAATTGGTATAACTTGACGGACACGATCGCATTTTCAACTAAACAGCAGCCAACTCGGGAGTCGGACGCTTGCTGTGGCGGATACCCTCGATCGCCGCTGCGTAATCATTCGCCTTAAACACAGCAGAACCAGCGACGATCGCATTTGCGCCCGCTTCCAGCACCTGCCAAGTATTGTTCCCCTTCAAACCGCCATCCACCTCAATCCAAGGATCGAGACCCTTGTCGTCGCACATTTTACGCAACTGGCGAATTTTCGGCAAAACAGCCGGGATAAAACTTTGACCGCCAAAGCCCGGATTGACGCTCATAATCAGCACCAAATCGCACAGTTCCAGCACGTACTCGATCAACTCCAAAGGCGTCGAAGGATTCAGAACCACACCAGCCATTTTGCCCAATTCCCGAATTTGGCCGAGGGTGCGGTGCAAGTGAGGCGAAGCATTGTGTTCCGCGTGAACCGAAATAATGTCAGCACCGGCCTTCGCGAAGTCCTCGACGTACTTCTCGGGCTCCACAATCATCAAGTGGACATCGATCGTCTTGGTAGTAACGGGGCGAATTGCCTCAACAATCAGCGGCCCGATAGTAATATTAGGAACAAAGCGACCGTCCATCACATCTACGTGAATCCAGTCAGCCCCTGCTCGATCGACAGCCTGAATCTCTTCTCCGAGACGGCTAAAATCGGCTGATAATATGGATGGAGCAATAACGATTGATTTTTGGGATTGGGTCATGGCCTTCGTCTGTTCTCCTGTCTGCTGTGCTGTATCCAGTTTATCAAAATACAGGTCTCAGGGCCGAAAAGTTGCCAACGATCGGTCGCGGAATCTGGATCGCCGAAAAATTTGGCTTCTGACAGACAAATTTGGCGATCGCACCAGCCCTGAAGAAAGAAATTTTGGTTTAGGATATAAATTTTCCCTCTCACAAATAACTTTTGTGCAAAATCTCACCTCCTGCAAATTTTGGGTAGCGAATGATGAAACATACAGAGCCCTTAGAAAATCCTGAACTCGATCGTGCCAGTCTGTTTGTATTAATGATCCCAGTCATCGGCTTTTTCCCCGCCCTGTGGACTCTTTACCGCCGTCAGGGCAGTCCCGAACGCAAAGCCGTCAGCCGCTTGGCAATTGCCCTTGCTTTTAGTTGGCTTTTAGGACATATTCTTTTAGAAGCTGGAGCGATTTCTGCGGAATCTCCGACACTTCCCATGTTATTAATGAGTAGCCTGCTAACAACCAGCTATTTCATCGTTGCTCTGGGACTGATGGTTCGCCTCTGGAAGCGTCAACCGCTATGGTTGCCCGGAATTAGTCGCGTAGCCGAGCAAGTAGTAGGCAAACATTTATCATAATTTAGGGTTCTTTTAAGCCCCTACCCTATTGATTGAGTGCGTCTTCAGCTTGATACTACATATTGCCATTATCTTTTTTATTTTTGTTGTGTGTGAGGAAGCCAGTGCCAGCTCAAAAAATTCCTAATCAAGACCCTATCGAACAATCAACTGCTCAACCTGCCACCAAAAAATCGAACCAGCCCCATCGAGGCCGCTGGCTGGGTTTTGGTTTTGGTTTGGCTGGAGTAGCCATGCTCTCAGCCACAGCCGGAGCGTTGCTAGCAGTGTCCCTTTCTACAACGCCGCTTCAGCAACAAAAGTTGAGCCCTGAAGAAGCGGCGGTGTTTTCTCAAGGGGACATGGCAAAGCTCAACATGAAGATGCCGGAGCTGACTCGACCAGTTAATATTTTAGTTTTAGGACTTAAAGTTCTGACCTCTGACATCGAAGGAAGTGTCAACAAAAATGTCGGATACGAGGTTTGGGAAAACTCCTTTAAGGGCTTGACCGATACCATGCTGTTGGTTAGGTTTGACCCTCAAAATAAAAAGTTAAGCGTGCTTTCCATTCCGCGAGACACCCGCACCTATGTTGAAGGTAGGGGCGAGGTGAAAATAAACGAAGCTAATTACTACGGCGGCCCGGCTTCGTCAGCCAAGTCAGTCAGCGGACTCCTGGGCGGTGTGGGAATTGACCGCTACGTCACAGTTAACATTCACGGCATCAAAAGTTTGGTCGATGCCCTGGGTGGCATTACTGTTAATGTCCCTAAAGACATGAAGTATACCGATAACAGTCAGCATTTATATATAGATTTAAAGGCTGGCAAGCAGAAGCTCAACGGCGAACAAATCGTGCAATATTTACTTTACAGGCACGACGATTTGGGCGACATCGGGCGGGTGCAGCGCCAACAATTGTTGATGCGGGCTTTTGTGGAACAGGAAGTAAATGTAGGTTTGCTGTCTCGACTACCGAAGATTTTATCGGTGATTCAGTCCCACATTGACACTAATTTGAGTATCGAAGAATTGGTAGCTTTGGCGGGTTTTGCTACTCAAACCGATCGCGCCAGCGTTCAGATGTTGATGGTTCCGGGCAAATTCAGCGATTCTAAAGACTACAAGGCGAGTTTTTGGTTGCCAGATTACAGTGCCATCGAAACTATGGTGGCGGAACATTTTGACTTCGGCCAAAATACTTGGACAATTGAGAATGCTGATTCGACTTTTCTGAATGTGGCGATTCAAGATAGTACGGGAGATCCATCCGCTGTTGAAGATTTTGTCAATACTCTGACTCAAGCAGGTTATCGGAATGTTCAGGTTTATAAAGCTTGGCCCGAACCCCTGGATGTAACTACTCTAGTAGCTCAACAGGGCGATATTAAAGGTGCTCAAGCCATTCGCCAGTTTTTGGGTTTTGGAGATGTGCTGGTTGAGAGTACGGGTTCTTTGCAGTCGGATGTGACAATCAGATTGGGCAAGGATTGGTTGGAGAAAAAGGCTCATTCCGGCGGTGCGGCCAAGTCTTTTTAAACTGGATTATAACTGGGGTATTTGTAGGGGCACAGCATTGCTGTGTCCTATTGTTTTCTGTGGGTAGAGATGGAGGCGATCGCTTTTTTGTCGATTTACTGATACTATATTTTTTGGTGATGATGAATCGCGATCGCAATACCGATACTTCCCTCCGCAGTCGCAAGTGAAACAACAATCAACAAGGGAAAGCTCAAGATATTTTAGAAAGGTAGGGTTGATGAACAAGGGTTCTAAAATAGACCGACAGCGCGAACATCAGGCAAATGAACGAACCTTTCTTGCATGGTTGCGAACTTCACTCGCTTTAATTGGTTTTGGATTTGCAATCAGTAGATTCAGTTTATTTCTCCGTCAATTTCAAGCTACAGTAACTCAGCAAGAAGTTTCCTCCCCTCCCTTCTTCAACTCAGAAACTTTAGGGTTGAGTTTGGTAGTTTTTGGGATTGCGGTCATTGCCTTAGCAGCATGGCGTTATAATCGAGTTTTCTGGCAAATTGAGCGAGGTGATTACCGCCCAAATCGCGTGCTAGTTTGGATCTTGACTGGAACTGTGATGATTTTAGGAACGTTAAGCATTCCGTTGTTGCTGTGGCGAGATCGCGGAAATATAGCTCCCACTTCAACTCCTAAAAATTCTAAATTCTAAGTTAAGCGGCTCGCTTAGAATTGAGTGAAAATAACCCCAACCATATCATTAAGATTTTGTGCATCTAGATTGTCTATGCTGTTCGATAGATGGGGAGAGAGTCCGATGGGGAGAGGATTTGAAGATTTGGGTTCGGCTCATCGAAATATACAATTTAAATGCAGTACAACTTACAAGCGGAAGCAAGTGAAATGAAGCCATCGCACCCACAACCAACCTAAAAAACTCCCTACAAAATAAGAGATAAAATCTGACCAACTAAAGTGATTTCCCAAAATCAGCCTTCCGGGTAAAGTAGCTCGCATTGCTTGTAAAAACGGAGGTGTCCACATTTGGAGAAACTCTACTCCGCAGGTAGCTAGACACACAGCTACAGCCGCCCTAATTTGCGAAAATCGCGGCAATATCAGAACTACCAGCAAAATCCAAAATACCTCATAAGCTATGCTCCCAAAAGAGTCGTTGAACCATTCCGGTGCAGGACCGCGAGAAAATCTCACTATGTAACCTAAAGGGATAATCACGATTATACTGATGAGCAGGGCAATTCTATATTTTAAAAAACGGCGATCGGGAGAAATTGGGGAAGTCATTAAATTTGAGACAGGTTTTTTTTGTTCACTTAGCAAAGTATTCTCGCTACGGCTAAATTTTTGCTTTCGGTTTACCTCGGCATGACGGGTATGATTGCTTGGGTTGGGTTGAATTGGGTAGAAGTCAAAGCCGACGACATTATTTTTATTTCGGCAGCCACCGGCGCTGTGGGAAGTGTAGCCGGGCAAGTAGCGAAATTGCGCGGGTGTCGGGCGATCGGGTCTGCCGGTTCAATTAATGTCTAATTTTTTATTTTCATCTTGTTTACACTCATCAATGTTGCCTTCTATATCAGCTTCTCCAACATGAGTTTTAGCGTAAGGATTCAGGTCTTTGATTGAGGAATAAGAGAAGGCATCAATAAGTCACAAGAATGGGCAGATATAGCTTCACG
>JAUBSN010000015.1:0-105778 GCA_036704825.1 Microcoleus sp. F8-C3 | reverse complement strand
TTCTCGCGTTAAAAAATGCGATCGGGTATCGCCCGATTCGGACTGTAGTGACATAATAAAATTACCTCAACCGTTGGTACTAAACGTTTGGGGGAAGTCGCAGTTAGCCTGGTCTCGTAAACCTCGCTGACTGCGCGGAAATCTTCCTCGTTACTAGACGATCGCAAGAAGCGGGCAAGCCTGTCAACCCCAAACAGGTTAAGTTTTGTTACCGACAAATTGGCACTAATCACCGTTTTTCACCTGACACAAGTGATATCGCTCGCAATACGCCCCCTAGAAGGTGGTGTTTTTAACTCCTTTTTCACATCAAGCCGCCTTGGTTGGGCGGCTTGACTCAGAATACACTCAGATACTGAGATAGAGGTGGACAATAAAAAACCGCCCTTTTGAGGGGGCGGTTGGTAGGCGGGAGTTGTTTAAATTTCGGGTAATTTAACCGAGCGATCGACATCGAGATAATGCTTCATAATTACTTCTGGACTGTTGCCACAAGCGTGGGCGAGCAGTAGCAATGCAGAGCTGTTGCTCTGACAAGCGTGGGCGGTAAGGGTGATGTAAGTGTGGCGGGGATGGTAGGGGGGTAAATAGTCGCTAATTTTACCTTCATCAGCCAAGCGGGTTACAATGCCCGGATAAACATAAGTTTTGTCATCAACCGTTACGCTTCTTCCAGCCCAAACGATACTGTGGCAGCGGGAATTCCAACTTTGTCCTTTTAATTGCTTGAAAATCAAATCGGTCAATTTGACTTTTTCTGGTTTGATTCGATTTAACAAATCAATCAGTCTTTTGTCGTTTAAAGGAAACATTCGCACTACCTTTGTTTTAGTGCGTTTAGTTTGTTTTGTTGCCCCGTCGTAACTTTTGCTGAATCGAATAATTCCCCGATCGAACATTACGTCACCCCACCTTAAAGCGAAGGCTTCTCCGGGGCGACAGCCTGTTAAAAACAGAAATTCAATCAAAGGTGCTGCTTGGCGTTCGTTAGCCTTGTCGGATTCATGAAAAGCCTTGATAATGATGTCACGCTCCTCCTTTGTGAAAGCACGCTTATCTTTCTCAAGCTCATCATCGTTAGCGTCCTGAATTTGCCACCATTCAATCACTTCGCCGTCGTCCGTAATTGTTGATTTGTATTTATCTTTCGGATTGTCACTTACTTTTTTGTGCAGATCAAAAAAAGGATTAACGTCGGGTAGATTGAACTTGCCAAGCTGAGAGGCACGAATGAATGCCTCATTAAGGGCGCGAACAGTTAGAATAACATTCACTTTGTAAGCGGGTGAATTTACTATCTTTTCCGCGCATTCATTACTCATTGGTAACTGCCAAATACTTAACCCTGTATCATCAAAAGATTTAGTTTTGTTATTCCACTTCAATCCCTTGATGATATTTGTATAGGTCGTTTTATAAGAGGCACAAAACGTAGTCGGTTCTACTTGAGTCTCTTTCCAGAGCAAGTAGTCTTCCCACATCTCGCCGACAGTGATTTCAGGTTCTGGTTGTTTAGCACCTGGTAGTTGGAGCACATCAGCGAGTTTGGCATATTTGCCACCACCTAAACCGTACTTGGCAAGGGTAGGGTCAAACAATTTATCCCATTCAGGATGATCGAGGTCGGCTTCCAGTGCGATCGCAAGTTGGGTAGCTCGCTTCCAGTCCTCTGGATTATCAGCCTTGAATCCGTATTTAGTCAGGTACAGGTAGTGTGGCTTTCCCTTAAGAGATTTACCCCTCAACTGTTCCCAGATAGGGGTATGGCGCTTCGGGAAGCCCAGTCGCAAGGAATTACCATCTGCGGTCACGCTTACATCACACGGCTGGGGACGTTTGTCTGCTCTCATTGGTGTTTTGCTCCAAAGTATTGATTTATCAAGGTTCTGTTTTTCTAGACAGTTTCTAGATTTTTGCTCTAGTCTGTATTTATTGGTCAAGCCAGCCAACCAAGCCGGCTTGGTTCTAGAATACTATAACACTATTGTCCCTAAGAGTGGTATCGCTGGTACAAAAGTCAGGGAATACCGGGCGACAGGGGAAATCCCCGCCACCGCAAGCGCGATCCTGATTAATTAGTAATTAGTTATTGGTGATTAGTTATTGGTGATTAGTTATATCGTTTGCGGTTGTTTCGGAATGATTTAACAGCAGAGACCGCAGAGGGCGCTGAGTTCGAGAAGAGAGAGATGAATAATTCCGATCGCAGCGGATGTGATATATTTGATATCATTAGTCATTTGTAACAACAGTCAACAGTCAACAGTCAACTGTCAACTGTCAACTGTCAATTTAAAGCAATCCGATCGAGTGTAGCGGGCCCTGACCCGTAATTAACTCCAGCAATAGTGCCACAAAACCAATCATCGCCACACGACCGTTCCAAACTTCCGCCCCCGTAGTCAAACCCCACTCCCACTGCTCTTGAGGGTACATTTTCACTATCTTGGAAGGGCGTATAACATCAGAGAATTTAACGCTGGGAGATTCGATCGACTCGATGACTAAATCGGCCAAGGCTTCAATAAACACCGGATGAGTATTCAGGGCTGGCACTCGGTAGAAATTTTTAATCCCCGATTCTTCTGCTAATTCTCGATACTCCATGTCAATTTCTTGCAGAGTCTCGATGTGTTCGGAAACAAAACTAATCGGAACTACCAACAAATCTTGGACTCCATTTTCTGCCAATTCGATAATCGCGTCTTCGGTGTAAGGCTTGAGCCATTCCACCGGGCCAACCCGACTTTGATAAGCTAGAGTGTGTTCGTTCGATCGGTTCAAATGTTCCACAATCAGACGAGTGCAATCTTCAATCTCGCGCTGATAGGGGTCTCCAGCCTCTTCCACGTAGCTGAGGGGGACGCCGTGGGCGCTGAAAAAGATGTGAACTCGATCGGGATCTGGATTGTGGTCTAGTTGTTGGGCTATCAATTCCGACATTGCCTGAATGTAGCCTGGCCGCTGATACCAAGAAGGAATCGCGGTATATTCTATATCCTTGAGTTCTGGATCTTTGCCCCACATTTCTTCTAGCTGCCGGAAGCTAGAACCGCTGGTGCTGATCGAAAATTGAGGATACAGCGGCAAAATGGTCAAATGTTCGATGCGATCGCGCTTAATTTTGGCGAGTGCCTCTTCGGTAAAAGGATGCCAGTAGCGCATCCCCACGTACACTCGAGCATCCTGTCCCTTTTTTTGCAAGAGCTCTTGCAGCGAAGCGGCTTGTTCTTCAGTAATCCGTCGCAAAGGAGAGCCGCCCCCGATTTGGCGGTAGTTTTCCTGGGATTTCTGATAACGCAGGGTCGAAATCAACCAGGCGAGGGGTTTTTGCATCCACGGAAACGGGATGCGAATGATTTCCGGGTCAGCAAACAAGTTGAACAGGAAAGGACGGACATCCTCGATTTGATCTGGCCCGCCCAAGTTTAATAGCAATACTCCCACACGACCCATAGCGGTTACAGCTCTCCCATCGTCTCAGTTCTGTTACTTATCTTTATCATATAACTTAATAATATCTTAAGTCGATAGCAAGATATACATAATTTTGACTGTGGCAACAATTTTTAGAGATTTAAGTTATCGGTAGCAGTGGCTCTACGATACGATCGCGCATCTGACTCCTTTAAGCGCAGGCTGCCAGGCTCGTTTGGGTCAACTAGCCTGGGAATTTTGACCGTCAGCGCGGAAACTAAAGTTTTAGACCTTTGCTGCGGTAGCGGTCAAACTACGCAATTTCTCGTGCAATATTCCCAGGATGTCACAGGACTTGACGCTTCGCCATTATCTCTGCAACGGGCAAGGAAAAATGTGCCATCAGCCAATTATTATTTAGAAGCTTTTGCCGGCTGTCAGTTTGACAGGAGTACACAGCAGCGTTGCGATGCACGAAATGCGATCGGGCACAGTTGCGATTGCGATAAATCTTTCAAGAAGTGTACCGCGCGATCGAAGCCGGTGGTCTATTCATTTTGGTAGATTTTCACCGGCATACAAATCCGGTATTTATGCCGGGGTTTGCTGTATTTTTGTGGTTGTTTGAGACTGAAACAGACTTGGGGAGTTTGTTGGCAGAAGTGGGATGGCGATCGTACAATTGCGAAGAAACTCAACAACCCAAATTTATGCTGGCGGCAGCATTCAAATAATCCAAGTTCAAAAGTCATATCAAATCCCCTAGCATCGTCGGGCGTCAACCGTCAACAATCAACAAATCTGCATGCAACCGGAATAGATCTAATTTATCTGCGTTAATCTGTGTTTATCTGCCTGGATCTGCGGTTAAAAAAATAAAAATTAACCGCCCCCGCCCCGGACAAGGGATTGACGCTGATTCACGCAGATATAGATATCTGAATAATTCAGAGCCTAACAGATTTGATATCATTGGTTTCCCTATCAATAGAAAAAATGTGCAATAAGTCTACTAATGACTCATGACTCCTAACTAAACAAATTTTTTCGCTTCTGCCAAAGCCGCCTCAAACTTGAGCAATACATCCTTTTCTGTGTGAATAACTTTCTCTTGTTCCAGCAGCGGACGGCCAAAGCGAAAAATGCCGTCCTGTTCTACGTGATCTACATAAGGTAGCGTTTCTGGATGCGGCAAAAATTTTCTGCCGATGGTGTACGGCGTGTGGAAAGAAAAACTAAAATCGGGAAACTTGTCGCTTTTGATTTCGAGATAGTAAAGCGAGTAATAATCTTTGGTTTCGCAGTACACACATTCGCGGCACTTATTTACAAGTTTGCGGTTCTGATAGAAAAAATCCCACTTATCCCAATAGTAGCCATCTTTCATCATTTCCTGGTGGTCGTCGCACAGTTCGAGATATAATTTGTCAGCATCCCCCGGACGGTAGAAGTAAAGCATGGCGTAGGGCATTTCAATCAGTAATTTGACAGCTTGATTTTTTCGCTGGTACCATTCCTGCTGGTTAGTTTCGTAGATTTCCTTATATTTATTAATTGATTTAAAGCTGTTAAGCTGATTTTCTTTTGCCCAGCGCGACGCCCAAACTGTCCAGTAAGCTAGCTGGAAGGTTGCTGAAATTTCCGCCGAACCTTGTTCTTTCCACTCGGCAATGATTTTTTCCCACTCGGAACTAAAAGCTACTCGCGATTGTTCGTTTTCTTCAGGGTTTTCTGTATTGATTGAGGGGGGTATTTGGGGATTATTTTTAATCAGACCTTTGGGGTCTTTGCGCCAATTATTAATATCGGTTGGCGTTAGACTTAAGATGAATCTTCTGTCGTGAACGGGATATTCTAAATGGATTCCTGATTTGCGGAAAGAGCGGTATTCTAGAACAGGGAGTTTGTCTTGTTCAATCCACTGCTGGCGTTCTGCTGGCGAACACTTGAGCATTGCTTCTAATTCAGCAGGATCGACGGCTAATTCACTTTTGAATGTCTCCCAAAATCTTTCTTGTTCGGCTGGATTTGCTTCCAGCAGGGATACAATTCGGTTGACGAGACGATCCGTTTGGTCTTGGCAATTTTCGGGAAGTCCTAAGAAGTCGAGGAGTTTGGTCTTGAGTATGCGTCTGGCAGAGATTAGCTCGGCTAACATGAGAAGCTCCAGTAGAGTCATGACTTGCGCCCTTGAATTGGCAAGATTTATGCAAGTCTTATCGGAAAGTTGGGTTTAAAACCCCGTTCTTCTAGAACGGCTTTAATTTCTTAAATCTATTCTAAAAAATCAGGGAATTGCTGGTTTTTTGTAGTATACTGCAAAAGTCAAGGTTAAACTCCTTTGCCATCGTGAAACAGTTAAGACACACTTTTAGGCACAAACTGGGGACACAGAGCGGCGAAAACTCGCTATACAGCTAGGGGATTAATACATCCTCGTTACCAGAAAACAAAGAACTTTTTCATTTGTTAGGTAGGGTAGGGCATATCCGAACTCTAGGTTCAGTATCCTAATACGCTTTTGGAGACAGACCCTCTGGGGTGTTGTGAGTTAAGCTCGTCAATTGGTAGTATTTCCTACGGTTGAAAAGTTTAAGAATTGCCGCGAGGACATGGCACTTAAAGGTTAGTCGATGAATTAAGAATCCCCACGCGTTTAGGCCCGGGAGTGTCAAATATCTTAATAGATTCTTCTGGGTTGTCGGCAATTGGAAAGTCTGCGCGAGGGAAGCTATCCCGATCGCGCCTGCGAGTCCGTTGCGGTAGGGAATAGCCCAACCTCCGCCCCATCCCTAAGCCCAAATACTCAAAACAAGGGCAAAACACCGATTCCCTACGGGATAGCTACGCTTCACGACCTTTTGCCCTTTTTGGCTAAAATCGATAATTGCGATCGCGCACCCACAAACTCACAGGCACGGCATGGCCTGTTTTGTCAACCTTTACTTCTACCAAAAATGATTGTCGCTGCTTCCTTTGAGCTTCGCTAATCTCCTGATTGACTTTTTCCCTTTCATCCTCGGGCATATAATAAGTTTCTAAGCCGTATTCCATCCGCCAACCGTTATATTTGCCCTTAATTGCGATTTGGTTGGCGGGCAAATTGGTGGGATTTTCTAGACTGACGCGGACGGGTTTCCAAGCTTGGGGGCGACCGGGATTAGTCGCGGGTTTTGGGGATTCTAAGATTACATAAAAACTGGTTTGGGGTTTGAGATTGTGCGTATTTTTAGGACAAACAATTCCGGGCGGACAAGGTGTTTTTTCGGTAGGTAAATCTTTCCAGCCGGGGAGTTTTTGGAGATTTGTGAGATTGGAAATATCATAGCTCAAAACTTGGTAATATCCGCGCAAAAAGTCGTAAGGGTCTACTGGTGCTGTTTGCAGGACAACTGTTTTGCCAGTCATAAAAGTGTAAACGGCGGTGGCGGGTACGGCGGCAATTAGTCCGATTTGCAAGAGCAAAGGAACCCACAGCCGCCACGCGGGAAGGCGTTTTGCTTCCGGGGGAAGCTGAAACAAATTTGTTGTATCTGGATTTTCAACTAATAAGTCAATGTTGTCTGCGTTCATGTTAGGTATGGGTTATATTTTTTAGGGTTGTTTGGGAATGGTTAAACCACAGAGACCGCAGAGGGCGCTGAGTTAGAGAAGAGAGATGAATATTTTCTATTCATCGGGGATTTTGGCAAAGTGTCGCTCGAACCACAAACCCGCAGCAATTACGCCAATTCCGCACAACACAAAGACAAAAGATTTGAGCAACAATCCTGTGTTATATTCAAATACTCTGCTGATAATTTGCAGGGTAATTAATACCATTCCCACCCAAAAATTCCGGCGGTTTCCTAATGCTAAGCCTTCTCGGATTAAGCCGACAGCGAGTAAAAATGATAAAACATTGAACAGAAAGGTCGCTAATTGCGGAATGGGAGTAAAATTGAGGTGAAAAAGCGGTATAGAGGCGCTGGCGAGGATGAAAATGCCGATCGCACTTGTAGTCAAATCCACTGCTTTTTGTTTTGGTCGCCGCAGTTCCAAACGTCCCAAACGCAGCCACTCAAACACCGTGAAACCGCCCAAAACAGCCACATTTGCCAGCAAAACCCAATCGGGCTCCGTTTGGCCAGGATTCGGCGAATCTGACCAAAACCCGTAGAAAGAAAGAACATAAAACAAACTGGCGAGAAACAGCAGTGCTAAACTGCGGGCGGTAGGTTGAAACAGCTTGCTGCGTACCTTCGGCCAGATTTCATCGTCGTATCCCCACAGCAAAGCGGGCGGTAGGGCCCAAAAAATTGCAGCAGCCCAGGTTGGATTTAACCCTTGGACAATAGAAACTTGTAGCGAAAAAATTATTGCGATCGCACTTATGGCAAAAATAGCACGCGATCGACACCAATAAGCCAGCGGCACAAACATTATACTGGCTGCGATCGGCATTTGCCGCACCAAAACTTCCAGCCAAGAAAACTCGACTTTGGAAGACCAATCTAACACGGCAATCCAATAGCCTAAACCGACTAAAAGTGCGGACAAAACGCCCAACGAAGTCAACCGCAAACTGTAAGCCATTCCGAGCACGCCGATTCCCCAAGTGAGGTAAAGTCCGTAGGAAGAACCGCCAATGTGAAACATTTGTGCCATCAAAGCCATATTTGCTCCTAAAATCAGAGCTCCTAACAGCAACAATCCTTCACCTAAGAGTTTGTTTCGCGCTTTTGTTAGGGGCATATTGAGATTGGAGTTTTGGCTTCGGGATGGGGGAATTCGCCACAGATAGAAACCCGCTGCATTGACTGCTACGAAAAGACTTAGCAGCAGTGCAACTCTCACTTCTCGCGACCAAACTTGCCAGTTTGCCGCTACAAATGTGATGACTCCTATACCGAGGAGAATGCCGCCGAGACTCATCAGAATGCTGAGGAATCGGTTGCGGGAGGCGGTTTCGAGTGTGTTGAATTGGTAGCGTTCGGAAAGTTGTTGGTAGAATGAAGTGTCGATGAGTCCTTCTGCTTGCCAGAGTTTGGCTTGTTCGCGCAACTCGCGTCGAAATTTATCTGAAATCATTCTTTATCTTCCAGAGGATTTGAACTGTGATAGTTTTTAATATGTCACTTGTGGGTTGATTGTCGGTGGAGGCTGGGACACCTGTCTAACTTGCACAGCAGATTTGATTGAGATCCTTCGGCGGTTGAAACCGTTTCTATATAAACAAACTTCCAGCAGAAAGGGACGAAGAAATCAAGGAATGTAATTTTATGGTACAAGCTCAATAGCTAAGTTTGACGGTTCAACAGATTTTGAGCGGAGAGGTTTAAGGGCGGCTCAATAGCTAACTGGTTAGCATTCTTCTAACCTGTCACTTTTTCTAGTAACGCAGAATTTTGTTTCAATCCCCATCAAGTTTTAGTTTGATTGCAACTTATGAATCATTTGTTGTCGAGGATTATAATCCTCGATGTTTCAATCCCTCATGGGGTTTTCTGGTAATTGCAACCGGAATTACTTCGCGCTGTCGATCGAACTGGCGATCGCCTGCGGACTGGGAATGTGACAGGGGTTGGCGATCGGTGAAGCAACTGCTGGCAAAATAGCCGTACTAGCCACAATCACCGCAATACAGTTTGGCGCGCGGCAATGGTGGCCCATCAGCTTGTGCTGTTAACTGATGTTTAACCCAGTTCTAAGGTTGTCACCCCAAACACTCGATTTAGCGGTAAAATTGGTGGCGTTAACGTGTACATTCGTGCAGTTTCAAAAACAGGTTTCATTCCGTACTTGTCAGCCAGATTAATACCTTCTAAATTGGTATCAGGCACATCTAAAAACACAGGATTATTAGGTATTTGTGCCATTAATCCTTGCAATAATAATTCGGCAAGACCGACATTATCGGCAAATAACGGCCCAATTTTATACCCCTGACGGCAAACTCTTAAAACGCCATAACCGCTTAGTTTTCCCTGATGTTTGACACCGAAAGCGGTTATTTCAGGTTGTTGAATCCAATGCTTTAAAAAAACCGGACGGGGAACAGGAAAATGTTGAGAATCATAGGCGAGAATTTCTTCCCAAGGAACGGTTGAAAGTGGAATCATCTCGTCAGGAATAACTCCAAATCCTCGACCTTGATAACGAATGTGACGGTGAGCTAATTTAAAACCAGATTTTTGATAATTTTCCTGTTGGGCAATAACGCCATCCAAACCAATATTTCGCGTTCCTAAATATTCGATCGCGGCTTGCCACAGTTTTAATCCCCATCCCTGGCCCCGAAAGGAAGGTTTGACAATATAAAAACCAATAAAACCAAAACTGGAATCATAGGCAACGGCAGAAATTGAAGCAATAGGTTCATCATTCAAATAACCCATGAAAAATCCTTGAGGATCAGTTTGAAAAAAACATTCGGCATCATAATATCCGGGGTTCCAACCTTCTGCGGCTGCCCAATCTACTGCTAAATTAAGTTCCGGTATCGTCATCCGGCTAATCATCCATTGTTTTTGGGTCATATTTTTTTACTTAAAGTTATTGGTTCTGGGGTTTTTGGTGGTTGCAACGATATGCTGCCAGTTCATGCGCTGTTACTGCCACCGTTTTTCAATCCCTAATAGGGGTTTAGTTTGATTGCAACCAATTCAAGCCGAGCAAGACACGGGAAACAATATGTTTCAATCCCTGATAGGGATTTAGGTTGATTGCAACCTTAACTGCTAAACAGTTAGGGCTAAATAAGGAGTTTCAATCCCTGATAGGGATTTAGGTTGATTGCAACTTGTCAGCGGGCCACGTCTGACCGCCGATCGCGTCAGTTTCAATCCCTGATAGGGATTTAGGTTGATTGCAACGGTAACTACGCCCAACGAACGGAAGTACAATATCCGGTTTCAATCCCTGATAGGGATTTAGGTTGATTGCAACTTGCCAAACGTACTTGCTTGATTGTGTGCCAGCTATTTCAATCCCTGGTAGGGATTTAGGTTGATTGCAACCTTCGCGGATTGCTGGGGTAGAGGCGAGCTATGTCTAGTTTCAATCCCTGATAGGGATTTAGGTTGATTGCAACTGACAACGCCGGAAACTGCAATGAAAGAACTGGGGTTTCAATCCCTGATAGGGATTTAGGTTGATTGCAACTATATCGGAGCGTACAATTGCGCTTCTGTTCCAGTGTTTCAATCCCTGATAGGGATTTAGGTTGATTGCAACTTCTACTACAATTGTCCAGCCAAATTGAATTCCGTAGTTTCAATCCCTGATAGGGATTTAGGTTGATTGCAACTAAAAACGCTTCTGATTGGTGCTTAGTATTATAAGAGTTTCAATCCCTGATAGGGATTTAGGTTGATTGCAACACGGCGTTTCTGTGCCAGTAGCGAGAGCAATTGTCAGGTTTCAATCCCTGATAGGGATTTAGGTTGATTGCAACAGTTGGTTTCTGAAAATCTTACTGTATTTAGTTTTCAAGGTTCGTTTGCGTGTGTACTAAAAGTACCATTTCAATACCGACCTGTCAAGAGGCCAAATTTTCAACAAACCTCAAAACCTTTCACAGCAAGCAATACAGCATTTGCGTCGGATTTTTCATAAAGAGCCTTAAACCCATACTACGCAACTGATACAGCCGAAAAAAATTACCCCCTCAAAAAAACACCTACCCCTAGGCGCAAATTTTATCCATCAACCCGATTCAAATTCCAGTCGTAAGGCAAAAAAACGATCGCCCATCCATCACCCACAGCCGCCTCCGGCCCCAAATAACCGCCCACATACTCAGCCACCGAACCCGCCGCCTTTACAAAATCCTCGCCGTACCACTTAAAAATCTTGCTCAAATAAAGCGTCTTTTTCTGGGCATCATATCGCACCTTATCAGGATTGTGAATAAAACGGCTCGCATCCGCTTCTAGTTGAGTCCGTACCGACTCCGGGAAATAAGCCCCCCGGCGCAGCAGCGGGCACCCGACTGAAGCGCAAACTAATGCAAAATGGATGCGCGGTTCCGCAAATTCCGGCCGCAAAATTGCGTGTTCGATTTGATTGAGACTGTACTTTTTGCCGCCAATAATCGCATTTGAACGAGTGAAAAAATCCAAAAAACTCAGCCAATTGGGAATTCCCAAAACTTTGGGACGGATCGACGCGATCGGATATACTTCCAGAACTTGAGAAATTGCGATCGCATTGTACGCATTCAGCCACAACGCCAGCCGCCCATCCGCATCAGTACATTCGGCCAAATCCAAATCGGCCAAACTTTCCAGCCACGCCCTCAAAACATCCGCCCCCTCAGCTTTCCAGCGCCGATAATTGACGCGGCCGAAATCGTCAACGTACCGTTGCAGCAACTCGTCCCAAATCGTAAAGTCGATCGTACCCATCATTTATTTATTACTATCTATATAATAAGGCGGGCATTGCTTTAGCATCTGCTTCTATAGCCATCCTAAATCATTTGTGAATTTCTTACTCCCTCCCCTTAGCAAGGGGAGGGTTGGGGTGGGGTAAAAAATTTACGCCTCATTTAGTATTTCTATATTTAATAATACTAACGCCAACCGAAATAACACCTGCAACGGTAGTATTTTTTAGATTAGACCCGTTAAACGGGCTCTGGATTAAATTAGCTTTAGTCAAATTAGCGCCTTTGTGCCCCTTGCAAATAGGCATTTTCTAAACTCGCCTGCGGTAGGGAATGCAGATTAAATCGCCGCCCGGACACTGGTTAGTTTACCACAACTAATTGACTTGCTGCGGCTTAGGTGAAATCAGTGGTGTAGCCAAGCCGAAAATCATTCCCCATGAAATTGCTCCCAAAGTTACAGATTTCCTGCTCTTTACCTTCTACAATCTTAAAAGATTCTTAATTTCAATTTCAACGGGGATCGGTTGATTCCGGCGCAACACCCCTCCCACTTTCACCTGCCATTTTTTAATTTCCCCTTACCTCTCTAACACACTATGAGCGATCGCACCGACTTTTTCGATAAACTGTTAGCGGCTGTTGAAAACAATCAAAGTTTGCTGTATCTAGCCCTCGACCCAGACCCCGAAACCTTGCCCCCGCAGGTTTCCATGACTGGGGAAGAGACTCAAACTTTTGTAACTGATTTGTTGTCAAAGCTAAAAAGTGCGATCGACCAAACAGCCGATTTAATCTGTGCCTGCAAAATCACCCTCGGTTTTTACCAATCTCTCGGCATTCCCGGTTGGGCATTGCTGCAAGAAATTTTAACAATAATTCCCCCTCACCTGCCAGTAATTTTAGATGCCAAACACTGCGATTTAAATACCAGCACAGTCTTTGCCAAAATTGTATTTCAAGACTGGCGAGTTGACGCTATTACCTTAAGTCCCTATGCCGGATTCGACCAAGTAGCGCCTTTTTTGTTATACCCCGGAAAAACTGTTTTTGTCCTGTGCGGCACCGCCAACGCCTCAGCGGCGGCTTTGCAAGAATACCCGACGCCAGAAAACCCTTTATACTTGCAATTAGTCCAACTCTCTCAACTTTGGGGAACTCCCGAAAAAGTGGGTTTAGAAGTAGGAGTAATGCCGGATATGTTGGCGCGCATCCGCAAAGAGGCTCCTGAACGCCTAATTTTAGTCGAAGGAGACATCGCCGAAGAAAATGACCTCACAGAAGAAAACGACCTCGCACAACTGCTGGCGGCCGGTTTAAGCAAGAATGGTGAAGGTTTATTGCTCCCAGTCCCCCCGAGTTTATTAGCGGGGAAACAGCCGCGCCGAGAAATTGAGAAATTGCGGGATAGTATTAATCAACAGAGGCTGCGGGCGATCGAAGGTAGTCCCACTTGCGAACTGTGGCTGCCCGATGTTTGCTTTTTACAACCGGAACCTCACCGCGATTTAATCTTGCAACTTTATGACATCGGCTGCGTAGTTTTTGGCGACCACGTACAAGCATCGGGGGCCGTATTTCCATATTACATCGACTTGCGGAAAATTATCTCTATTCCGCAGATTTTTCACCAAATTGTCAGCGCTTATGCAGACATTCTCAAGAGTTTAAAGTTCGATCGCATTGCGGGAATTCCCTACGGTTCTTTACCCACAGCAACCGGTTTAGCCTTGCGGATGGAACGCCCGATGATTTTCCCGCGCAAGGAGGTGAAAACTTACGGTGCAGGCAAATTAATTGAGGGGCATTTTCAGGCAGGAGAAACGATTGTGGTAGTCGATGATATTTTGATTAGCGGCAAAAGCGTGATGGAAGGCGCGGCTAAGTTAAAATCGGCTGGCTTGAATGTGGAAGATATCGTGGTATTAATCGACCACGAACAGGGAGTCAAAGATAAGATGCAGGCCAACGGTTATCGCGCACATTCTGTGTTAGCGCTTTCGGAAATAGCTGAGATTTTGTATCGAGCAAATCGCATCAATACCGAGCAATTCCATCTTTTGACTGCGGAACATTAAACCCAATTACTGTAGGGGCGGGTTTTACCAACCATCTACGCCAAAAATTAATAATCTCATAAACCCGCCCTCAATGTATTGCGGAATATTAAAACCCAATTCCTGTAGGGGCGGGTTTTACCTTTTACCTTTTACCAACCATAATTGCCTAAAACAAAAAATCTCATAAACCCGCCCAACCCAACAAACAATCATCACCTACATCTTAACATTTAATACAAATTTCAGGTTGATGTGGATTATTGGTGGGGTGGGGGCGGGTTTATCTAGATTGTTGGTAATCGTTATATATTATTCGTACAACCCGCCCCTACCACGCTATGCGATCGACTTTACAAAACTTCAATCAAAGGTTATTAGTTGTGTGGGGGCGGGTTTATGAGATTGTGCGTGTGCGTCGAATATTATTGGTAAAACCCGCCCCTACAAGGTAAATAGATCAACCTTGCAAAACTTCAATTAAAGCATCGCCCATTGCCCGACAGCCGACGAGTTTCATGCCTTCAGACATGATATCACCAGTGCGATAACCTCTATCCAAAACTTCGACAACTGCTTGCTCGATTTTATTAGCAGCTTCCGGCTGATTTAAGCCGTAGCGCAGCATCATTGCCGCACTCAAAACTTGGGCGATGGGATTGGCTTTATCTTGTCCGGCGATGTCCGGTGCGGAACCGTGTACGGGTTCAAAAACTCCCGGCCCAGTCGATCCCAAACTAGCAGAAGGCAGCATCCCAATACTACCAGTTAGCATCGCCGCCGCATCGGAAAGAATGTCGCCGAATAAATTGCCGGTGACAATTGTATCGAACTGTTTCGGCCAGCGAATTAACTGCATGGCGGCGTTGTCAACGTAGAGGTGAGAAAGTTCCACATCAGGGTATTCTGAAGAAAGGGCAATAATACGATCGCGCCACAGTTGCGAAACGTCCAAAACATTCGCTTTATCAACGGAACACAGCCTTTTGCCCCGCTTCCTAGCGGTATCAAAAGCAACTCGCCCGATTCTGTCAATTTCCGACTCGGTGTAAGCCATCGTGTTGACACCGCGTTTTTCGCCTGTTTCCGTCTCAAAAATACCTTTCGGTTTGCCGAAATAAATGCCGCCTGTGAGTTCGCGGACGACCATAATATCCACGCCTTCGACAACTTCCCGTTTCAAACTAGAAGCATCAACCAACTGCGGTAAAATAGTCGCCGGACGCAAATTTGCAAACAATCCCAATCCGGCGCGCAGTCCCAACAATCCAGTTTCCGGGCGCTGTTCGCGGGGCAAATTATCCCACTTGTAACCGCCAATGGCTGCTAACAATACTGCATCGCAGTTGCAGCATTTTAAGAGTGTTTCTTCTGGCAGCGGATTGCCTGTTGCGTCAATAGCAGCACCGCCAATTAAAGCTTCTTGAAATTCAAAGCCGATGTCCAATTGTTGACCGACAAGTTTCAGGACATCTACCGCCACAGCGATAATTTCAGGGCCGATGCCGTCTCCTGGTAAAAGAGTGATGCGGTAGTTTTGAGTCATATCGATTTTGGAGTTTTGATTTGAGATTTGAGATTGAGAGTTAATGGGAATTCTTTGGAAATGCCAGACATTCTCACAAGGCTATAATCATATCAGGATAAGCAACCTCAGAATTCATTATGACATTCCCGACTTACCCGCCTGCTCAAGCTGAACCGCCTCTAGACCCCCGGCAGAGTTTGCCAACAATGTACGATTTACCTAGCGAAGATCCAAAGGAGCCCGGTTTGCCAGATACATTTCATTTAGATCAGCCGCAACTCTTGGAATTCACGTTTTTGCCGCCGGGATGGGATGCGGAACAAGTCTTTACAGCCAGTGACTTAAATTTGTATTACGATGCAACACAACCGCGCTGGCACAAACGCCCGGATTGGTTTGCTGCGGTGGGTGTGCCAAGGCTTTATCAAGGGCGCGATATGCGTTTGAGTTATGTAGTTTGGCAAGAACGGGTAAATCCGTTTGTGGTGGTGGAATTGCTATCGCCGGGCACTGAAGATGAAGATTTAGGGCGGACTGTTCAGCAAGCTGGGGAACCGCCGACTAAGTGGCAAGTTTACGAACAAATTTTGCGGATTCCTTACTATTTTGCGTTCAGTCGCTACACGGATGAATTGCGCGCTTTTCATCTTGTAGGAGGCCACTATGAACCTGCAGAATTAATTGATGGGCGGTTATTTATTCCTGAGTTGCAGTTGAGTTTAGGTTGGTGGCAAGGCACTTATAAGAGTATGAATCGTTTGTGGCTGCGGTGGTTTACGGCCCGAGGAGGGTTGATTTTGAGTCCGGGTGAAAGAGCAACGGCGGCGGAACGGCAACTGATAGAATCTCAACAGCAACTGATAGAATCTCAACAGCAACTGACAGAATCTCAACAGCGAGAGGAAAGACTAGCGGCGCGGTTGCGGGAACTAGGCATCGATCCTGAACAGTTGTTTTAATAGTTCTCGCACCCAGGCGTAATTCTTGCTTGAGTGTTCCAAAAGCCCGTGAAGCGCAGCTATCCCGTAGGGAATCGCCCATAACCCCTTTTCAACTCCTCGAATCCGCGCAACAGGAGTGAAATAAAATAAAAACAGTTCGATCGCACGCACGTACAAAAAAATCGGCAAGGAGTCGCACCAGTGGCAGAGGGCGAAGGCATACCAACATCAGCACAGATTGATTCTAGGGACTATTCTTGGGCCTTTTGGCCGGTCGTCCCCCTCTATCCCTACAGCAAGCGGCGCACCATCCGCAAGGAAATAGTTAAGGATACAATCTGGACTTTTGACCAACTACAAGGCATTTTTTACGTTGTCGTTCCGATTAGGATGACAGTAATTAAACTAGAACCCGAAGGCCTTCTCGTCTACGCCCCCGTTGCACCGACTCCTGAGTGCATCCGCTTGCTAAAGGAGTTAGTAGCAGAGCACGGCGAGGTGAAGTACATCCTGCTGACAACGGTTTCCGGCATCGAGCACAAAGTTTTTGTCGGCCCCTTTGCGAGGTGTTTTCCCGAAGCGCAGGTGTTTGTCGCGCCGCAGCAGTGGAGTTTCCCCGTGAATTTGCCGCTGAGTTGGCTGGGTTTGCCCTCCAAACGCACGTCTGTACTCCCCTTTGACAGCAGCAACACGCCGTTAGCCGATCAATTTGACTGGGCAATTCTCGGCCCCCTCGACCTCGGTTTGGGCAGATTTGCTGAAGTTGCGTTATTTCACAGGCGATCGCGCACGCTGATGCTAACAGATTCCGTTGTTTCCATTCCCGAAAATCCGCCCGCGATCGTCCAACTCGACTCCTACCCGCTGCTGTTTCACGCCAAAGAAAGCGCCTCGGACATTGTGGCAGACACCCACGAAAATCGGCGCAAAGGGTGGCAGAGAATCGCCTTATTTGCCATGTATTTTAGCCCCAGCGTGCTGGAAGTGCCGCCGTGGTCGGAGGTATTTGCCAGCGCGCGCCAAGCGCCAGAACGCTCTAGAAAAGCTTATTTCGGGTTGTATCCGTTCAAGTGGAAAACAGATTGGGTGCGATCGTTTGAGGCTTTGCGGGGAGGAGGGCGGTTGTTGGTGGCGCCGATTTTGCAGACATTGATTCTCAACCGCGCGCCGAGGGAAACTCTCGATTGGGCGGATAGAGTCGCGAGTTGGGACTTTCACAGGATTGTACCCTGTCACTTCGATAGTGCGATCGACTCCCGACCCCGTGAATTTCGGCAAGCATTCTCGTTTCTGGAAAAACACTCGCCTGTTAATTCTTTACCCGAAGACGATTTTAAATTGCTCAGGCAGATTGATGCGGGTTTGAATAAAACTGGTTTGGTTCCGCCTGCGAAAGATAAGGTTTAATCTTACATCTTGCACCACAGTTAAGAACAGGACAGTCTGCCCTAACTCGGGCCAGAAGTAAAACCCAATCCAATTCAACAATAGCTATGGCTTCACCAACCAAGAAAGTTCGCAAATCACCCCTCCCTTGGGCAAAGATTCTCGTCGAAACTGTCCCTCCAACCGTTGAGCCAAAATGTGAGAGTGCTTTGTTCCCTGTTGTCCTTGTTCCGGTTTAAGTCCAGCGCCATTGTCTTGCACCTTGAGAACATATTGCCCCTGGAGATGTTCTCCCGTCACGACAATTCGAGTTGTTCCAAAAGCGTGTTTCCCCACGTTACATAAAGCTTCCTCTAACCACAAACACAAATCCCGCTTTATCTCCAGGGTGAGGTTAGTTTGCTCGATGGGGGCGAAATTCCGCACTTTGACTTGAATGGTCTGGAAATAGGGCAAATTGCGCTTCAAAGTAATGGCATAAACTTCATACAATAAATTATGCAGGGGGCGGTTGAGATCGATACAAGTGCCTTCCCCCAGACGGAGAGTTTGTTCGGAATTAGGGGGTTCTAGGCTGGTTAAAACCGCTGCTGAGTTTTGCTCTGAATCCGCTTCATCGGTGAGACTGCGCCCCACTGCCCGGATCTCTGCATTCAGGTCATGCAAGCGTTGGAACAATTGTTGAGATGGCATCTGTTCTTGCTGCATATCCCGCAGGAGGACAGCTAAGGTTTGCAAAGGGCCATTGTGGATTTGCGTGAAGGCTTGTTCCATTGCCTGCTGGCGAATCGCCTGTCGCTCGACAATTTGAGTATAGTACTGGAGACGCTCGGTATATAAGCCCTGGACGATATCTTGGACGCGGTTATAAAACAGAATGAGGAGAATTTGTATCCCCATTGTTGGGCCGAGGGAGATGAATAAATCCAATCCTCGCGAAGTGCGAAGTTCTTGCGGGTGCAGCAGCAAATAGGTGAGAATTGGGGCAGCGATCGCCATCCAAGCGATGAGAGTTGCAATAACCAATTGCTGGCGGCGACGCAGGGCGATCAGCATCACCAGTGTCAACACGAACAACGCTGGTGTTACGGGGGGCAGACTACCTACGAGGGTGGTGTCCGATGAGACGATCGCTTGTAGGGTATACAACCAACTGGGAACCACTACAAACAGTACCCCTGCCAGTAAAGCCAGATTTATCACTTGTTGCAAGCTCTCTGGTTTTTTGTAAAGACGAATCAGTAAAATCAGGCAGGCGATCGCCAACAACGGAGGTGTAATCAGATAAATAAAATAAGGATGTGGTTGCAGTCGGTGCAGAAATGTAGCAATAGTTGCGCCAACCGTCGCCAAACTCAACATTGCCAGCACGACTCGGCGCTTTAAAATTAAAATATTGTATGGCTCATTAACCGTAGACATTGCCCGTTTAATCAATTAACCCAATTTTACGGGCACGAATTTGGGTTTGTGCCCGCATATTTTTACCCTCTTCCGGGTAGATTGAGAGTGCATCCTGAATCTTAGACCAATAGTGGCGAATCATCCGTTCGGACTTGTGCATAGTTTGGGCGATCGCTTTATCCTGAAGTCCCTCCTCAAAAGCGAGTCGCATTACCTCCAACCATTCGGGTTTCACTTCCAAGTTGGTTTGCAGGTCTTTGGTATGGGTTAACCCTTGCATAGCCCACTCCATCCGGGTCAGGAAGGTATCTATTGGCAGGCTTTTGTCTGCGATCGTAAATCCGCCCAGATGATTGTCAATTTCAGGCATGATGCGAACTAATGCCTTGACATTACTGCTTTGCACCATCAGGTTCAACTGGGGATAATCTTGCATCAATAACTTCAGCAAGTCCAATCCATGCTCGATACGGGCAGTCGTTCCCAATCTTTCTGGGAGAGACAAATCCACGATCGCTAAGTCAGGCAAATGCTTTCTCACTTGGGTTAGAGCATCCTGGACTGTTTGGCAGGAGCGGATTTGTGCGTTAGGAAACCGATCGCCAACCAGACTAATCGTTCCATTGAGAAGCAAGCGATGGTCATCAACGATCAGAATATCTAGTTGCAGCTCTTGGGTCAAACTATCTGGCATAAGCGCTTCTTGAGGCAACAACTTTATCTTAACTGGGTTTCATCGAGGGCTCTTTAAAGCTGCTAGCGATTACCCCTTATGAGTTAAGCCCTATCCATTCGGGACTTTTTAAGAAAGTGGAACTTTTGTCAATGAGTAAATATATCTAATCTGCCTGTCATCAATGGGACCGATCGGGTGATTACCGAAAACTACCATGCACCTGACCGAAAATACCAGCTCAACTTGTCCGAAACTACCAATGATGAAAGCTTCTGGAGGTTGGGATACTGGAATTATCAAAGACCAACAACATTGATTAGGGGAAAAAAACAATGTACGCTGACCAAACAGCTCACTCCACCTTAACCCCTGGCAGTAATAACAATAATGCCAATCAAGTTAAATACTTGCAACAACAACTCAATCTTTTTTACCACAGCTATATCAGTGTCGATGGCTACTGTGGTGATATTACTACTGAGTACGTCAAAAAGTTTCAAGCTGATTGCTGCCTGAAAGTTAATGGCATTGTTGATTCACCAACTTGGAGTTACCTCGACGCTATCGTTCATTATTCCAACAAAATGCACTCTACCTTGAGCCCAAGCAAAAGCAACAATCCTTCGGAAGTGAAATATCTACAGGCACGCCTCAATCAAGCCAAAAGGCAAGGAAAATCAGGGAGTATGACGATCGCTGCAGATGGCGACTTCGGCAATAAAACCACGACACGAGTGAAAGAATTCCAATCATATTTCGGGCTAATTGCTGATGGTATTGTAGGAAATAACACCTGGTTAATACTCGAAGACACACTCTTAAAAAGCTAACACGGCTGACAGGGGCAACTCCTAATTTAAGCAAGGTGAATTTTTATTAAGCTTCCCTGTATAAAATTTAAGCAAAGGTGAAGTTTGATTAAAGTTTACTGATAAATTATTTCCCAATTAGGAAATCATCGCTATAAGGCCAACGTTCAACCCAGATGATACTGACTCCAATCCTAGTTTTAGGCTTCAAGAATTTTTTGATTCTCACAGGTAAAGAATGAAAGCCTCTTCCTTCATTCCCTGCTACCTACTCCCCTCATTCTGGGAAAGTTATCTCGTACTCTTTAGATTTCTTATGTTTCGTACAATTAAATCAAGAACATGAAAAGGCGAACATTTCTATCAGCAACTGGTTTGGCAGGAGCCGCACTAATTGGCTCTCAAATTGTAAATAAATCCGACACTCCGGCAATTGCACAAACATCGGGATATAAAAAGTCGGGATATAACAAGCCCAATATCCTTGTGATTGTCGTGGACCAACTACGCACTCCCCAATGGTTTCCAGCACAAGCCACTCTCGACAAATATCTACCCGCGATCGCGAAATTGCGAAAGAGTTCAGTCAACTTCACGCGGTACTATACAGCAGCAACAGCCTGCACGGCGGCTCGCGGCACATTGGTGACAGGTTTATACTCCCACCAAACATTTGTGATGGATACGCATTTGAATGATGGTGGTGAGAGTAGTAGCATACTCTTTCCAGCGCCAGCGCCAAGTCTTAATCCTGGCTTTCCTACCTGGGGAAAACTGTTGCGAGACAACTTTGGTTACAGTACGTGGTGGTTCGGTAAATGGCATTTATCCACCGGAAATTCCCTGGAACCCTACGGATTTAGTGGAGGAACTTATCCTTCCCCCAATGGTAATCCCGGAGAAGGTTTAGAAGTAGACCCTTATATTGTCAAAGGCGGTACCCCTCCTCAAGGGATTCAAGCCACCGCACAGTTCGCCGAGTGGCTCAATTCCAACAATGCCAAAAATACTCCTTGGTGTACGACCATCAGCTTAATCAACCCCCATGACATTTCTTGGTACCCCCAAGGGACGAAGGAAATACCCGCAGAAAGCAACCCGCCAAGTGTCTTCAAAGATAGAATTCCCAACTTTGAAAACCCCATCGGCTTAGCGAAAAAGCCCCGCTTGCAAGAAGCATTCCGCCGAGCAGCAAACTTAGGGGCTGGCTACTTACCGCCAAAATTCGGAGAACCCTGGCTGAAACTGTTGGATTCATACCTACTATTCCAACAATTTGTGGACGCTGAAATCGGGAAAGCACTTGATATGTTAGAAAAATCCCCATTTGCCCAAAATACGATCGTCGTGTTTACCTCAGACCACGGCGAGTATGGCGGTTCTCACGGGTTGCGCGGTAAAAGTGCTGGTGTTTATGAAGAATCAATTAACGTTCCTCTTTACATCAAAGACCCAACTAAACAGTGGGTTTCCACCCCAGGAACAGAACGGACACAACTTTGCTCTAGCGTAGATGTTGTTCCCTTGTTACTTACCCTCGCTAGTGGAGATAATAGATGGCGTACCCAACGGGCATTTTCACATTTAAAGACGCGCTTGGATATTGCCCAAATCCTGCGCCAACCAAATGCGTCAGGTCGCCCTTACATTCTTCATACGACAGATGAACTGATCTTAGATTTGTTGGGCGCTTTGCTACTCGCCGGCGATGCTCCAAATCATGTGATTGGATATCGCACAGACAAAGCAAAACTAGGAGCTTATAACTTCTGGCGTTCTGGCACCATCGATATTCAAACCAAAGGTATGGAAGCAGAACTTTACAACTACAGTACAGCTAGAGGAAAGCAGGAATTAGATAACGTCAGGAACTCTGAACTTAGATTGTACTCTCAACTGGTGAGCCATCTCTTTAACGACGCTATTCCCAATGAGTTGCGTAAACCTCTACCTACACCCGAACTGCAAGCCGTGCAACAACAAGCCTTAAAAGACTATTTGTCCTTCGCCGACCAGACAACCCGGACAAAAAGCAGGCTGGATAAAACAGATGAACATCTCCTGGCGTTAAATGCTGCAATTGCTAATTTGTAGCTTCGCGCCACATAGAGCGAAAAATTTTGGGGAACCTGAAATCGGGGGTGCGGTATAAAAACCCCATTTCTGATTCAGAAGCACCAGTTAAACCCATCAATTTTGGCTTTAAGCGCTGATGGAGTTGTTAGGAATAATACCTAGTCAGTTCTAGAAGAAGCACTCCGGAAAAGCTAATAAAGCTGACTTGGCAATTCCTAATTTAAGCCAGGTGAAGTCTGGTTAGACTTCACCTTTTTTTTTATGAAGCAGGGAAGGAGGAAGACTAATGGATAAGATAACTCTTGTGTCCAGCCTAATTATGTTTGGTACAGCGGGATTAATTGCAGGCTTTGTCTATCATGAACTTTGTTGGTGGCGACGAATGCGTTGTTTGGAACAACAACTGCTAACACAGCAACAGTTAATCGAGCTGATTGACGCAGAAATTCACAATGGTGCCTTACAAAGGCTGGCGTTCTTGATCAGAGAGCTTCAGATTCATGAGTTGTCCCAACAAGAGTTACTCCAGCATTTACGTTCTGTTTATCAAGATGTTCAGGCTGCTCTTTCTGCTGACAAATCTCACTAATTTAAGATGGCTTTAACAGCCATTCTCTGTTGAATTGCGTAGATTGGCTCATAGACATTCGCTCCACTTTCTTAACCGGTCACGACTGGAGCTTCTCAAGCCACAGCCAATCTGATAGCAATCAAGGGTTTGGGCGATTAACCTGCAAAGGCAAGACCCTATCAAGCTGATTACCGAAAAGTGCCATGCGAGCTATTGCCACCTACCGATGTACTTTTAATGCTTTTGCCATCAATTGCCATCAATTCTCCCGCTGCCAGCGATAAAGTCTGTTGTGACCATACATTAAAAAGAACGGCAATGACTTCAAAATCTAATGAGTGAATTATGTTTCTCAAAGTCGAGCTGGACGGAAAGCGAATATCCGGCGGGAGGCTGAAGATTTTTATCAGGGTTGAGCGATGGTTTTTGGTAAACTCTACCAAGAGTTTATACCCCCAATAACCCGCACAACTGCCTAATAAAATTATTGTGAGTATCAGCCACAGAGGATGTCTAATTCCTCTCGGATGTCGGTGGTCGGGTACTGCTTTAATTGCTGCCAATAAGTTCGTTACTAATACAGGAGCGCTACTGATGGTCAAGCGCGATCGTCCTTTACCCGATCGCCCCTTCTCTTATATAATCTCCGGTCACAATTAATCCACCCTGCTTCTTAAGGGGGATTTAGGGGGATCGAGACTTGGATATAAACCAGAGAAATATAGGGTTTTAGTCTTAAGTTGAGACCTTTGAACACTGGCCTGTCCCTACTAAATCAATTTACGAATTTCTTAACTTAAACTCATCAAACTTTACCACTTCCGAATCGGGTTTCCGCGTATCAAAATAGTAACTGCTAACCGTACCCTCCCCCGTATCAAAAATAGTAAAAGCCGTAATATCGTTGCTATCAATATACGGCAGCGGTCGCCCGTCTTCTGTCAACAAAGGCGCAACAGTCGGCACCACAGGTTCCAATCCGTTCGGGTCTCCAATAGCGCTGTAATCTTCCCGATATGCCGGCGGCACAAATCGGCGCTTTTCCCCCACAAAAGCACCGTAACTGTTGCCCACATTAGAAGTCTCCAAAAAGTGCATTCCGCTGGAACTTACAAACCGATTCCACAAGTGCGAATGTCCGTAAAATACCAACTGCACCCCCGCTGTTTCTAGCAGTGGCACTACATCCCGAATCAGATAATCTTGCTGTTTCGGATACTCGTAACGCACCATTTTAATCTCGCCATCGAGAGCGCGATCGACTATTTGCACAGGGTCAGTATAAGCAGGTACAATATTGTCACCCAGAGAATGCGGCGGGTGGTGAAACATCACAATTTTATATTTTGCCTGCTGGAATTCCGCACTCTTTAACTCTTGTTGCAGCCAATTATATTGAGCGCTGCCCTTGACAATCGGCTCAAAAATATGCTGTCCGTATCCCCATTTTTCGGGATGATTAAAATCTTCGTCCCGTTCGCGATACCTGCCTCTGGCATCCGCATTTAAATTCGGAGTCCGCCAGATATTCGCAACGTACAAAGTCACTAACCGCACGTCTCCAAAAGTGACAGCATAGTAATTTTTACCTCCCGGTAAATTGAAAATTTCGTCATAGGTATCGCTATTAAAACTATTGTTTTTCAGCCAGATTTCCCGCACAGAAGAGTCATTATTGGGATTCAAAGATGCAGCACGTTGAGCGTATATTTTCTCGGCAGCGGCGCGGGGAAAAGGATCGTTAAATTGGTCATTGAGTTTGCTGTTGGTTGCAAACCGTCCCATGATTTCGTGATTGCCAATAGCGGGAAATAAAGGCGCGTGTTGGATCAGTTCGCCGCCGCTGTAAACGGTTTTGATGCCGTTTTTGTCGAGTTCGGAAAATGCGCGACCTTGCAGAGAGGGAAAGAAGGCGCGGCCGCGATTTTCGTCAAACCATTCGGAAGCGCGATCGGGTATATTAATTAAATCTCCTGCCATAAAAACCGCGTCAACTCTCCCAATTGTTTCGGCTACTTTCTGAAGGTTTGCTGCTGTCATAGGCATCAATTGATGGTCGGAAGTGAGGAGAATTTTGAGCGGTATTCCTGCTGCTGGTGTCGGAGAAAGAGTGAAAACCTTGCTGCTGACAGATGCGCCGTCTTCTCTTTCGCTGGTGACTCGATAAGGAATGCGAACACCGGGCTTTAAATTGGGGACTTCTGCTTCGTGCCGCCAGATGTCGCGGACAATTGGATTGCTGTCAATTATGCTTTGTTTGATTTCATCGGAAATGCGCGAGTCTTTGTCTTCGCGAGTGCGGCTTAGCTTGGTAGTATTTGCCGTCACAACTTGATTTAAATTTTCGCCGTAAGCAACAGTGTTGCGAGTACCGGCAAACTCGGTAAACCAGACAACTCGCACCGAGTTGGCTGTTGGGAGTTGCAGAAACGGATCGGTTAAAATTTGAGGTTGGTTGAGGTAAGATTGCATAATGAAACCTAGCAGTAGGACAATCAAAATCAAAACAGCAAAAAACCAGGGATTGCGGGGCAAATCTCTAGAATTGTCTAATCGATCGGGCAATGGTGTCAACATAAGTCATTAGTCATTAGTAGGCAGAAAAAAAGCCATCGATTTTAGATTCTCGACTCAAAATTTTAAACTAGCAACGTTATCAAAAAGTTAAGAAATTAGTAAAATATCTCACATCTAACAAACCTCAACGATTTTTTCACATCTTCCGATCTCTCCATTCTCTTTCTCTGCGCCCTCTGCGCCCTCTGCGGTTCATAAAAAAATCTCAAAAATGATTTAGACTTGCGATATAGCAATCCTTGCAGGAGTCGTAAATTTTTGACCCCACCCCAACCCTCCCCTTGCTAAGGGGAGGGAGTAAGAAATTCACAAATGATTTAGGATTGCTATATAACATTCTTAACACCCTTCCTTCAATCTAAAATCTAAAATCTAAAATCTAAAATCTCATGACTCGCCACCTTCTCAAGGCTAACTGCAACACCGTACACTTGGGCGGTTTTTCTCCGAATATCGAACCTGCTTTAAGGGTGGATTCGGGCGATCGCATCGACATCGAAACCTATTCAGGATATTATGTTGCTGACAAAGCGCCGCCCGAATTTCTCACCCCCGAATTTTTAGATATTTGTCAGAATTTGCCTCCCAACCGCAAAGTTGGCCCCGGGCCCCACTTGCTGACAGGCCCGATTTATGTTAACAATGCCGAACCGGGAGACGTTTTAGAAATTTACATTGAGGATGTTTACCCGAGTTTACCAGTAGGATTTAATGCAATTCGCGCCGGATGGGGTTCTTTGCCTGAGTATTTCCCCGAACCTAAACTGCGGTTTATTCCGCTAGATTTAGAGCAAAAAATTGCAGAATTTCCCCCTGATAGCGGCATTCGGATTCCCCTGCATCCTTTTTTTGGAATTATCGGCGTCGCCAATGCAGAAATCAACCGTTCTTCTATTCCTCCAGGGCGGTACGGCGGCAATATGGACAATCAGGAACTCCAACCAGGAACGCGGTTATTTTTACCTGTTTTTCTGCGCGGCGGTTTACTGTCCGTCGGCGACGGGCATTCGGCACAAGGAGACGGTGAAGTTGACGGTACTGCCATTGAAACTTCGATGAACGGGACTATTCAAATCATTTTACGCAAGGATTTATTTCTGATATTTCCGTTTGCGGAAACGCCCACTCATATTGTGATTGTGGGATTTGGTAGAACATTAGATGAAGCGTTTGAGATGGCGGTAAAACAGGCGGTTTATTGGCTGCAAAAGTTTGCAGGTTTCAAAGAGGAAGATGCTTATGTCTTGTGTTCGTTCGCGGTAAGTTTTCGGATTACGCAGGCTGTCAACAATCCTCAAAAAGGAGTTCACGGAATGATTCCCAAGTGTATTTTGCTCGATGTGAACATTATTGACCGCCGAGTTTGAGCTAGTATGATAACACGCGAGCGACCAAAAAATTAGGATCGCGATCGCACAAAGTACACAAATTTGTCACTGCTGTGGTCGATCGGGATCGCGATCCAGTTGACAATTAAGCTTAAAATGAGATACGTTACCAGTTTTACGTAAATCGAACTCAACATGAAAAACCTGACTGACGATGTTGCCAAAAAAGATTTAGCGGATCGAGCTTTTGGGAGTGCAGCAATACCAGATCCGGCAGCATGGGTGCACGAACATTATTTTCTGGCTAATTTCGCCGATACTCTGGCCCACATTCAAGAACATCTGTCTGAAGACAGTAGCGAAATCGGCGAGAATGGTGAAACGGGCGAGGGAATATTATCGATCGATGCCAAAATTAGAGATTTGTTGAAAGCTACTTTTAGCGACGACGGCTGGCAGTATGTCGAAAGTTTATTGTGAGTTTGGTAAAATCCACAAGTATTTGTACGTTCATAACTTGAGAGCGTAAGTTATACCAGTTCAAATATACCAGTTTAAAAAAACAATCCTACTTTCGGCCGGTCATCTACCCCATTATATCGTGCGTTAGGCCCAGTTCTTCAATCTCAAATATAAAATCTCCAATATAAATTCCGGCGGCACCGGAATGATATCAAATCCGCGCGGAGAAAGTCTGGCGTAAAGTCGAATCAAGCTGCCAACAGATAATTCGGGCAATTTTCATTTTTTTACCCCTCCTTCTACAGTCAACAGTCAACAACGATCGCGAGTGCAACCTGAACCTATATAATATCAGTTTCCTCCCCCAACGCAGACTCGCAATTCAAAGTAGCTGCGTGCATTTCCACCCCAATTTGAAGTAAATTTGACGTATTGTGATGTAGGATACTTTAGATGGGGGAGAAATTACTGTCGCTAGGAATTTCGATCGATCGCAAAAACGCTGCACTTTCTTCGGGCAAAGCAGTATTGATAAACATCCCGCTGCCCAACTCAAACCCAGCTTGCTTGGTGACTCTGGGAATAATTGCGATATACCAGTGAAAGTATTTTGTTCCCCCTTCGGCGATCGGCACCGATCGAATATTATAGTTGTAATCTGGATTGTTTAATCCGTAATAAAGCTTAGCGAGTACAGTTTTCACAGTATCAGCAAGATCTGTAATTTCTGCATCAGTAATTTCATCAAACGAAGAGGAATGCCGGCGCGGAAAAATCCAAGTGTGAAACGGTGAAAGTGCAGCGTAAGGGATAAAAGCCACAAAATGTTCGCTGTCACAAATCACTCTTTCTCCCGCCGCTAATTCATCTTCCAAAGTCCGGCAAAACAGACAGTCTCCGGTGTCATCAAAATATCTAATAGCTTCGTCGATGCGGCTGCGAAATTGGCTGGGTACAACGGGCGTCGCTGCTATCTGCGAGTGGGGGTGTTCTAGAGAAGTTCCGGCAGTTTCCCCGTGATTTTTGAAGATAATAATTGTTTCAATGTAGGGATTTTTTCTAATTTCTACATAGCGCTGGCGGTATACTAAAAGTATGTTGGCCACTTCTTCAACGCTCAACAAAGCTGTCGTCAAATCGTGTCGCGGGTGTTCTACAATTACTTCGTGAACGCCGATTCCCGCCATCGTGCGGTGAATTCCCGATGATATCCTCATCCATTCTGCTGTCGGGGATAGGGCGGGATATTTGTTGCAAATTGCCCTGACTTTCCAGTCATTGCGATTGCCCAAACGGCAAGTTTCTAAGGTTCCGTCTTGCTCATTTCCCACGCAAAACGGGCAATCGGCACGGTGCGGTGGCACTGCTGCCGACAACTTTTTTTTGTTGGCGAATTCGTCCGGTCTTTTTGCCCGTTCGGTAGCGATGATTACCCAATCTCTGGTAATTAGATTTTGTCTAAGTTCAGACACTTTTTTACATTCAGTTGCAGGGTTTAACCGTTTATTATTGTATAGAACAATTTGTATTTTGTCAGTTGGTATAGCAGTTTTTTAACAAATCTTGATTTCTAACTTTTCCAGCAGTTCCCAACAGAACTTAACAACAGTTGGCATCGACGATAGAAGGCGATTAGGATTAAATTGGTACATAATATCTGTCTAGGCAGTACGGGCAAGCACAGATTTTAACCTGAGAGATTATGCCAACTGCAACTGCACGTTCTGCAACTTGCAAATCGCTTTCAACACTTGCGCCAACAAGAGCGATCGCTCTCGGTCAATCAAATTCAATTCCGGTAAAATCTGATAAGTACAAGGATTTCCCCGCGTCACCCGCACAAACCGATAACTTTCGCCATTCGTTGTCAATCCCCAAACAGACGATTGCTGCTGCAAACTTTTATAAGTATAAGTCAGGAGTTGCGGCAAACCAGTCAAAGGTGCGATCGCACTATTTTTCGCCTCGACTACCAAAATCCAAAACTGTGCCGCCGCTATCTCTGCATCCGGCTGATTTACCGCTAAAACATCCAAGCGCCCTTTAATTAAAGTATCCCCATCCTCAACCTCGATGGGGATGCTATCTTCCATTGTCAGCACCACAGGAACTTGAAAAAATCCAGTTAATCTCATTAACGGTGAAAGTGCTAAAAACTTAACCAATTCTTCAGAAACTTTACCTGCTTCTAGATACCGCCAAAAGTCATTGCTGATTTCCAACAGTTGCTGTTGTTCAAAATCGGTCAGAGGTTCCAGAGAGAAAAAATCAGTAAAACCTCCTCCTGTTTGTCTTTCCAGTTTGAGAAGGCGGCGAACGTCGTTTAGAGAAAGTTGGCTTGCTTCTAAATTTTGCGTCATGGCTTTTGTGCGATGGGGTGTTAATGTTAATTATAAAATCAATTATAAAAGCATTACCATCGGATTTGTTATGATATAATCATACCAGATATCGCTCCTGTAAATCGGGTAGATTGTATGAAAGCAATTAAAGTGATGGCAACGATCGACGATCGAGGACAATTGTGCGTTGGTGAACCGCTCGATTTATATCGCAACAGGCGAGCCGAAGTAATTGTGCTGGTTCCCGAAGTAACAGAAATTAATAAAGAGAAGCAATCTCATGAAGCCAACCACCAAACCACGCAACTAGAAGACTACTTCAACTTCCTCAGACCAGATGATATTCGGCTCAAAGGTTCCCGCATTGGCATCGAAACCATTCTCTATGAAGACCTGTTTCGCGCTCGAACTCCCGAAGAAATCGCTAACATTTATACATCGCTCACCCTGGAACAAGTTTATGCGACCATTTTGTACTACCTGCACAACAAAGAAGCAGTCGGTCAGTACATAACCGAATGGTTGGAATGGGGCGATAAAATGCGAGAAGAACAACGTCGCAATCCTCCTCCAGTGACAGAAAAACTTCGCAAATTTAAAGCAGAAAGAGAGGCAAGGAGCAAAGCTGATGCCAATTCAGTATCTCTTTGACGAAAATGTCGATCCTGCGTATGTCAACCAAATTCGCCGTCGCAATCCCGATCTGGTTGTTCTAGCAGTGGGAGAACTAACAGCACCTTCCAAAGGTACTCTCGATCCAGAAAATATTATTTGGTGCGAGAACCACAATTTTATTCTTGTTACCAACAACCGCCGATATATGCCAGTTCATTTAACAGAGCATCTAGAGCAAAATAGCCATATTCCAGGAATATTTTTTCTGACTAGCAAGATGAGAATCGGTCAAAATATTGACGAACTAATTTTGATTTATCAAGGATCGTTTGATGATGAGTACCAAGATAAAATTGAGCATTTAGCGCTACCATAGTTTATAATACAGTCCCAACATTGACCAAATTTCCCCAAGTCTTAAGGAAAATAAACATACTTTTGTCCCAACTTATGCACACAATAGCTAAAAAGAGTAACTGAACTAAAAACTAACAGCAATGTCACAAGATACCATCGAATCAATTCTGCAAGAAAAACGCCTATTTCAGCCGCCCGCTGAATTCTCTCAAAAAGCTCACATCAAAAGCCTAGAAGAGTACCAAGCCCTCTACGACAAAGCCAAAGCTGACCCCCAAGCCTTCTGGGCAGAACTCGCCGCCCAAGAATTGCACTGGTTCCAAAAATGGGATACCGTGCTCGACTGGCAGCCGCCTTTTGCTAAATGGTTTGTCAACGGTAAAATTAACATTTCTGACAATTGTCTCGATCGCCACTTAACTACTTGGCGCAAAAATAAAGCCGCCCTGATTTGGGAAGGCGAACCCGGAGACTCGCGCACCCTCACCTACGCGCAACTCCACCGCGAAGTCTGCCAAATGGCAAACGTCATCAAAGAATTGGGAGTCCAAAAGGGCGATCGCGTCGGCATTTATATGCCCATGATTCCCGAAGCTGCGATCGCCATGCTAGCCTGCGCCAGAATCGGTGCAGTGCACAGCGTTGTTTTTGGCGGTTTTAGTGCAGAAGCTTTGCGCGATCGACTCAACGACGGCGAAGCAAAACTCGTCATCACCGCTGACGGTGGCTTCCGCAAAGATGCAGCAGTCGGCCTCAAAGCACAAGTAGACAAAGCATTAGCAAATAATGCCACACCAAGCGTTACCAACGTTCTCGTAGTTCAGCGCACCAAACAGGAAGTACACATGGAACCGGGGCGCGATGTTTGGTGGCACGACTTGCAAAAAGACGCCTCCGCCGACTGCCCCGCCGAACCGATGGACAGCGAAGATATGCTGTTCGTACTCTACACTTCGGGAAGTACCGGCAAACCGAAAGGAGTCGTCCACACCACTGGTGGCTACAACCTTTACACCCACATGACAACCAAGTGGATCTTCGACCTCCAAGATACCGATGTCTACTGGTGCACCGCAGACGTAGGCTGGATTACAGGTCACAGTTACATAGTCTACGGGCCGCTGTCCAACGGCGCGACCACAATCATGTACGAAGGTGCGCCCCGCGCGTCCAACCCAGGCTGTTTTTGGGATGTAATCGAAAAATACGGCGTCACCGTTTTCTACACTGCACCCACTGCGATCAGAACATTCATGAAAATGGGCGAACACTTGCCCAACGCGCGCAATTTGTCATCTTTACGATTGTTAGGAACCGTCGGCGAACCGATCAATCCCGAAGCTTGGATGTGGTATCAGCGCGTAATAGGCAACTCGAATTGTCCGATCGTCGATACTTGGTGGCAAACAGAAACCGGGGGAATTATGATTACCGCTTTGCCCGGTGCAATTCCTACAAAACCCGGTTCTGCAACCCTACCCTTCCCCGGAATTGTGGCTGATGTTGTTGACCAAGAGGGCGAACCAGTAACTAACGAAAGCGGCGGTTATTTAGTGGTGAAACATCCTTGGCCGGGAATGATGCGTACACTTTACAACGATCCCGATCGTTTCCGCCGCACTTATTGGGAATATTTGCACCCGAAAGATGGCGAATTCGTGTACTTTGCAGGGGACGGCGCGCACAAGGACAAAGACGGTTATTTCTGGGTAATGGGCCGCGTTGACGATGTAATTAATGTGGCCGGACACCGACTCGGCACAATGGAAGTCGAGTCAGCTTTAGTATCGCATCCAGCGGTGGCGGAAGCTGCGGTTGTCGGTAAACCGGATGAGATTAAGGGTGAGGAAATTGTCGCCTTTGTAACGCTGGACAACTCGCAGCAACCTAGCGATGAATTGGCTAAGGAATTGAAGCAGCACGTTGTTAAGGAAATTGGGGCGATCGCCCGTCCGGGAGAAATTCGATTTACCGATGCTTTGCCGAAGACTCGAAGCGGGAAGATTATGCGCCGGTTGCTGCGTTCTTTAGCTGCGGGACAAGAGGTTTCTGGGGATACTTCGACTTTGGAAGACCGGACGGTTTTGGATAAGTTGCGGGGAGGTGCGTAGGGGAATTTTTTAACCGCAGATGAACGCAGATGAACGCGGATAGTAGTCTGGTTTATCTGCGGTTTTGTTAAAATAAGTTATTATACTATTATCAGCTTTCTGCCCAGCGAGCGATACAACTAGAAGACTACTTAAATTTCCTGGCAGCCCACGATATCCGTCTCAGCGGGAAAATTCTGCCAACTGCGGTCGCAGCGAAATGCAAAGATAAAAATCGAGGGCAAGCCAGTATTTATTTGATGAAAATAGGGAGATTGTATGCAATGAATACTCAGCTAGTACCATTTCAACAAAGTGATTTGTGGGGATATCGAGATGAAAAAAATGAAATAGTAGTTTCGCCTGAATTCAATTATGCTCATGAGTTATCGGAAAATCTAGCAGCAGTGAAGATAGTAGAAAAATGGGGTTATATTGACAATCTTGGAAAGATAGTAATACAGCCTAGATATGATAGTGCTGGGAAATTTTATAGTGGTCTTGCAAGAGTCAAAGTTGGTAATAAGTATGGATATATCAACAATGTAGGGCGAATGCTAATTCAACCTAAGTTTGATTGGTCGGGAAACTTTGGTGAAGGATTTATTTCAGTTAAAATTGGTGAAAAAATACGTTAGATTGATAATAGAGAAAACGTAATAATAACCCCTCAATTTGATAAAGCAATTAGTTTTTTGGAGGGTATTGCAGCAGTAAAAATAGATAATAAATGGGGTTACATAGATCGGAGTGGTCGCCTACTAGGTAAGCTGGAATTTGATGAAGCAACTAAACTTTATGAGGGTTTAGGGCGAGTAAAAGTTGGTAATCAATGGGGGTATGTTAATCAGAAAGCTCAAATAGTAATTCAATGCCAATTTGATGAAGTTGCTGACTTTACAGAAGGAATTGCTAAAGTGATGAAGTCCAATGAAATTTATCATATTGACAAAATGGGTGATGTATTATGGTAACTAGCCTAAGTTGGGTATTCAAAAATTATCTAGGTAAAGCTAAATTATCAGCTAATTCAAGAGTTATCATAGAAGTTACCTCAACATCCCTTGAGACACGCCATGCTCCCAGAAACCGTACAGTTGCAAATTCCTTTTCAAGTCCTAGTAGATGCGATCGCCTCCCTCCCACTCGCAGAAAAACGCCGAATTGGGCAACTCTTAAACGAAGAAATTACTCAAGCAGAAACCAACCAGCCCTCTCAAGTTCTGATTCAAAATAACAACGGGTCGGATTACAAACCCACAGGGGAAATCTTGACTGCCGCAGAAATACGCGATCGCTATCCCCGCGAGTGGGTGCTAATTGCTGATACTGAATCAGACGATTTATGGAATGTGATTCGCGGTGAAGTTTTAGCTCATTCACCGCAGCGAGAGGAAATCGATCGAGCTTTGACAATTTTTAAAGATGTCCGGTCAATTTCTATAGAATATACTGGCCCTATTCCTGATGAATATTCGGTGCTATCGTGACTTTGCAAAGACTTTATCGGTGCTCGCGTTACGGAAATTTACTCGTCTTAAAAGCTGCTGCCTCTAGCACAAGTAATACTGTCAGACAATTCAGATTATTAGTTGATACAGGCTCAACTTATACCGTCTTGCGGGTAAATATATTAGAAGCTCTTGGTTGCGATATCCAAAATCCTCTACGCAGAATTAGGACATCAGCAGGTGGCAGTATTGTCGAAGCACCAGTAGTAGCTGTGCCTTGGTTTAATTGCTTGGGCGAGCGTTTAGAAAATTTTCCTATAGTTGCCTACACGTTACCTGCAACCACTTTTGTAGACGGTTTGCTAGGGATGGATTTTCTTGCTCCTATGCAAGCTGTTATCTATGCTAAAGAGGGAGAGATTCGCATTGGTTAAAAATACAAGCTACAATCAAGATAACTTATGGACTGGATCTGAGCGCGATGGCTCCACTACTTAGCAAAACCACAGATCAGCGAATTGTTCATCATGGAATGTGGGAACGGTTTAAATTTATCCAAAAAGGCTTTGAAGGCTCCCCTAGAGTGCGACTATTTTACTATGATGAGACGATCGAGATTCTGATGCCTGGAGAAGACCACGAAACTTTTGCTCGTGTTATCGGTTACTTAGTAACTACCTTTCTCGTCGAACAGGGAATTTTCTTCAAGCCCACAGGGGCAATGACGCAGGAAAGATCGGGAGTTGTCTCTGTGCAAGCAGACGAATCCTACTACATTGGGAGTGTAAAACCAATTCCAGATTTGTCGATCGAAGTGGTCTTTACCAGTGGAGGAATCAGTAAGTTAGAGCGCTATAAAGCTTTAGGTGTTCCAGAGGTTTGGTTTTGGGAAGATGGATTGCTGAAGATATATCATCTCCATGACGGTAGCTATGAAAATAGCGATCGCAGTCAGCTACCCGGACTCAACAACCTCGATATCGATTTGATGAAACGCTGTATTTTGATGGCGGAAACTGATGCAGGGGAAGCTATTAGATCGTTCCGTCGTGAGATGTAGCCGATCGCAATTTAGCAAATTATGTATGAAAGATTTAAGCTGGTGTTGCTGGCGATCGATTGATTCTCGATCGCCAGCAATATTTGAGCGTGGGTGGAGCGATCGCCTGCATACTGCAGTTAGGCGATCGCTCTTTTGTTATCCAAGATTCATCGAAGGCAAGAATAATTTAACCGAGTTTAGCACCTGGTTTTACACATTATAGAACAGCCATTATGCTTTCTCCTTGTAGTTCCGGTTTAAGATAATTGCATCCTAATTTGCTATTATATAACCATGAAGTCTAATATTACTCGTGTTGTTCTATGCCCGCTTTAGACCTGTACCACAATACAGTCAAAAAATCTCTCCTGAATGATGGGTGGATAATTACTCACGATCCTCTCCATCTGAAATGGGGAAAAAAAGATATGTATGTGGATCTGGGAGCCAAACAGGTGCTGGCTGCAGAACGAGGAGAACAAAAAATTGCTGTGGAAGTCAAAAGCTTTGTCAGCGATTCAGAAATGCAGGACTTGAGAGAGGCGATCGGACAATTTACTATTTATCGATCTGTGCTTCAGAGAACTTATCCAGAACATACGCTTTATCTGGCTGTTCGCGATATCACCTATGAATCTCTATTTGAAGAACCGATCGGTCAATTAATGATTGAAGATGAAAAGCTCAAGCTGATTGTATTCGACCCAAATCTAGAGGCGATCGTAAAATGGATACTTTAGCTAACTTTAGAACCACCATTAAAACAGTTCTCGAACCTTACACAAAAATTCCTTACTCTCATGGCGATATAATTTGTAAAGCCGTGTTTGATGAAAAATCTGATTGTTACCTGCTAGTTACTTTAGGCTGGGATAAAGCCAAACGAATTCACGGCTGTTTGGTTCATATCGATATTATTAATGATAAGATTTGGGTACAGCGAGATGAAACAGAATACGGCGTGACGAAAGAACTTGTAGCTGCTGGAATTTCCAAGGATTCCATTGTTTTAGGTTTTCATCCCGCAGATGTCAGACCTCATACAGGTTATGCAGTTGTGTAGCTAATGAATTATTTGGCTCATCTATTCTTATCAGAAGGCACGCCAGAATCCCTGATTGGCAACCTCTTAGGAGATTTTGTCAAAGGAACGGCACTCAACCTTTATCCCGAGGAAATTAGAAAGGGCATCGATTTGCACCGCAAAGTAGATAGCTACACGGACTCTCACCCAATAGTGCGATCGAGTAAAAGCCTTGTTGGCGCCGATAGACGCAGGTTTGCTGGAGTTTTGATTGACGTGTTTTACGACCACTTCTTGGCTAAAAATTGGCTGGAATATTCAGAAATTCCGCTCCCCGATTTTTCTCGCCATGTCTATAAAGTCCTGCAAGACAATCGCGATATATTGCCTGAGTCTCTCCAGCGCCTGCTGCCAACAATAATTGCCCGCGACTTGCTTTCATCTTATCAAGAACTTGCCGAAATCGGCATCACTCTTACAAGAATGTCTGCCCGAATTAAGCGGACAAATAACTTAGCAAGCGGCATAGAAGATTTGACAGCTAACTATCAGCGCTTAGAATCTGATTTTCGCGACTTTTTCCCCGATTTGATCGAATACGCGACTGTTAGCAAATATTAATACAAACAACAAAAATTACAGTTGCTATTGATAGCGAACTCGTGTATGGTTATACCCATATGTGCATCAAATCTCAAGTCCAACAGGGTTCAAAATATGGCAACCAGAATTCAGAACCTGCAAGTAACTAAAGTAGTTGACGGCGACAGCATCAAAATTTCTCTTAACGGCAAAACCGAGGCTCTGCGCCTGATTTGCGTCGATACAGAAGAAAGTCATTCGGGAGGCTCTAAACCTGTAACTGCGGCGGGGAAAGCAGCTTCGGAAATGGCTAAAAAATACTTCGCCACAGCAGATGGCGGACTTGCTACAGTAGACATAGAATTTGATACAGATGACCCGATAGAAATTGCGGTGGAAAAACACCGCGACAACTACGGGCGTCTCCTATGTTACGTGCATAAAGAGGGAGAAAATTATAATCTGAAACTGATTGCAGAAGGCTGGAGTCCCTACTTTGTTAAATACGGGCGATCGAGATTGTATCACCGCCAAATGACTGAGGCAGAATCTGCAGCAAAAGCTTACAATCTGATGATTTGGAATCCGATTATCAATGCCAAAATCCCCTCTCGCAACTATGCTAATTTACTGCCTTGGTGGTCGATGCGCGCCTCAATTGTTGAAGAGTTTCGGTTGTCTGAAGCAACTGCAGGAGCGCTTTCTTTGAGGTTGGACTACCCGAAAATCTTAGCTGCTTCTGAGAAAGCTAAATCTATTACTATTTTCTGCGATTTGCAGGCGGGAATTAATAAATGGATCGGCGGAAGCGCTTTGATTTATGCTGGCTCAGTTTATCATAAATTAGATTTGTGGATACCCGATGCTGAAACTGATGAAAGAGCTCCATTGAAGCGGTTAATCGAGAACCGTTATGCGGGTCTGGGACGGGGATATGTGTATGTCAGTGGGAAGGTAGAACGGTACAAAGGGAAGCCACAAATAGTTTTAAAGGATATCAAACAACTTTCAGACTTTCCTCGATAATATTTTAACGAGAGTTAATTTTATCAATCCTTTTTATTACATATAATTTTCTTAAAAAGTACGATCGCGCAAATAGAGGGCAATCCTAAAAAAAAATCGCCCTCTATTCAGCCATGATATTTTATTTATCAAGAGATGCAGGAACATTTATTGCTGCATTGAAGGAGTAGTGAAAAATCTACATCCTAATGGATTTGTGCGTGCAGATTGATTTTGAGGAGTGGTTATAGGAGGACTAGAGTTAGAAGGTGTGCTATTCAATTTTGAGACGGTAAAAGATTTAGAATTGTTAGGAGTTTTGCCGATGTTGCTAACAGAACTGTTAGTAACATCGAGTGACTCGGTACTTGTGATATCCTGTGTTGCATTTACATTTGTCTGCGATCTGACAGTGGTTTGTGCCTGACAGGGATAGGCAGTCATAGCAGAAATTACAGCAAAGCTCAAAAACCCAAGATAGCCCGTTGATTTAATCATATTTATCTAAGCCTAAACTTAAAGAACTATTAGTAATGCTCCTAATAATAAATTAAGTTAGGAAAACTTATGTTTCAAGCGTGTTTATGCGTATTTTTTTGAACTTAATAATTACGTATTTGTATGGAGTAAAAAAATATGCAAACGGAGAAATTACTATTAAGTGTAAAGTTTCAGTAAAAATAGCGGGTTTTTACTGAGAAAAAATCTTAGGAAATCCCGCTGGGGTTTTAATGACTGTCTGCTGAGGGAAGAATACCTTTCTCGCTGAACAGGCAGGATGCCTGTTCCACAAAATAAAATTTTATTGTGGGCGGTTCCTCCGGAGGGGGTTGACCAAAATTGTTTGCAATTGGCGATTCGATCCAGTAAACCCACCCTCACTGCATTAGATTCTTAAAAAGAAAATGAAGTTCTCAATACACCAACTGAGATCGGGTCGCTATCGGGAGTATGACCGGGTTGAAAAATCAAGATCAATCCAGGGGTGACGCTGATATTATCATTCACCTGCCAGCGGTAGAATACCTCTACATGAGTAGTCGTTCCGGGTTGCCCGCCCGATCGCCCTAAACCCGTATCTAAAAAATCAGGAACGTTATTGCCTGTAGGTAAATTGCTGCTGACAATTTTAGGCGGTTGCCCGATATAAATTCCTCCTAAATTTCCTGATTTAAACAAATCGGGGAAATTGACAAAAACCATATAATTTGTAGTTGCTACCGTACCAGATTTACCCGGAATGCGAGAATTAGTATAACCAGCCCAACCTCCTAGAGAAACTCGCGATGAAATGCGCCAGTTTAAACTTGCTCCAACTGCATTTGTTTCCAGAGGTTCGGACTTATTTGTGCTGGGATTAATAGCAGTCAATTGGCTATCTCCAGCCAAAGTAATCAGATTACCGTCCGGCGAATAATCGTTAACATAATAGACAGTAACATCAACTGGATCGGCTGGTGTCAGAGTTAGTTGTAGACCCACGGTATTGTGTCCTGTAGACCCGTTAGAACTGACAAAAAATCCGGGAATGTTAGTTGAATAAACTGCTTGCAAACTGGCTCGCTTCGCAAATTGCCAGTCAATGCCTATGCCGCCTAAACCTAAACCTGTGTTCAAAATAGGGTTTCTTTGGGCGAAGGCAGAAAGGGGGCCCGAAGCTGCACTTTCTGCCCGATTCGGCCCTCGAAAAGCGGTAATCATGTTAACTCCTGCTGTACCTGCAAACACTGCCAATTTGTCGCCGACCAGAAAGCGGTAGTTGAGGTCGCTGACAGTTAATCCAGAAGTTTCGGCTATATTATAAGCAAGGTCTACATCTTTGGTTAATTGTGGTGAATTGCTTCCGTTCTGGTTGTAAAAACCGATTAATAAGTTACTGCGAGGACTAAATTGAGTGGTTAAATATAATTGAGTGAAGTTGATCGAGTTGACATTTGTACCGGGGTCTTTGGTATCTCTTTTGCCGTCTCTTGGAGTCCGATCCGCACGGTTGGGCGTGCGCCCTTGTATTCCAAAAATTGTGAATCCCGACAGCTTAGTTGTGGTCGAAAATTGATTGGCTTCTAGTTCGATAGTTCGCGCTTCTAGCACATCCAATTGACCTCGAATTGTGGCAATTTCGGCGGCAAATTCTTCTTGCAATTTTTGCAGTTTTATTAAATCGTCTCGGTTAGCTAGACTTTCAGTTGATTTGGCGATGGACTCGCGGATTGTATCTAAACAAGCATTGACTCCGGCTGCAAATTCATAGCGCGTTATAGCGCGGTTTCCGCGATAGGTTCCGTCGGGGTATCCAGCTATGCAGCCGTATTTTTCTACTAAGGATTGCAGTGCTTGAAATGCCCAGTCTGTGGGCTGTACGTCGCTGAGTTGGGAAACTGATGTAACTTGTTCTAGTGAGTTTTCAGCAGGGTAAACTAATGGGGAATTTTCTAAGTTATTTTCTTCAACTAACTGAGGTATTTCTGCGGGCGGCGTTTCGCTGGCTTCGGATACGTGAGTTTCTATCTCACTCGCGATAGGTACGGGCGGCTGCGATGCGGGGTTTACCGATGAAGTTACATCTATATTGTCAGATTTTTCGACTAATTTGCGATCGGGATTACGCTCGAAATTATCTGGTAGATTATTTGTCGGTGCGGGTAATTGATACCATTCATTAACGGGATCTTCCGAATTTGCACTATTTGCTATTGTTTCAGGATCAGTCGTTTCTGCTAAGGCTGGAATGCTGAATAATGCCTGCAATCCGAATCCTAGTATTAAGCTGCTAAGGATTTTCCAAATTTGTCGATCGTACTTATGGTTTTTCATGATTTTTATACCTTGTGAGTTTAAAGCCAAAAAAGTGAGAAAAAGCGAGATTTCCTACGGGATAGCTACGCTTGAGGCACTATTCGAGATGAATGGCGATCGCCAATTCCATTCCTTCTCCCAAAGGCGACGAACAAGTCAAACTGCCACTCTCGGTTTCTTCCCCTATGTGACGGCTGATTGACAATCCGGTTCCCGTTTTTTTAAACAAATTTTGTAATGAATGAATAGTCAAAAATCTGCGATATTCTTCCCTCATATCTTCCTCTGCTATTGTCTTTTAGTTTAATCAAAACATATCGATATAAAAACCCAAAAAGTAGTAATACTAATAATTTAAACTGGCATTTAATCTATAAAAAATCCATTTTTGTGGTTTTTGTTGTCACTTAATTTTTTGACAACTATACAACTATATAAACAGATAACTTAGTGATTTTTTGCAGTTTAAGTAAATTAATATTTTTTTATTTTTGGAATTTGCGGACGGTTATTATTTCCCTTAACACGAGGTCACCAAACAATCAAAATTATATCATTTTTTCCATGGCGCTCATACTTTCTCCTCGCTGTATGCACGTAAAAAATGCGGAGCGAGTGAGCGTGTAACATCGTTCCGACAGAAACACAATCGATTGTTTTAGCTTGCCAACTTTTTAACTTCAGTATTATTAAGGTTGATTAAGCCAAATATTAAGTGTATTTAACCCGTTAATACTATAATATTATCACCGCAAATCTGTAGCTGCCAATAGCTGCGCGATCGATCCACACTCCAGAGAATTAAAAGCTATGTGCCAATTACTGGGAATGAACTGCAATGTTCCGACAGATATTTGCTTTTCTTTTGAGGGTTTTTCTGCAAGGGGGGGCAAAACGGACGTTCATCAAGACGGTTGGGGAATTGCTTTCTTTGAAGGTTTGGGATGTCGCCTTTTTATAGACTCTAAACCTGCGATTGCTTCTCCAGTTGCAGAAGTAGTGCGTCGCTATCCGATTCATTCAACTAACGTCATTGCTCACATCCGCAAAGCTACTCAAGGCGCAATTGCTCTAGAAAACTGCCACCCTTTTATTCGCGAACTTTGGGGACGTTATTGGGTGTTTGCTCACAACGGAAATCTCGAAAAATTTTATCCAGAATGTCTCGGAGTGTACAAACCGGTTGGCAAAACTGACAGCGAAAAAGCATTCTGTTTGATTTTAGAAAAGCTGCGCTCTACTTTTCCTCAAAGTAAGCCTGGTTTAGCGGAAATTTACCCGGTACTGGAGGAAATTACTAAAAATTTGGCAGAGTACGGAATTTTTAATTATTTACTTTCCGATGGAGAACACTTGTTCACCCACTGTTCTACTAATCTGCATTATATTGTGCGACAAGCACCTTTTGCTAGCGCTCACTCGATCGACGAAGATGTAACAGTCGATTTTCGGGAATTGACCAACGAGGACGATCGGGTGGCTGTTATTGCCACTTTTCCGCTGACAGATAACGAAGTTTGGACGCAAATTCAGCCGGGAGAATTACTGGTATTTCAGGATGGTTGGCCTGTCAATTCTGGGCTGCTGGAGTTAAGTTAACGAGACTTAAACAAATTTAAAGCCTAAACATAGCATCGAACCTGCTAAATGATTGGCTTTCGAGTTTGATGGATGAAGCCAGATTTGCGATCGCGCTTGACAGCGGCTAAGCCTTCTGAAAAACGGCCGACATCGGAAACTTGGGAGGCGCTTTTCTACTGGCCTGCTGTATTGATATATCCCCACCCTTTTGAAGCCCTAACTGCTGCTAAACCTTCATTAAATGAGCGGGGATTGCACAATTAGAGGATGATGCTTGTGGCGTGTCCCGCCTGCGGTGAAAATATACCGGACAGGCTAGGATATCCCATCGCACAAAACAATCAAAATCATCCCGCAATTATGCAACGGCTTCTACTTTCCCCGAACTGACAACACAAGGATTAATTCGGTTGAACAGCCGCTAGAATTTGTCCTGCTGTCACCGTTTGTCCCTTTTCGCAAAACAACTCGGCAACAGTGCCCGCAACATCAGCAGTAATAGCAATTTCCATTTTCATCGCTTCCAAAATTAACAGGCGATCGCCCTCTGCAACCGCATCTCCAACATTAACCAGCACCTGCCAAACATTGGCCGAAACGTGAGCGACAACTGCCTCGCAACCGATCGGCAAAGTAACCTCCGCCGCTGTTTCCGAAGCCACATCCGCCGAGGATTCTGCGGCAGATTCAGCTTCAAATTCCCCGGATGCAGCCCAGCGATCGCGCTCTGCATTAAATGCGGCCTGCTGCTGCGCTTTAAACTCAGCCGCACTGCCCGCAATAGAATGCAAAAACTCATTGTATTCTCTCAAATTAAAAGTGATTTCCTCAACCTTTAATTTAAACTTCCCTTCAATAAATTCTTCCCGACAGCGGTGCAATTCCTCATGGGAAACCGGATAAAATCGGATTTGGTCAAAAAAGCGCAAAAGCCAAGGTTTACCAGACTGGAAATCCGCCGTTTGTTTGAACCGATTCCACATTTGCACCGTGCGGCCGACAAATTGATAACCTCCGGGCCCTTCCATCCCGTAAACGCACAAATACGCGCCGCCAATGCCAACTGCATTTTCAGGAGTCCAAGTGCGGGCCGGATTGTATTTCGTAGTAACTAAACGGTGGCGCGGATCGAGGGGAGTTGCGACGGGCGCGCCTAAATAAACGTCTCCCAAACCCATCACTAAATAGCTAGCATTAAATACAATTTCTCTGACTTGTTCGATGCCCTCAAGCCCGTTTATGCGGCGAATAAACTCAATATTGCTGGGACACCAAGGTGCATCCGATCGCACAGACTGCATATATTTTTCAATGGCCAACAGCGTCGATTCATCTTCCCAAGATAAAGGCAAGTGCACAATTCGCGCCGGCACTTCCAAATCCTCGATCGCCGGAAGTTCCGCCTCCGCCGCAATCAGCGCCTGCATTAGCTGCTGTTGCGAAATCTGGCGGCCCTCAAAGTGAATTTGGAGCGATCGCATTCCCGGCACTAATTCGATCACACCCGGCAACGGATTTGCTTTCAGCCATTCCATCAAGGCGTGCGCCCGAAAACGCAAATTTAAATCCAGCACCAACGGGCCGTATTCAACTAGAATATATTTATCCCCAGCCTGACGGTAAGTAACAGCAACCTGTCCCGGAGATTCGGGAATTTCGTGCAAAATTGGAGAAGCGGAAACGGCGGGCAATTCCTCCGCATTTTCCCCAAAAACAGGCAAACTAAAAGTAGCAATTTGCCGATTTTGTGCTAATTCCCGCTGCAAAGCTTCAGCAAAACTCAAACAGTGAAAGCGAATGCTGTCCCCCGGTTTCAGTTGCCCGATTTTCCACAATTCCGACTGCACAATAGTAGCAGGACAGACAAAACCTCCCAAACTCGGGCCGTCAAGACCGAGAATGACAGGCATATCGCCCGTAAAATCGATCGTGCCGATCGCGTAAGCATTATCGTGAATGTTAGACGGGTGCAAACCCGCTTCCCCCCCGTCTTGACGCGCCCAAGTCGGCTTCGGCCCGATCAGCCGAATGCCCGTCCGCGTCGAGTTGTAATGCACCTGCCATTCTGTGGAGAAAAACATTTCGATGTCTGACTCAGTAAAGAAATCCGGCGCGCCGTGAGGCCCGTACAAAACGCCGATTTCCCAATTATTGCTGTAGGTGGGAATTAGTTCGGGAGGCAAAGATATTTCCGCTTCCAGAGTTGCAGTTTGGTTGAGTTTTAACACATCTCCCGGACGCAGCGTGCGGCCCGCGTGCCCGCCAAATTTGCCCAGTACAAAAGTTGATTTGCTGCCCAAGTAATCGGGGACATTAAAGCCGTGCTTTACCGCTAAATAAGTGCGGTAGCCGCCGCCTTGAATGGCTTTTAACTTGAGAATGCTGCCAGCTTTTACGGGAATCGCCGTCCAAAACGGCACCGATTCGCCGTTTAGCGTTCCCTTCATAATTGCACCAGTCAAACTAATAACTGTATCGGCATTAAAGCGCAGAGTTGGGCCTGTCGCTGTGAATTCCAATCCTGCTGTCGATTCTGGATTTCCTACTAAACGATTTGCCGATCGAAATGCCAGATGATCCATCGGCCCAGAAGGCGGCACGCCCACATCCCAATAGCCAATCCGCCCCGGATAATCTTGAATGCTGCTGTAGGTTCCCCCATCCAATACATCGATCGTTAAAGGTGCGTATTCAAAAGAGTTTAAAAAGCGCGTGCTCAGTTCGCCCCGGCTGAATCGAGAATCGTCCAAAATCTGGCGGAGGTAATCTAAATTAGTTTCAATTCCCGCTATTTCACTGGCATCTAAAGCAGCTTTTAGTTTTACGATCGCCTGGGTTCGATTATCCCCGCAAACGATTACTTTGGCTAGCAGCGGATCGTAAAAAGGAGTTACCTCCGTGCCGGTTTCTATCCAACTGTCGCAGCGGACGTTTTCGGGAAACGCAACTTGATTCAGCAACCCGGAACTCGGCTGAAAATTCTTGCCGGCATCTTCCGCATAAATTCGCACCTCAATTGAGTGTCCCTGCGGCCGATAGCGGTACTCTTCCAGGGGGAACAAATCCCCCGAAGCCTGTTTTACCATCCACTCAACGAGGTCGATGTTGTTGACAGCTTCAGTAACGCCGTGTTCAACTTGCAAGCGCGTGTTTACTTCCAAAAAATAAAACTGTTTCGCATCGACATCAAACACAAATTCCACAGTACCGGCTGACTGGTAATTTACGGCTTTTCCCAGCCGCACGGCTGCACCGTACAACTGATTGCGCTGTTCGTCGGTAATAGCAGGGGCGGGGGTTTCTTCAATTACTTTTTGATTGCGCCGCTGCACCGAACAATCTCGCTCGCCCAAGGCTATCACATTTCCTTTGCCATCTCCAAAAATTTGGACTTCTATGTGCCTGGCTGTTTGAATGTATTTCTCTAAAAAAACACCGCTTTGTTTAAAATTGCTTTGACTCAAACGCTGTACTTTTTCAAATGCTTCTGCCAAATCTCGATCGCCAAAACAAGCCTGCAAACCGATGCCGCCGCCTCCTGCGGTACTTTTGAGCATCACCGGATAGCCGATCGCCCCAGCCGCTTTTTGGGCATCCTCCAAAGTTGCTAAAAGTTCGCTTCCGGGAGTTAGCGGCACTTGATTTGCAGCGGCTATTTCCCGCGCGGTGTGCTTCAATCCAAAGCAGCGCAACTGACTAGGAGTCGGGCCGATAAATGCAATATTTTCGCTGGCGCAAGCTTCGGCAAATTCAGCATTTTCGCTCAAAAAGCCGTAACCCGGATGGATGGCTTGAGCTTTTGTTTGGCGCGCAACTTCGAGAATGCGATCGAACCGCAAATAACTCTCGGCTGCGGCGGCTGCACCGATACAAACGGCTTCGCTGGCGGCGAAAACGTGCTTGGCGCGGGCGTCGGCTTCAGAATATACTGCTACCGAAGCAATTCCGAGGCGATCGAGGGTGCGGATAATTCGGCAGGCAATTTCACCGCGATTTGCAATCAAAACTTTGTTAAACATTTAGGTAATTGGTAATTGATAATTGATAATTGATAATTGCTAATGGGCAATCGATTCTTCAGTCCTCTTTAGAGGACTTTCGCTATTAGCCAGGGGTTTAAACCCCTGGCGGTTTCTGGCGGATATGCAGCTACAACCTATACCGCATCCCAAATAATCAATTGAATCGGCGTAGGATTGTAAGCATTGCAAGGATTGTTCATTTGGGGGCAGTTAGAAATAGCAACCAGCGCGTTCATTTCGGCTCGCAAATCAACTGTACTTCCCGGATCGGAGATGCCGTCAACAATTTCTAGGGTGCCGTCTTCGCTAACCGGAACATTCATAAAGAAGTTGATGTTGCTGACTAAATCTCGTTTTCCCAAACCGTAGGGAAGAATTGCGGCGAGGAAATTTTCAACACAGGCGTGCTGGTATTTTTTATCTAGCCCAAACCGCACCGAATTGCTTTCGCAGCTACAGGCGCCGCCGGAGGTATCGTGCCGCCCGCAGGAGTCAGCAATTATGGTCATCATGGCTCGCCCTTCGTTGGAAATGAGTTGGCTGTTTGTAGTGACAAAGATGTTGCCTTGATTGACGATCGTATCGGGGGCGCTGTAGCGTTCGGAAGGGTCATCGGCATTGTAAACTAAAAAATCTACTGCTTGATTTCCGCCTAAATCTACAATGCGGAGAATCTGTCCTTTTTTGATGACGCGAGACCAGGGATGTCTGGCGGGTAAGACTTCGTTATAAATTGCAGTTTTTGGATCGAGGATTTGTTGGGTGGTTGCAGTCATGGTTCACTTGGGTTGATTAGTTTACAGCATTTTTTGCCGCCGCTCGGTGCGGATTAGATATAGTTTTCAAATCTGGTTTATTAGGTGTTTTGCATCAGTTTTTGATGGCTCTTTTCACCGCAGATGTTATGCAGATAAACACTGATAAACGCAGATGATGGCGGGAATTGGAGGCGATTAAATGCAGTGCTGTCTATTGCACGAACAAAGCATCGGTGTTGATGAACCCGCGCACGGCTTCCGGGTTGGCGGTGCGGCACAAGTCGTCTGGTGCGGGTGCGGGGGTTTTCACAATCTGAATTTGGATGGGTTTTGGATCGTAAATTGAAGCCGGATGCAGGATGTGGGGGCAGTTAGATATAACGGTTAATACGTTCATTTCGGCTCGCAAATCGATAAAACTACCCGGTTTCTCGCAGCCTTCGCGAAACTCCATCGTGCCGTCGGGTTTGACGGCAATGCGAGTAAATAAGTTGAGGTTGGGCATGATATCTTTTTTGCTCAATCCCCACCGAGTTAGGGCTTTGAGGAAGTTGTCGCGGGAGTTTTTCCAGTCTCCTTCGCCGTATTTTTTGGCATTGCTAATGGCGTTGCTGCATCCTCCTAGTAAATCGTGACAGCCGGAGGTGTCTTGGGTGATGGAAAATAGGATGCGTCCCATGTCTGTGTAGAGCACCATGCCTTGTTTGAGAAAGGCGTTGAATTGAATTTTGGCTGTGTCTGCTGCGTTGAAACGTTCGATCGCATTGTCGGCGTTGTAACACAGCATCGAAACGCCGCGAGAGCCTTCTAAATCGGTGATTCGCAGGGTGTTTCCCCGCTTGATGATTCCCGACCAGTAAGCGCCGCCCGGTACGGTTTCTTGCATTAATACGAGGTCGGAATTGAGTTGAGATTTTGTGTCGATCGACGATAGCTGCACTGTGAATTCCTCCAGATATTGTGCGGGCAATCTGCGGTGTGAACTTCACTCTAACTGCAAAAGCCCGAGAGTTTACCAACAGTAACCCATACTGTGTGGTTCTCCCGGGCTTTTTTCCCGCCGTGTGACCGATTCAATTTCCCGATCGCCCTTTACCGTCAGGATTTTTGAATTTCGGCTGCTTCTCTCGGACCAGACATCTCGTTATATAACTCGATCGGAACCCTAGAAGCGATTCCCGTGCAATTTTTATGTTTGCCTTATCAGTCTCTAACAGAGCTTTTATGCTTTAGGCTTTGGAATGACCGACTGATATTTTTTTGAGTTTTAGCTCAACACCCAAGCACCTATTATAAGCAACCCAACCAAGAAAAAAGTATTTTTTGTTACATTTTATTATTTTTTTATTGAGACAGAACTAAGGCCAAGTGTCACATTTTTTGGCAGATTTTTAAGTTTGCAGTTGCGTTTTAGCGCTTTCATACAGCGCTTTAGCGCAACTGCAAACTTATTGCGCGAGTCCTAATTTAAGCTGCGGCTGCGACTGCTTCTTGACCGTGTTTCCGCATCAAATCCATAAGTTCGTCGCGGTAGTCGTGAAATTTGGTATTGCGTTTAACGGTGGGAGTGCGATCGGGCAAATTAATCGACATTTCCTTTCTGACAGTACCGGGACGGGAACCCAAAGCGTAAATTCGATTGGAAAGAAACACCGCTTCTTCGACATCGTGGGTAATCATAAAGATTGTAATCTGAGTGCGGCGCCACAAATCGAGCATGAATTCGTGCATCGATTCTTTAGTGTGGATATCCAATGCGCCGAAAGGTTCATCCATTAATAACACTTTCGGTTCCGAAGCGAGGGCGCGGGCGATCGCCACCCGCTGTTTCATCCCGCCCGACAACTCCTTCGGCAGCGACGAAGCAAACTGCGTCAATCCTACCACATTCAAATAATAGCTGGCTTGTTCGCGCCGCTTTTTCTTGGACACGCCTTGAAGTTTGAGACCAAACTCGGCATTTTCCTGCACGTTCATCCAAGGATAAAGAGTGTAATGCTGAAATACCATACCTCGATCCGGCCCAGGCGAAACAACTTCTTTGCCGTCGATTTTAACGAACCCTGCTGTCGGCTTGTCCAATCCCGCAATCTGCCTCAACAGAGTAGATTTGCCCGAACCGGATGCGCCTACCGCGCAGATGAATTCGCCTTGCTTGATGCTCATATTGATGTCCTTGAGGACAACTAATTTACCCTTTTTCGTTTCAAAGTTTTTGTGCAGGTTGTTGATTTGCAGAAACATGAGTTTATCCTCCGTATTGTAAGTAAAAACTGAATTTCTTTATTCCCAAAGCTGATCGAGCTTAGCAATCAAAACGATAGGTATCGAGTCTTTCAATCTTAGGTTGATAGCGCTGCATTCTTCCATCTTCCTTCCATCCGTTACATCCCGTACATTGCTCGTTGCCGAACTTCCTTCTTCCTTCAACATCTGCTTACTGTTTCTGGCTTGACCATTTACAAGAAACCCGCAGCAGATATTGAAAAAGCAAGTCAAAAGTCAGTCCGATCGCCCCAATGACAATCAGCCCCACAAAAATTTCATCGGTTCGGAGAAATCGACCTGCGACGCTGATCCGGCGACCTAAGCCTTCGGTGGCGGCAATCAATTCCGAGACGATTACCAATTGCCAAGCCGCAGCTAGGTTGATGCGGCTAGCATCAAGAATTCCAGGCAAAACGTGGGGAAAAATAACTTGAGTTAAGATTTCCCAGCGATTGCCGCCCAACATATAAGTAGCTTCGATCAAGTCTTTTGGAACAAACTTGACTGTATCCATCACCATCAGCGAATTGAAGAAAAAGACGCCGATAAATATCAGGGTAATTTTGGGTTCTTCGCCGATTCCCAAGTAGAGAATTAGCAAAGGAATAAATGCTGGTGCGGGCATATATCGCATCAAGCCGAACATGGGTTCCAGCAAGGCGCGAATACTGGGAAAACTGCCCATGAGCACGCCAATTGGTATGGAAACAACCAAGGCGAACAGAAAGCCCACTCCCACCCGCCACAAACTCGCTACCGTGTCTTTCAAAAGTTCGCGAGTGTTCCACAGCCGACCAAATGCTTCTAAAACTTTGGCGGGGGAAGGCAAAAATTTGGGGTCTACGTTAGCGAAGGTTGTTACTAGCCACCACAGCAGCAGCGGCAGTGCGATCGATGTTACCGTTAACCCAATATTGAGGGGTTGTGGTATCTCTTCCGCAATCCGCCAGAAAACGGTGGGATTTAGGCTTTTTTGCTTGAGGTGGGATTGGATCGATCGGGGATCTGGATTTGGTGGCATGATTTAATTGCAGAACGGTTGAGCGAGTAATTTTAGTAGGTTTTTGGTATTTGAAAAAAATAAGATTGTTTAAATTTTGTTGTGTCTGCACAATAGCAAATTAATGCCTTTTAGCTTTTACCTTCGGCATAAGCTTTGATAAAGCGATCGTCAAATAATGTGCTGATATCCGGTTGGGTTTTTGCTAAATTTACATCTACGAGAAATTTGGTCATTTCGGCTGCAGCAAACTGCAATGATGTCATGTCATTTCCCGGTTGAAATGCTTTCAAGTTTTCCTGGATCGTGAATATCTTAGTGCCGTTTTCATATTCTTTGTATTCCTCAACGCTAACTCCGGCGCGGTTGGCGAGAATTTCGTAAGATTTCTCTTTATTTGCTTTCATGTATTCCAATGTTGCAAACCATGAATTGACCACGGCTTGGACTCGATCGGGGTGTTCGCCGATAAACTTTCGGGTGAATACTAAATGGTCGGAAATCGCCCCCGGAAAATCTTTGGAACTAAACAGTTCCTTGCTGTTCGACCGTTTTAATGCCTGCGTAGTAAACGGCGCAAATACTGCCACCGCATCGACTTGTCCTCCGACGAAAGCCGCCGCAGCTTTGCCGGTTTCCAGAGGTACAAATTGAATGTCCTGCACTGATAAACCTGCTTTTCTCAGCCCTAACAGCAACAGAAAGTGATCGACAGTACCTTCCTCTGCCGCAACTTTTTTACCTTTTAAATCCGCCACGGAATTGATGCCTTCAGCGACAATCACTTTGTCATTACCCGTCGAGTTGTCGTTGACTAAAACAATTACTTGGTCGGCACCGCCTGATATAGAGTTTACTGTATCGCCGAGGGTTTGGCTGTTAGCATCTATCTGTCCTGCTGTGAGGGTGCCGATCGATTCTAAGTAGCCGTCAAACCATTTTAAGTCTACAGCAACATTGTTGGCTTCAAATATTTTTTGTTCTTTGGCAATTTGCCACGGAAACCAGCCGGGCCACGCGCTGAATCCGAGGCTAACTGCATCAGCGCTTACTGAAGAAGCTGCTTCGCTTTCTGTCGTGGTTTTGATATAAATTGCCGGGTTGACGCAGCCGACAGCGAAAAACAAGGTGATGAAAAATATGGCGCAGTAGGATAAGGGCGATCGCGTTATTTTTGGGGAGCAATATCGGATATTCATAGCATATTTTGGTTGCTGGTTAGGGGTGAATATGTCGATCGAGCTTTTGCACCTTCTTTGGCTTCCTTAGCTGCCGCAAACCCCCCTGATATACAAGGATAAAGCCCGAGAGCTAACGAACCGAGTCTTGCTGACCGATCGCGTTTCTCCCGGGCTTTTATCCCGCCGTGTAACTGGCTAGTGTTTCCCTCAAATCAAAATATTGGGACAACCAGTCTGCTTCTCTCGGACCAGCACTTGAATTTTCTAAGCTGAGTTAGAAACTAATTCAAATCGGAACCCTAGAAGCGGTTAAATTTTTCGTTTTTTGTCTGTATAAGTCCTGTTTGCAACCCAAGGAGTTATTCAAGACTGTCCCTAACAGCAATGTACTTAGCTTTTTGAAAGGTAAGCATACTGTAGTTTGCAATCTTACTAGATTGCTACGTTTCAAACGGTAACAGCAAACTTGATGCGAAAATGTGTAAGATGTTACAAAAAACTGTTTTTCTGGAATTTGCCAAATTAAGGTTTCTGGAAGATTAAACCCAGCGGTTGGAAATCGCGAAGTTTACCTGCACGCAGACTTGCACCCGCAAGGCCAGGGTTGAAGATTTATTGAGAAATAGTTCGATCGCCCGCTAACTGGATGCGAGGACGATCGACAATACGGTAAACTAACCGTCTATGTGTAATAACCATCGCCCAGCACAGCCGGTCAACTCAATTATTTAATCGACCATCATCCGATCGAGTTTGGTGAAATTGAAATATTGCACCATTCTGGAACAGGCTTTCCGGCCTGTTCCACAAGACATTAAGTTTCTTGTGGGGTGGTCTTAAAAACCCGCCCTTTAAAAATTTGTTGGCAATGGTGCAAGATGTGAGGTGAAATCTTAAACCGAAAATCTAAAAAATCTAAAATCTAAAATCTAAAATCGACTGACTACTACTATGGAAAAATTTAACTACAGCAACAGTCTGGACATTAATTCGCTGCTCGATCGCTACCGCACGGGATCGATCGCGCCGGCAGATGCGATCGCCAGCGTTTACGATCGGATCGAACGCTATGCAGATCCGGCGGTATGGATTTATTTAGCACCGCAAGCGGAAACCCTCGAACGCGCCAAAGCTTTGGAAAACCTAGATCGGGAACAATTGCCGCTCTACGGAATACCTTTTGCGATCAAAGATAATCTAGATTGGGCGGGCGTTCCGACTACGGCGGGATGTCCGCAGTTTGCTCGCACTCCAGCGCGATCGTCCGCAGTCGTAGAGCGTTTGTGCGCTGCAGGTGCGATCGCGATCGGCAAAACAAACATGGATCAGTTTGCCACAGGATTAGTGGGAACCCGCACGCCTTATGGAGTTTGTCGCAACCCGTTCGATTCGCGCTACATCCCGGGCGGATCGAGTTCCGGTTCCGCAGCAGCAGTCTCGGCCGGATTGGTGAGTTTTGCTCTGGGTACCGATACCGCAGGCTCGGGGCGGGTTCCGGCTGCTTTTACCAACATTGTCGGGCTGAAGCCAAGTTGCGGGCTGGTAAGCACTCGCGGGCTGCTGGCAGCGGTGCGATCGCTCGATTGCGTTTCTGTGTTCGCTCTCACCTGTGCGGATGCAGCCTCAGTGCTGCAAGCAGCCAGCGGTTTTGACGCTGAGGATGCGTTTTCTCGTCACCCTGAAACGAAAGTTTTGCCAGATTTATCCCGCTTGCGGGTGGGAGTTCCCGGAGAGGGCGAACTCGAATTTTTCGGGAATGCAGAAGCCGAACAGCGCTACCGAGATGCGATCGCGCGCTTGCAATCATTGGGCTGCACGATCGCACCTATTGACTTCAAACCCTTTGCGGATGCTGCAGAACTGCTCTACGGCGGGCCTTGGGTAGCAGAAAGGTTGGCCGCGATCGGCGATTTCCTCGACGCGCACCCAGATGCGATCGATCCGATCGTCTGCGAAATTATCAGCGGCGGCAAACGCTACGATGCCGTCGCGGCTTACCGCGCGTCGTACCGGTTGGCCGAACTCCGCCAGATGGCAGAAATTCAGTGGCAGTCAATGGATGTGTTGGCGGTTCCCACGACAGGTACGATTTATACTGTCGCAGAAGTTGCAGCCGATCCGATCGCCCTCAACACCAATCTCGGGCGCTACACGAACTTTGCGAATTTGCTCGATTTGTGCGCGATCGCAGTTCCCAGCGGGTTTCAAAGCAGCGGATTGCCCGCAGGATTGACACTGATGGCTCCTGCGCGGCACGATTTATCCCTCTGCCGCCTGGGATCTGCTTTCCACGATCGCTTGGGGGGAACTTTGGGCGCAACCGGCCTGCCGCTGCCAACCCTCCCGGAACCAGCCACCGCAGCAAAACCCGACTCAGAAGAACGAGTCAAAATAGCCGTGGTTGGCGCTCATTTGAGCGGTGAGCCGCTGAATTATCAACTAATCGAGGGGGGAGGCGTTTTGGTTCGCGCCTGCCGTACCAGCCCGATTTACAAGCTGTACGCTTTGACGGGTACTGCTCTGGGCAAGCCGGGATTGGTGCGTCAGATAGAGGGCGGTAGCGCGATCGAGGTGGAAGTTTGGGAGTTGTCGATCGCGGCTTTCGGCGGATTTGTCGCTAAAATTCCCCCGCCGCTGGGAATTGGTACGCTGGTGTTGGAGGACGGCTCGACAGTGCAGGGCTTTTTGTGCGAACCTTATGCTGTGGCGGATGCGATCGATATTTCTCATCTCGGCGGTTGGCGAGCTTACAACTTCCGGTTTTAAGCTAAGTTAGAATGGCAAATTTCTACCCATCTTCAGAATCATGCCATCAGCAGTGCCAATTCGACCAATTCCCGTCACAACCCCAACCCCCAGCGGCGGTACCAGTCCCGGAGGGGTAACTGGCGGCACTCGCGGCACTAGCGGCCCGGACTCCCTCAGAGGTTCTGCGGGTGCTAACTTGATATTTGGTTTGGGTGGCCCTGACACCATTTTGGGCTTAGGCGCAGACGATTCCCTCTACGGCGGCGACGGCGACGACTCACTGCTGGGCGACGCTGGCAATGATTTGCTGTTCGGCGGTGCCGGCCGCGACAGCGTTTTGGGCGGTGCCGGCGACGATACTTTCTACGGCGGCAAAGGTTCTGACTCAATGCTGGGCGACGAGGGTAATGATTTGCTGTTTGGCAACCAAGACACTGATACTTTGTTGGGCGGCGCGGGCGATGACTCGCTGTTTGGGGGTGCCGGCGATGACTCGCTGTTTGGTGGCATCGGCAATGACTGTTTATCGGGCGATCGCGGCCGAGATACTTTAACTGGGGGCGCCGGAAACGATACTTTTGCGATCGGGCGTTTGGCAGATGGTGATGTGATTGCAGACTTTGCTGATGGTACGGATCGAATTCGCTTGACTGCCGGCCTCACCTTTGGCGAACTCACCATTTCCGCTGGAACCGGAACTTCGCCGAGTACAATTATTCAGCTTACAAACACCAAGGAAACTCTCGCTAATTTATTCGGAGTTGCCCCCTCTTCTATCACTCAGGCAGACTTTATTTTTTAATTGATAATTGATAATGGGGAATAGGGAATAGGGAATTGATAGTTGAGGACTTTGTAGTTTTAAGTTTTCAATATTAAACTTTTTCACTCAAAACCGCTTTTGCGTTGCAAGTAACGTTAGCTTTCGCAATGCGAAGGCAAGCAATCTCAAAACTTCTCATCTTCCTTTTTCCTGCTTCCTTCTCTCCATTAAATCCCGTACACTGCTTCGTTGCCTTCTTCCCTCTTCCTTCTTCCTTCTTCCTTCTTCCCTCTTCCCTCTTCCTTCTTCCTTCTTCCTTCTTCCTAATGACTACTGACGGTTTTCTCAATCTCAACAAACCTGCGGGCATGACTTCTCACGACTGCGTGGGGCGAGTGCGCCGGCTATTGAAACTCAAGCGAGTCGGACACGGAGGAACCCTCGATCCTGCTGTGACTGGCGTTTTGCCGATCGCCCTTGGCAAAGCAACCAGACTGCTGCAATTTCTCCAACACAATAAAGCTTACCGAGGCACGATTCGGTTTGGCTTAACTACTGCTACTGACGATTTAGAAGGAGAAATTATCCATTCTCGACCGGTACCAGAGTTGAGTTTGGAACAAGTGCAAGCTGCACTCCCAAAGTTCCTAGGAAAAATCGAGCAATTTCCGCCTAGTTTTAGTGCGGTTCAGGTGGGAGGAAAACGCCTTTACGAGTTAGCTAGAAAAGGCGAAACTGTGGAAGTCGCTGCTAGGAAAGTGGAGGTTTTTCGGCTGGAAATCTTGGATTGGCGGCCGGGGGATTTTCCTGAATTGGATTTGTCGATCGCCTGCGGGGGGGGTACTTACATTCGGGCGATCGCGCGGGATTTGGGCGCACTGTTGAATGCAGGCGGTACTTTGGCTTGTTTGACTCGCACCGAAAGTAGCGGTTTTTCGATCGACCAAAGTCTCAGTTTTGAACAATTGGAACTGCAACTGCAGGAGAATAAATTCTGCCCGATTTTGCCATCGGCGGTTTTGGGACATTTAGGGGCGATCGTCCTTTCCCCTGAATATACCAAACGCTGGTTGCAAGGACAGCGCCTCCCGATTCCCGAAACGCCGATCGGGGCCGATGAGGAAAGTAGCAACTATCCCTCCCACAACCCAATACTCCAACCTCCCTATCCCCTGCAGGTTTACGATCGAGACGGTAATTTTTTAGGTATCGGTCAAGTAGCGAACTCAGATACAAGTACCATATTATCTCCTCAAATTGTGCTTTAAGTATCTAAAAAAAAATGAAAATAGGTATAATTGGTACAGGAAAAGTTGGCGGAACTCTAACCGCTGGGAATGCTATCGATGCACCTAGCTTGCAGCGGTATCGGACGAGGTTGGCCTATTAATCTAATCAATCGCTGAGGTAAAAATTGTGAAAATAGTGCTGATCGGATTAATCCGAGGCTACAAAATGGGGATTTCTCCTTACCTGCCTAACGCCTGTAGATTTCAGCCAACTTGTTCGCAATACGCGATCGAAGCAATAGAAAGATTTGGGCCTGCCCGCGGCAGCTCGATGGCAGTTAAGCGAATTTTACGCTGTCATCCTTTTCATCCAGGGGGTTACGATCCAGTACCTCCCAAAGATAGCGAGGGCAATTAGTTATTAATTAGAAGCCGGATTTTAGTGATTAGTTAATAGTGCAAATAGGGGTTGCATCCTCATGGCTAAAACTACCGAGGGGAATCACTCCCTAATAGGGTTAAATTCGCACAATTAGCGGTGTTTTTTAACCCAACTTCAGTAATATTACTGTTATCTTTCAAAACTCAGCAGCTATATAATGGTACAAACAGAGTACAGGGGATGCGAGTTGATATGTCTGCTACCGCAATCGGATACAAAATGTTGTCCCATACTCTGGCTGTACTCAGCCAGAAACAAGCAACGGGGAAACTGCTGTTAGAGCAAGGAGAACAACAGTGGCAACTTTACTTTTTTCAGGGTAGCTTGGTTTATGCCACGGGAGGCTCGCACAGATCGAGGCGCTGGTACAGGGCGATCGGGCAACACTGCCGAAACTTTCACGTGGATCTCAGAGACCTCGATGCTGGAGAACTGTGGGAATATCAACTGCTTCAGCGAGGGGTAGCAGCCAGCGAAATGAGCCTGGAACAAGCTAGGGCGATCGTCCAGACCAGCCTTTCGGAAGTGTTATTTGGTCTGATCGGTCAATCGGGTTTGCGCCGGGAGTGGCGTCCGTCCCAGAAATATTTTTCTACCATTACCTCTTCTTTGCTGCTGTCTTTAACAGAAGTAGAAAAAGTTCTGTGTTGTACAGAAGAAATTTGGCAGAAGTGGAAAGCAATGGGTTTGTGGCTGGTAGATCCAGAACAAGCACCACTTTTAAAAGCATCGGCCCAGTTGCAGCAAAATCGATTTAGTTCTAATTCTTTGATCGCTTTGAGTAACGTATTCAACGGCGAAAATACTCTTTGGGATATTGCATTTAAGAAAAAGCAGTGCGTGACAGTGGCAACTCGCGCTTTAGTTAATTACATCAAGCAAGGTTTAGTAAATTTCCGAACAGTACCAGACTTGCCGTCGCCTATAGAACAGTGGCGCCTTGCCGCGGCCATCGCAGGGCCGGGTCGCCCTTTGATTGCCTGTATCGATGACAGTCCGACAGTTTGCGAATTTTTAGAGCAAATTTTATTGCCCCAGGGGTATCGAGTCCTCAAAATTCAAGACCCCATGCAGGGAGTGGGTCTCCTCGCCAAACAAAAGCCTGCTTTAATTTTTATGGACGTGGTGATGCCAAAGACAAGTGGCTTTGCTTTGTGCAATTTTTTGCGAAAAACACCTGCTTTTCGCGAAACTCCGATCGTGTTTTTGACTGGTCAAGACAGTATAATTGACCGCACGCGGGCGAAATTTACAGGTGCTTCCGATTTTTTAAGCAAGCCGGCCAATCCCGAACAGGTTTTACAAATAGTTGACAAGTATTTGAAGGTAAAAGGCGATCGCCACCCTTTAGCAATTCGCCCCCAAGATATACTTAATCCACGACAACTTACCCTGGCAAATTCTTGAACCCAAATTAATGCCGATCGAGCGTCACTTATCGGGTGCGCGAGCCTCCGGTTAACCCGATAAGTATTGTACAATAAAGACGCCAGCGGATTTTACCAATAAATCTTCTAGGGGTCGTTGCAGGGTTTTTCTTGCTTTCAAAGCCCGGATTTCCGTAAACTTGCCCAGCACTTATTTATTCTAATACCAGTGCCCACCAGTTGACAACAAGAATGCAACTGTCAGCAAGTTCCCAGCCAGAGGCTCATCAGTAATTTCCTGTTTTTTAATCTAAAATCTAAAATCTAAAATCTAAAATCTAAAATCTAAAATCTAAAATCTAAAATCTAAAATGGTATAATCCATAAAACTTGATATTGATTATGAGCGATCGCACCCCCCAGGTGAGCGTAGTAATTCCGGCTTACAACTGTGCTGCTTACGTCGGCCAAGCCGTAGATAGCGTTCTGCACCAAACCTATGCTAACTGGGAAATTATTGTCGTAGACGACGGCTCCCGAGACGATACCAAGTTAGTTTTACAGAAATATGGCGATCGAATTCGCTACATTTACCAACAAAATCAAGGAGTTTCGATTGCCAGAAATCGCGGTATCGAGCTAGCGCGAGGAGAATTTATCGCCTTTCTCGATGCTGACGACTACTTTTTTCCCGACAAATTAGCAGCACAAATGGCTGTATTTGCAGCGCGACCAAATCTAGGAATAGTCCACAGCGGCTGGCGTCTAGTTAATAGTATAGGCGAACCGTTAAAAGATGTCAAACCCTGGCAAAATGTACCTAAATTAGACTTAGAAATGTGGCTGCGGTGGAAACCAGTATTACCCAGCGCGATGGTATTTCGCCGTCAGTGGTTAGAACGCGCCGGCGGATTCGATCCTCTATTTCCCCCGGCGGAAGATACAGATTTAGTGCTGCGTTTAGCCTTAATGGGATGCGAAGCAGAGTGGCTGCAGCAAGTAACTGTTTGCTACCGCCAGCACGAACAAAGCGCCATGTACAAAGGTTTACCGCAGGCTAAATCCCTGGCCGCCGTGATGGACAATTTTTTTGCCCGCCCCGAATTGCCCGATAAAATACGTTTGTTGGAAAAGCAAATCAAGTACAGTACCTTAGTGTGGATTGCTTGGTATTTGTACCGCACCGGTCATTCTGTTGAGATGGCAGAGTTTTTGCAGCGTTCTTGGAATTATACGCCTTATTTGCCTGTGGAAACAGTAATTAATTGGGCGGAAGCTTTCGCCGAGTTTTCGCAGGATGCGGGAAATGAATTCGATGCAGATTTATTAGCTCAATCTTCCGAGTGGCAGCAGTTAATGCACTGGACTATTCTCGGTACACCAGCTTGATTGTGTTGATAGTCGATCGACCTTGTATGTCATTTCTGGTTGATTCGCGATAGTATAATTTGGGCGATCGTAAAGGCTGGTTTTAAAAACAATCTATAGCGCTCTTCAGGGAGGAAGTAATATCCGATCCTGTAGCATCGGAATTAATATTACCCACAGCTTTCGAGACGGGTCCGTACCCTTTCTTTACAATTCATCCGCGTAGGGAAACGTCATGATGCCCTGTCCTACCTATCATGTCTGAGTTCTCATATCGTTTCGGGTTGCATCGGAATAATAAAATCGAGTCAAAAGTTAAAACTCAACCATTCAATTTTTTGAATCAGAGTCAACAGTCAACAGTCATGAAGAGTGCAACCGGAATTGAGATTAATCATTAGTTTAATCATTCCGATGCAACCGGATGTGATATTACGGAGTCAGGATCGGGAGTTCTGAGTTCGATATTGCCGTCAATTCCTAATGCTGAACAGGCGTCGATCTCGGTAGTCTTGACTCGCTTATTTAAATTTTTTTTAGGCTTTTTCTAAATCTTTGAGTATCATCCTATTGATTATTCCTTGACCGAAAAGGAGTTGCCGCAACTACAGCTTTGGGCGGCATTGGGATTGTGAAATCGGAAACCTCCGCCCATCAAGTCTTCTGAATAATCCAAGGTGAGTTCATTAAGATATTTTAAGTGCTGGGGGTCGATCGCCACGGAAATTCCCTCCGACTCGCATACAGCGTCTTCTGGGGCTGGCGCATCGTCAAATGCCATTGTATAAGACAAACCCGAGCAGCCGCTCGATTCCACGCCCAGACGAAATAAAGCATTGGGATTGGAATGCTTCGACTTGAGGCGCGTTACTTCTGTTGCTGCTGTTTTGCTCAGATGAATCATTATTAGTAATTGGTAATTGGTAATTGGCAAGTAATGTTGAGTTGTGAAAATGTAGAGCGTGCCTAGGCGTTTACCTTACCCGGAGAATGTAAGGTGCGCTCTTGGCGCCCACCTTACCCCTATATTTTTAGCAACTTGAGTTACTTAGCCTTTTCAGTACGGGCATAATCGTCTTGAAAGCGGATAATATCATCTTCTCCGAGATATTCGCCATTCTGCACCTCAATTAAAACCAAGGGGATAACTCCCGGATTTTCCAGGCGGTGAGAAATGCACTGAGGAACGTAGGTAGACTGATTTGTAAACAGAACTTGTTCAGTTTCGCCGCAAGTAACTTTTGCAGTACCACAAACTACGATCCAGTGTTCGCTGCGGTGGTGGTGCATTTGCAGGCTGAGGCGGTGTCCGGGCTTAACTTCGATCCGCTTAATTTTATATCCCGGGCCTTCTTCTAGAGTCGTAAATGAGCCCCAAGGCCGCAATTCTGTAGCGGCTATTCCGTTGGGTGCGGCAGGTGCGTGCAGGGTAGATACTTGAGAAATTTCTTGAATCTGAACCATGATTTTCACTCCTTGAGGATTGCTTGCTGAATCCTTTGGTAAAGAACGTTGTTTTTTGAGATTAACTAATCTATAGTTAAAGTCTAAGCCCACCTGCGGGGACTGGTTAGCCGACTGTAGAGTTTTGCAAGATTTGTGCTCAGCCCGATCGACTTGCCTTAACAACCATAGCAAAACCAACATAGCTGTTGTCACCCGGTATTGGCTCGATCGCCCGAATCTACATCAAATCTTCATAGAAAGGGCGCTGGTTCTTGAATATTGATTAAAGGTGAATCCTCATCCAGCTCTTGAGACTGCTGCTGCAAAACTTCTAGCATCTGGTTAGAGATAATCACAATGGGATATCCAGCCCGCAACAGCAGGAGATTCATCAATAGCCGTCCCGCCCGTCCGTTACCATCCCGAAATGGATGAATCGAAACAAAGCGAAGATGTGCTTCGGCTGCATACTCTAACGGATGTAACAATTTGATTTTATCACTGTTGAGCCATTGGATAAATTCCGGCATCAAACCCGAAAGCAAATAATTAGGCGGATAGAGGTATTCAGTACCGGTGGCTTTGACATCTAACTGCCGATAGCGTCCAACTTCCTCCGGGGCGTAAGCGTTGCCCGCCCCTACGGGGGCTAAGCCAACGAAGAGGAGCGCCCTTATAATTAAGTTGTGAATTTGTTTAATTTCCCATTCACCGATCGCGGTGTCCGATCGCGTTAGCATTTCAATGTAGGCGATCGCATCTCGATGTCCGATGAATTCTAGGTGTTCGCGCTTTCGTTTTGCCACCGACAGTGATGCAGGTTTCTACGACTAATGCGGTTTCGCGCTGCGTTAAGATGTTTCCCTCCAGCGCATTGGAGTTATAAGTGAACCGAACATCGTAGAGTTTTTTTCTATTCTGCAACCAGAGTGGGAGAAAGCGGCCCAAAGCTATCCAACCAGGCTTTGAGTCGATCGACTTTTGGCAAATTTTCCGACGAAATACTCATTGCCGTTGAGAAGGCAAAAAGCTGGTAGAGAATGTCACCCAGACGCTGAGGATACAGTCGCCTTAACAGTGCGATAAACTCATTTCTCAAGCACAGGCTTTCGGGCCTGTGCTGCAGAGACTAAATTTTTTGGGCCCGGCATCTTGCCCGCCCTTGAAAAGCTGATTAACAATAGTGCAAGATGTGAGTTGGTATCGGAATTACTCATCTGTGTTCTCTTCCTCTGCGCTCTCTGCGGCCTCTGCGGTTTAATAATTCACATAATTGAAGAGTCTTTAAGCATAAATATTTAGACCTCCAGGTTCCATAGTTAAGTTATCAGCTTGAACTATTTTTTTACGCTCGATCGCATAAGCTGGGATTTTTGGGTGGCTCTACCCAATTGAGTAGATCCACATATAATACATGATACTAGAGCGATCGGCGTCCCACCATCTACTCTAGATCGACATCTTTTCCCCACTTTGACAGGAGCATCAAAATGAACAGCAACGGACTGCCACAAAAGCAAGGTCTGTACGATCCGCAGTTCGAGCACGACGCTTGCGGAGTCGGATTCATCGTACACATGAAGGGTAACAAATCCCACGAAATTGTCGAGCAGGCACTGACAATCCTATTGAACCTCGACCACCGAGGCGCGTGCGGCTGCGAACCCAACACCGGAGACGGGGCGGGGATTTTGATGCAGATCCCCCACAAGTTTCTCAAAAAAGTAACGGCGGGTCTAAACATCGAACTTCCCGAAGCCGGCGAGTACGGCGTTGGCGCGATTTACTCATCGCCAAATCGAACTGAACGCGAAAACGGCCAGCGCATTTTTGAGGAAATCGCGGCAGAAGAAGGCCAGGAAGTGCTCGGCTGGCGCGATGTTCCCACCGACAACTCGTCCCTCGGCGACACCGCCAAATCTAGCGAACCCTTCATGCAGCAAGTGTTCCTCCGGCGGGCCGCAAGTATTGACGAGGCGGCTTTCGAGCGGAAACTTTACGTCATCCGCAAACGAGCTCACAATGCCATCCGCAGGACTGACACAGACCCCTACTGGTACAATTCCACTCTCTCGTGCCGGACGATCGTCTACAAGGGTATGTTGATGCCGGTGCAAGTCGGCGACTACTATCCCGAACTGCACGACCCCGACATGGAAAGCGCTTTAGCCCTGGTTCACTCGCGCTTCAGCACGAATACTTTTCCGAGTTGGGAACGATCGCACCCTTACCGCTACATCGCTCACAACGGCGAAATTAACACGATGCGCGGCAACATTAACTGGATGCACGCGCGGCAATCGCTGTTCGAGTCGGAACTATTCGGCGATGACTTAAAGAAAATCCCCAATTTAATCAATATCGAAGGCAGCGACTCGACGATTTTTGACAATGCTTTGGAATTGCTGAATTTGGCCGGGCGTTCTTTGCCGCACGCTGTCATGATGATGATTCCCGAACCTTGGACGGCCCACGAGTCCATGAGTGACGAGAAAAAAGCTTTCTACGAATACCATTCTTGCTTGATGGAACCTTGGGACGGCCCGGCTTCGATCGCCTTTACCGACGGTACTTCGATCGGGGCCGTGCTCGACCGCAACGGTTTGCGCCCTTCCCGCTACTGCGTTACCAAAGACGACTTGGTAATTATGGCATCGGAAGCGGGAGTTTTGCCGATCGCCCCAGAACGAATTGCATCCAACGGCCGCTTGCAACCGGGGCGGATGTTCCTGGTAAATACTGAGGAAGGCCGCATCGTCTCTGACGAGGAAATTAAAACCAAAATCGCCACAGAACACCCGTACCGCCAGTGGATCGACCAGCACATGGTCGAAATCGCCAAACTCAAAGATGCGCCGGCAGTAGCAGAATCTCATCCCGAAACATTGTTGCAGCGGCAAATGGCCTTTGGCTACACCTTTGAAGAACTGCGGTTGCTGTTAGCGCCGATGGCGAAAGATGGCGTGGAAGCTGTCGGCGCGATGGGTGCAGATACGCCGCTGGCGGTGCTTTCCAATCGACCAAAACTGCTTTACGAATACTTCCAGCAGTTGTTTGCTCAAGTTACTAATCCGCCGATCGATTCTATCCGCGAAGAAATTGTAACTTCTGCCGAAACTACGCTAGGCGCTGAACGCAATTTGCTCAAACCGGAACCGGAAAGCTGTCATTTGATTGAACTGAAAACGCCAATTCTCAGCAATGAAGAATTAGCTAAGCTCCAACACGTAAATGAGGGCAATTTCAAGTCCGTCACCGTGCCGATTTTGTTTGACCCCAAAAGCGGCGTGAAAGGTCTAGAACAGGCGTTAGAAGAGGTTTTTGCAGCAGCAGACAGCGCGATCGCCTCCGGGGTGAATATTATCATTTTGAGCGATCGGGATATCAGTCCAGACAAAGCCCCAATTCCGGCGCTGCTGGCAGTTGCAGGCCTGCACCACCACTTGATCCGCAAAGGTACGCGCACGCGGGCGGGACTCGTGCTCGAATCCGGCGAACCGCGCGAAGTGCATCACTTTGCGACACTGATTGGCTACGGTTGCGGCGCGATCAATCCGTATTTGGCCTTTGAGACGATCGCCGATTCGATCCGCGAAGGATTGCTGCTAAATGTCGAGTACAAAACAGCTTGCAAAAACTACGTCAAAGCGGCAACTAAAGGTGTGACGAAAGTTGCCTCGAAAATTGGGATTTCCACAATTCAAAGTTATCGCGGCGCGCAGATTTTTGAGGCGATCGGCTTAAACAAATCCGTAGTCGATAAATACTTTGCTTGGACAGCCTCGCGGATTGAAGGCGTAGACCTCGAAGTCATCGCCCGAGAAGCAATTTTGCGCCACAATCACGCATTCCCAGACCGCCCGGCCAGCGGACATACTCTCGATGTCGGCGGCGAATATCAGTGGCGGAAAGAAGGCGAGGCGCATTTGTTTAGTCCGCAGACAATTCACGCGCTGCAAAAGTCGGTGCGCGAGGGCAGTTATACGCTTTTCAAACAGTATTCTGGGCTGGTAAACGAACAAAACCAGCAGCATTTTACCTTGCGCGGTTTGTTGCAATTCAAACAGCGGGAATCGATACCGATTGAGGAAGTTGAACCGATCGAATCTATTCTCAAACGCTTTAAAACAGGGGCGATGAGTTACGGTTCGATTTCTAAAGAAGCCCACGAATCTCTGGCGATCGCGATGAACCGGATTGGTGGCAAATCGAACACCGGTGAAGGCGGGGAAGACACGGAACGCTACACTTGGACGAACGATCGGGGCGACTCGAAAAACAGCGCGATCAAACAAGTTGCTTCCGGGCGTTTCGGCGTTACCAGCTTGTACCTTTCCCAAGCGCGGGAACTGCAAATCAAGATGGCGCAAGGCGCGAAACCCGGTGAAGGCGGACAGTTGCCAGGTAAAAAAGTATACCCGTGGATTGCGAAAGTACGGAACTCGACTCCTGGTGTGGGTTTGATTTCGCCTCCTCCTCACCACGACATTTATTCGATCGAAGATTTGGCCGAATTGATTCACGACTTGAAAAATTCCAACCGGGAAGCGCGGATTAGCGTGAAACTGGTGTCGGAAGTAGGAGTCGGGACGATCGCGGCCGGGGTGGCGAAAGCCCACGCCGATGTCGTGTTGATTTCCGGCTACGACGGCGGCACCGGCGCTTCGCCGCAGACTTCGATCAAACACGCCGGTTTGCCTTGGGAATTGGGATTGGCGGAAACTCACCAAACTTTGGTTTTGAATAATTTGCGATCGCGCATTGTTGTCGAAACCGACGGACAAATGAAAACCGGCCGCGATGTAGCAATTGCTGCCTTGCTCGGTGCGGAGGAATTCGGTTTTGCGACCGCGCCGCTGGTGACATTGGGCTGCATTATGATGCGCGTTTGCCACCAGAACACTTGCCCGGTGGGCGTGGCGACCCAAGACCCGCTGCTGCGGAAAAACTTTACCGGCGACCCGGACCACACGGTAAACTTTATGACCTTCGTGGCGCAGGAAGTCCGGGAAATTATGGCGCAGTTGGGCTTCCGCACGCTGAATGAAATGGTGGGGCGGACTGATGTTTTGGAAGCGAAACAAGCTGTGGAACACTGGAAGGCTAAGGGTTTGGATTTCTCGAAAATCTTGTACCAGCCGGAGGTTGGGCCGGATGTCGGGCGCTACTGTCAGATGGCGCAGGATCACGGCTTGGAAAAGTCTCTCGACATGAGTGTACTGCTGGATTTGTGCAAAGGTGCGATCGAAAACGGGGAAAAAGTGCACGCCAAACTGCCGATTACCAATGTCAACCGCGTTGTCGGCACAATTCTGGGCAACGAAATCACCAAACGCCACTGGGAAGGTTTGCCGGATGGCACGGTACACCTGCACTTCCAAGGCAGCGCCGGGCAAAGCTTTGGGGCTTTTGTGCCCAAGGGAGTCACCCTGGAGCTCGAAGGCGAAGCTAACGACTATTTGGGCAAGGGGCTCAGCGGCGGCAAAATCATCCTGTATCCGTCGCCAGCTTCTACCTTTGTCGCGGAGGAAAACGTGATTGTCGGTAATGTAGTGCTTTACGGCGCGACATCCGGCGAGGTTTTCATTCGAGGGATAGCGGGCGAACGTTTTGCGGTGCGTAACTCCGGCGTGAATGCGGTAGTTGAAGGTGTGGGCGATCACGGTTGCGAGTACATGACTGGTGGCAAAGTTGTGGTTTTGGGCAAAAGCGGGCGCAATTTTGCAGCGGGAATGAGTGGCGGTGTTGCTTACATTTTGGATGAAGCGGGGGATTTTGCTACTCGCTGCAATATGTCGATGGTGGATTTGGAAAAATTGGAGGATGTTGAGGAAATTAGCGATTTGCGGCAGTTAATTCAGACTCACTTTGATTTGACTGGAAGTGCGAAGGCATCGAAGGTTTTGGCTGCGTGGGATGAGATGGTGCCAATGTTTGTGAAGGTGATGCCGCGAGATTATAAGCGGGTGTTGCAGGCTATTGAAAGGGCGATCGCATCGGGTTTAAGCGGTGATGATGCGCTGACGGCTGCGTTTGAAGAAAATGCTCGCGATGTCGCTCGAATTGGCGGCAGCTAGGGTTTAGGATGAGGAATGGGTAATGGCTGTTACTAACAACCAATTACCTATTCCTCACTAGCGATCGATTACCAAGTTGTTCACCTACTAAGTTAGTAGTCTCACGCTTAAGATAACCGGTGGCAAATTACCTTGAACGAGGGAGCGTGTCACTTTTGCAATAAGTACAAATACTTAAAAAAGGCTGCTATGACCAATTGCAGCCATTCTGAGTAAAATAGGCGAAAATAAAGATATCTTCCTATGAGAAATTCGATGACTCCAGAACAAAAACAGGAAATTCAAACTCATGTCGATGCTATTGCCGCGCTACTTTATGCTGATTGTGACCCTGAATCGCTGAAGACATTAGAAGATATTGAGATAGCAGTTAAAGACCAAGTGTTAACTCACGTGACACCAAAAATAGGAATTGTTTTATCTACTCAGCTAGTGGCACGAAAGCAGGAAGAAAAAAAACATTGAAGAGTACGTTGGGAGAGCTAAGTCTCACAGAGAAACAAGCTGATAAACTAGGTTGTGGGAGCAGCAGTAGATTGAGTCCACATTTATAAAACTGCTGTTTAAGACGCTCGTGCTAATGTGGGATACAACAGTGCGGCAAAAGATATTGAATATATCACAGGAATTACTGTCCCATCAAAGACGCAACAAAGATTAGTACATTATCAAAAATTTGAGCGACCAGCAGCAAGAATAGACATTAATGAGCTGAGTGTAGATGGTGGAAAAGTAAGATCGATCGCAGCAAAAGGAGAAAAATCAGAGTGGAAAAACTATAAAGCAATTGTATCAGAAGTAGGGATAGTAGCTAGTTTTGAACAAAATGATACGCTCATTGATTGGGCAAATGAACAACCTTTAGCAAAACCTGTAACTTGTTTGGGAGATGGGCGTGATGGAGTATGGAATATATTCAAGAAAATCAGCTAAAAACAAGACAGAAGATAAATTTTAGATTGGTATCATTTGAATGAAAATCTTCAGAAAGTAGGGGGTTCAATGAGAAGACTAAAACAAGCCGAAAAATATTTATGGTAAGGAGATATAGAAAGTGCAAAAGCGTTATTTACAGAATTAAAGAAAGAAACAGCAGTGAATTTTTGCAGATATGAAGGAAAAGCATGAAGGAAGGATTGTCAATTATGAAGCACTTCAGAAAGATCAGGTCTGCTCAATTGGCTCTGGGGCAGTAGAATCAGGAATTAAGCAAATATCGAGACGGGTTAAAATATCTGGAGCAAGTTGGAAAAAAGAAAATGTGGGGCAAGTTTTGGCTCATCGATGTGCTTACTTAAATGGGTTAATTGGCAAGTCGGGAAAAGCTGCCTAAGTATTTGTACTTATTGCACGAGTGACACACTCCCCCTGACGGCTTTATAATCAAGCCATTGAGACCCTTCTCCCTGTTGACATCTAACACGAACTTTACCTCCATCAACGCTAGTTTCTTTTATTGATAATTCTGCGATTGGTTCGCTCCACTCTTTTTGGGTTACTAACCTGTGTAAAACTGAATGACCTATCTTAATACCCGTCTGAACTCCCACTTCAATTGCCGCTCTTTCAAAAGACAAAACCGCCGCCATTCTCAAAGAGCATTTTTCCAATAATGGAGAGAGCCTTGTCGATTTTTTAACCTTGAAATTTTTCGCTGGGTCTTCGGTAATTTTTAGGGTCCGATACAGCTATTTAGGGTCCTTTCTCGTCCTTTTTCTGTCCCGGTTGCTGCTTTGATAAAAAAAAGCAATATCGGGTCCCATTACCTCTAATACCAATTTTATGTGAAGTTGCATATAATAGAGAGATGGCGTTTATGGTGCGTTTTATGGCTCGTAGTTGAAAAATCACAAGTGAAGAAAGTACAGAATTTTTAGAAAAACAACTAAAAAATACTCGTACAGCGAGTCAGAAAGAACGAATACAAGTATTATGGTGGTTAAAAACAGGGCAAGTACAGGAGCAGCAAGAATTAGCGCATCGTTTGGGTAGAGACAAATCTACGATAAGCCGGTGGTTACAAAAGTAGCGACTTGTGGAATATCAGAATTATTGTTGGTAAAAAAAGCCCCCGGACAAGTACCACACTTGACTGTTGAGGCACGCTTCAGGACTTAAAGAACGCTTGGCAACAGGAGCGCCTTTCAAAAGCTACGGGGAAATTGTGGAATGGTTAAAAACAGAGTATAATTTAGAACTGACTTATGCAACAGTCTATGCCTGGGTAGATTATCGTCTCCAAGCCAAACTGAAAGTGCCACGGGAGCAAAGTGCTTTACAGGACTTACAAGCAGTGGAGCTTTTTAAAAAAACATCATTCCAGCAGTATTGACGTTTCAAAAATATTTTGGCAAGGGTAAAAGGCTACGATATTTGTCCCAAGATGAAACCCGGTTGGGATTAAAAACATTGACAGGAAAATTAATTACAGCCAGGGGTGTAAAACCAGTTGCTCCCATACTATGGAAACGTGAAAATTTTTGGTTGTATGGGGTAGTCGAACCATTGAGTGGCTGGCATTTTTGCCAAGAATACGCCCATCTTAACGGAGAAGATTTTCAGAAATTCATTGACGCTCTTTCTCTACAATTGGGTGAAGATATAGCCCTGACGGGGTGACAACCCCGCTAAAACATAGACTGAATAAAGGACATAGCTCTCATACCCCTCTGAAAAAATGGCAATTTGTTAGGTCTTGTTTTCATTAATTCAATAACTATTCCCTGACAATATTCTCTGGCTAATACCCAGGATTGACCATATAATCCAATCCAAAAGCTACTATGCCGCAGCTCTTGTCGCCCACTTTCAGTAGTGCGACTAACATATTTTTGAATCCCCATTTGTTGATTTTTTTTTGAAAAATAGCGCAGCTATAGGCAAAAGCTATCAATAAAATTAAAGTGTTTAACCGCTGATTACAAGCGTGACTTTTTTCAAGATTATATCCTCCTGTTTGACAATCTTTGAACATAGCTTCGATGCCACTCCGACATCTAAATTCAGTCACAGCTTCTTTGAAAGTCCCTACATTTGTGAGTAGATACCACCCTTCATCTTCACCATGACCTTGATATCGACGTTTCCAATAACCTGCGATATCAAAAGTACCAAATCCTTTTTGCTTCGTTACCTTAACATCCCTGAAATAAAAGTTAGTACCTGGCAGTAAGCCCAACTGACTCAACCGCTGGTATTCTTCGCCGTCTCGTTCAATGTACCGCCCCTTTTGTATTCTTAAAACAAACTTTACATTCTTTGTACAGAGCCACTTCCCTAGTTTGACGCTCACAAATTCTCGCTCTCCTATAATCACAAATTTATATTTTCTGAGTAACGAGAGAACGGGGTTTATTAGCTTTTTTTGCTCTGGGATATTACTACAACCTTTTTTAGGTAATATTTGCCAGTATAATGGTAATGCTCTACGCTTATATATCAGGCTGATGACAAAGATATTCTTGTCCCGCCACTGTGTTCTATCAATAGCAATTCTTAACTCTTTTTGCTGGGAAAACTTAGTTCTTAAAATATATTTAATCAGAGGAAACCATAGTTTTTCAACAGTAAGCATAGGTAGCTTTAAAAATCTTTGAATTCCACGTCGTCTGCTTTCAAACAGAATAGGGTATGGCATCCCTGTTGCTAGAGACTCAATACTCACTTGTTTATTGATTGGCAGCAAAAAAAATAACAGACGAGCGGGTTAAGTATTCTGCTTTTTTCAGTTGTTTTTGGAAACAAATTTGGTAATATGTAGGTAACATTTTTATCGAGATGGGGTTTGGGAACAATATTGACCCCATTTTTTTTTACCATACATCGGTCTAACCTACACTAGCTATGGGTTTTAACGGGGTTGTCACCCCGTCAGGATATAGCCATCATTCACATGGATAGAGCGGGTGCTCATACCACTAATGAACTCTCTCAGTGCCCGAAAATTTAATTCCTGTCTGTCAACCTTCACATAGTCCAGAACTTAATCCAATTGAAAGGGTCTGGGAATATATCAAAAAGGAACTTGTTGGAGAGGTTTTTACAGCACTTGAGCAATTACGAGAGCGATTGAAACAAGTTATTGAAAAAATCACTCCGCTCGCAAATTAGTTCGTTGTCATCTTACAAGTTTATTCTTGAAGCCCTATTCTATGCAGCTTCATATTAAATTGGTATAACCATTGTTGTCTAAGGTGCTGTTCAATGCTCTCTAAGTCCTCTAAAGACTCCGGGGGGCTGTTTCGGTATAAAATGTGGGCGATTTCATCATGACAGGCTTTTAACCGTTCGCGAGCTTCAGGATTCATCATCAGGCTCCAGAACAATTTACTTTATTGTACGTGGTTTTTGCTGAAGACAGCGCTTAAATCATAGAAAAAATTAGTAGTTGCTTCCATAGCAGTTTTTGGGGAAGTCGTTGGTTTAAAAAATGTAAAAGCATATCATTTATTGGGAAAATTACCAAATCGGGATGCTCCCTATTCGATCGCACCGCAGCCAAACACATTTAGATTTTAGATTGTACCTATAATTTCCAACCTAAAATCTAAAATTTAAGATTTCCAATTTCAGATCGGTTAACTCCACCGCGAATGCTGATAAGAAGCGTAGGTATCAAACAAAGCACCCACCAAACTAAAAGTTAGACCGATCGCGAAAAAACCCTGGAGGGGACAGCCGCTGCCGAAAGTAGCTAAGAACTGCAAAATCAGGTCTTCTCCAGAACGACCAACTCCTTGGAGAGCAGGCACGAAGCCAATCAGCGAAAAGCTAGTCAATCCCGCGCCGATTAACAATAAGGGGGCGACAAAGCTCAACAGGCTGGTCAGCAGTACAGAGCGAAGAAAATTGGGAAAAATGCTCATAAGAGTCAGTAAATTCAGCTAAACTGCCGAAAGGTACAAGCAAACAAAACTTGTCCTTTTCTACGATAGGCAGCGATCGCCCTCAGTGGCAGATTCTGTCAGAAATCTTAAATGTTATAAAAAAAACTTGTTTAAGATTTGTAGATAGATTTCATTTTTTGCAGTTGTTCTATAATCGAAATCCCCTTGAGCACCACTACATCTTCCAGCCTCAGTTTGTGGAGTCAGCGGTTGCTGGCAGCAGCTTTATTGGGCGGCCAAGTCATGCTGCACTTGCTGAAGGGCAAAATTCACCGCCGCAACACCATTGACCAAATGGCAGCAGTCGGCCCCGAATCTCTGCTGATTGCTTTGCTGACTGCGGGTTTTGTCGGCATGGTATTTACTATTCAGGTAGCGAGGGAGTTTATTAACCTCGGGGCCGGCAATGTCGTCGGCGGCGTTTTGGCTTTGTCTTTGACTCGCGAGCTCGGCCCCGTCTTAACAGCCGTGATCGTGACGGGACGGGTAGGTTCGGCTTTTGCCGCGGAAATCGGCACGATGCAGGTAACAGAACAGATAGATGCCCTGCTGATGCTCAGAACAGACCCGATCGACTATTTAGTAATTCCCCGCGTCCTTGCTTGCTGCTTGATGCTGCCAATTTTAACCATCATGTGTCTCGTCACCGGCATCCTCGGCGGACTGCTGATTGCTACGACGATGTACGGCATCTCTCAAAGCGTGTTTTTAGAATCAGTCCGCAATTTCCTGAGTCTGTGGGATATTTGCAGCGCGGCTATTAAGGCTTTTGTATTCGGTGGTTTGATTGCTGTAATCGGCACTAGCTGGGGTTTGACCACCACCGGCGGGGCAAAAGGCGTCGGTCAATCGACTACTACGGCGGTGGTGACGGCTTTGCTGGCTATTTTTATTTTTAACTTTTTCCTGACTTGGCTGATGTTTCAGGGGACGGGATCTAGCGTACTCAAAGGCTTGTAAGCTAAGAAACAGATAAAATATGAATAATTGGCAACATTCGTTAACTACCCTTGATTTAAACCCGTGACTACAACTGCCTCTTCGACTGCGCCGACAAGTACGATCGAACTCGCTCCGAGTTATGCGCTTCCCCTAGTTTTGGTACTGGCCGCCGTACCGCTGCTGTTCGTGCAAAAGTGGGCGAGTTTGTCAGTTTCGCTGTTCGGCTTGTTTCTGATGTACCAAGCCGCCACCCTCCGGCTGCAATTTACCTCAACCGATTTGGACATTTATCGAATGTCCAAATTAATCCGCCGCTTTCCTTACCGAGAATGGCAAAATTGGCGGATATTGTGGCCCGCTGTGCCGATTTGGTTTTACTTCAAAGAAATTAACAGCATTCACTCTTTCCCGATTCTATTCGATCGTAAAATGCTACAGACCTGCTTAGAACAGCGCTGTCCCCGTCAAGACTAAAAAAGTTGTTAATTTAAAATTTTTAACTTTTCCGTGCCCTAAGCCGAACCAAATTTCCCATGAATTCAGACGAATCTCCAACCCAACAACCGCAACAACAACCAGCCGCCCCAAGCGGTGACGGCGAAGTCGATTTACCCGTGAATGAGACCGAGTACCAACTTCTATCTCTAACACGAGATTTGTGGATCGATGAAAGTGAACTGCCATCCCAACTCCCGCCCGAAACAGACCCGCCGCTGGACGAGGAAGATGCCGAAATCGCCCAATTCGTGGACGAAGCAGGCGCGATCGCCCAAATTGGGCCCAACACCGACGATGGCGAATCAGAAAGTCCGATCGCTCAAATCGATCCTCCAACAGACTCCCAGCCAACAGCAACCGCAGAAACGGTAACGCCCATCCCAGAAAATGTTACCGAACAGTTGGCCGAGAGAGTCAAAGAATTGCAGCAGCAAGAACAAGCTTTGACTGAAAAAATTGCCGCTTTGGAAGCCGACAAAGCCAATGCTATAGAAGCGTTGGGCCAGGCTCAAGCCTCGATCGGGCGTTTGGTACAAGAGGGATTGATTCAATTAGATCAGCGCAAACAAGCGCTGCAAATCGAAGTAGAAAAACTCGAACGCCGACGCGATCGAATTCAAAAGGAAATGCGAACCACTTTTGCCGGTGTTTCTCAAGATTTGGCCATTCGAGTCCAGGGTTTCAAAGACTATCTGGTAGGCAGTTTGCAGGATTTGGCCGCCACCGCCGAACTCTTAGATTTGACGCCGCCGGTGCAAGAGACGCCCAAGCAAATTCCTGCTGAGGAGTCTCAATCCTCAGCACCGGTAAATCCCAAATTTGCCGAACAGGGATTTCAAGAACAAGCCAAACAAATTCGCCGCACCCTCGATCAATACCGCACTCTCCCCGACTACTACGGCCCGCCTTGGCAACTCCGCCGCACTTTTGAACCCATCCACGCAGAACGAGTTTCTAACTGGTTTTTCACCCAAGGAGGAAGGGGTGCTTTGCGGACTATGGGTTCGCGCTTGCAAAATATCTTGATTACTTCGACAATTATTTCTGTACTCAGAAGCGTCTACGGCGGGCGGGTGCGGACTTTGGTGCTCGCCAACAGTCCCGAACGTTTGGGAGAGTGGCGCCGGGGTTTGCAGGACTGTTTGGGCATTACTCGCAGCGATTTTGGCCCGGAAAGGGGAATTATTATGTTTGAGTCGGCGGAAGCTTTGGCTCAAAAAGCAGATCGACTGGTGAAAGATGGCAAATTGCCGCTAATTGTCATTGATGAAACTGAGGATTTAATTAGTTTGTCAATCCTGCAATTTCCGTTATGGCTGGCCTTTGCTGCCGATCCGCAAACTTTGATGGTTGCTAAGGATTTTTGATGGTAATTGGTAATTGGTAATTGCTAATTGGTAATTAGTAATTGCTAATTGCTAATTATGCTAGGGGAAAGGTTGCAAATTTTAAAAGTACGCGAAATTTCAAATTAAAAAATGGCTAGCTGGATAATTTTAAATGGCGCATTGCTAATAGCAGCTTATCTGCTGGGTTCGATTCCGACTGGGTACGCCTTGGGGAAATGGATGCTGGGAATTGATATTCGAGAGGTTGGTTCGGGTTCGACGGGTGCGACTAACGTACTGAGGACTTTGGGGAAGTGGCCGGGGTTGGGGGTGTTGCTGGTTGACGTGTTGAAGGGGGTAAGCGCGATCGTCCTCATCCGCTACATTTACTCTCTCACTTTTACCCAGCAGCTAGCAACGGCATCAGGTTTAGAAAATACTGCAACTGTCATCCCTTGGATGGCAACTTTGGCGGGTTTATCTGCTGTTTTGGGCCACAGCAAATCAATCTGGCTGGGGTTTACCGGGGGTAAATCTGTGGCTACGAGTTTGGGAGTTTTGCTCGGTTTGAACTGGCCAGTTGGTTTGGGAACTTTCGGAATTTTTGGGATAGTATTTGCGGTGTCGCGAATTGTCTCTTTAAGTTCGATTATCGGGGCAATTAGCGTGGCTGGATTGATGTTTGCTTTACATCAGCCGCTGGCTTATGTATTGTTTGGAATTGCGGGCGGCGTATTTGTAATTGTGCGGCACCGCAGCAACATTCAGCGGCTGTTGAACGGTACTGAACCGAGGATAGGAGAGAAATTGGAAACAGCAGCTAGCGATTGAGCGGTAATATTGTTGTACTCCTGGTTGGAGATTACCATTTCTCTGTCCAATCTTCGATTTAAGCTTTTGCAGGAGGCATTGCAGCGCATCCTACAGCTTAGAATCCCTGAACCGATATAATGCTGTTTTGGAGTTGAGCAGGCGTTACAAATTCAACAAAACCTACTACATCTCCTAAACTCCTGACTTTGATGAGAGTCCCTGAAGTCACAACAATTGAAGGATTTAATACCTCTGGTGGGGAGACATTGAGCTTTGCAGCTTTTGAAAAATCAAAGTCTTGTAGCCGCGGCACATTTGTCAAATTCTCCAAAACTACATCGTTAACAGTCAAACCGTCTGATAATCCAATCCGATCTAAACCGACTTGGAAATATGCAATGACATCGGTATTATTGATATCGGCAACTCCTGACTCTAGTTGGAGGACGTATAAGTTACTTCCACTGGTTTTAGGCGAAGAAGGACCAGTATCCGAACTTGACAAATAGTCTCGACCCAAACCTCCTATGAGAGTGTCATTCCCGTTACCGCTGTATAAAATATCATTTCCTCTACCTCCCAACAAAATATCATCTCCTGCTCCACCGCGAAGCCAATCGGCATCTTGACCGCCGACCAAACAGTCATTTCCCTCATTTCCCCATAGGTCATCTTTCCCTCTTCCCCCAAATAAAGAATCGTTGCCAAAATATCCTAGTAGCGAATCTTCTCCGTCATTCCCAAATATTAATTCATTAGTGCTCCCGCCGTATACTGTATCGTCACCTCCCAACATCAAAACTCCCTCAGCAAAATCAGCCCTATTTCGGAACAGTAAATCAGCGTATTCGGATGTATTGTCGCCAATTAATCGAGGCAATCCTGATGGATCTATTTGTAAAGCCATAAAATATTTTGTTCCTCAAATCTCAGATGCCAAGATTATTAAATAAGCCAACTTTCAAAGTCAATTCATATATTCATAACTTTGAGTTCATAAAATTCATAAACTTGAGTTCATAAAAGTCATATTTGTGGTACGATCGACACCAACGAGTGCAGCGAGTCAAGGGGATAGAACAATTTATGTGTCTGAATCCAGGGGATATTCTGCGCGATCGCTACCAAATTATCGCTAAATTAGGTGAGGGAGGATTTGCCAGAACCTATACGGCTAAAGACGCTTTGGGCAGCCCCGAAAATCCCCTGTGCGTCGTCGTCAAGGAAATTAAGCCGCCTCAATCGAACGATCCCGATGTTTTGCACAGGGCACAGATGCAATTTGAAACAGAAGCTGAATCTCTGATATCTCTGGAACAGTGTTCGCGCATTCCCAGGTTAATCGAGCACTTTCAAGAACAGGGAAAATTTTACTTAATTCAAGAATATATTGCAGGAAATCCGCTGAACAAAGAGATAGGTTCAGGCAGGCTGTTTGGGGAATCAGAAGTTATTGATTTATTGCAGGACATTTTAGAAGTTTTAGATTGCGTCCACAAAAAACATATTATTCACCGCGATATTAAACCGTCAAACTTAATCCGATGCCAAAGAACAGGCCAAATTGCGGTGATTGACTTTGGGGCAGTCAAAGGTATTAGCAATTTGGCGATTCAGGGCGGTCAAATAACTCAAACTCGCGCCGTTGGTACAGACGGTTATATGCCAGCCGAACAGTGGAAAAATCAACCAAGATTTAACAGCGATATCTATGCTGTGGGAATCATCGGCATTCAAGCGATCGCAGGTTTAGATATTCAAGACTTTTTTAATGATAAAAAAACTGGGGAACTCGTCTGGCACTACTCAACTGACGATCGCCCGATGGTACAAATTAGCGACAAGCTGAAAAAAGTTTTAAATAAGATGGTGCGCTACCACTTTAACGATCGCTACCAATCTGTTGCTGAAGTGTTACAGGATTTACGCGCGGCGAAGCTATCCCGTAGGGAATCGCTAACAGCGTTGCAGTCACCTGCACCCCCTTCACAACAACCTCTGCTGCCGAAGCCTCAACGCCAATGGCAAGATACATTGAGAGTCTACTTGCCGATCGCGATCGCAGGATTCGTCGGGCTAGCAGCATTTTTAATACACAAAATTTTCCCACCTAAAACTTGTCCTTTAATCCACGGAGATGCTGTGAGTTGCGGCGAGGAACTCCTGATAAAAACATCTGGTTCTCGCTTAAAAGAAAGGGGAATAAATGAAATTTTTAATTCAAATTATCAATCAGCTTTTACTTTATTAAAACAATCGTGGAAGGAAGAAGAACGCAAAGATCCAGAAACTTTAATTTACATGAATAATGCCCTTTTGAAGGCAAAAAAAGCCGATTACTACACCCTGGCAGTTGCCGTTCCCATTAGCAACACCGAAGGAGGTACAGTTAATTCTGATTTAGCTAAAGAAATGCTGCGCGGCATTGCCCACGCCCAAACAGAAGTCAACCTAGGACTCTTTAATTCCGATCGCAATAACGAATTTCCCGGTCAAGATTTTTTAGCAGGGAAAGCCATTAAGGGCAAGGGTATTCGAGTCATTATCGCTGACGATGCCAATCTGAAAGCAGAGGCACAAGCTAGGGCATCTTCACTCGTCAAGCAAACCGAGATTTTGGGGGTCGTCGGTCACTATACTAGCAAGATGACTGTGAATGCAGTCGATATTTATGACAAAAATCACTTGGTCTTAATTTCCCCAGGGAGTACAACGGAACAATTAACTGAAAAACCTCGAAAGTTTTTCTTTCGCACTGTCCCTAGAAATCAAATTACTGCTGAAGCTTTCAAAAACTATCTGATTGAAAACGCAGGTCAGAAAAAAGCGGTGGGTTTCTACTGTCCTGAGATTCAAGCTACTTCTTCATTGTGGGAAGAATTCAGAAAACAGTTTAGACAAGCAGGAGGAAATACTTTCAGCATCACTGAATTCGATTTGTGTAAGAAAAGTTTCAACGTTGAACTAGCATTACAAGAAGTCCAACGAAGCGAGAAAACAGCGATCGTCTTAACTACGAGTCATGTCCCGGATGCAGTCAAAAATGCGATGGCACTTATTAAAGCCAATGGCGATCGCAATTGGGTAGTGGGAACCGGGGGAATCTACAGCCAGAAAACCTTAGAAACTGCCTCCCAGTTACCGTCTTTTGAGAAACTGGTGACATCATCCTCTTGGCATCCTTTAACCGATCCCAACCGCACCTTTGCCGATAATGCTCGAAAGCTTTGGGGAGGAAATGTCAACCACCGCACAGCTTTAACCTACGATGCAACTCGGACGCTAATTAAAGCAATAGAAAGCCAACAGCAACCCAGCCGCGAAGGGATGCAGAAAACTATTGCAAGTCCGAATTTTAGCGCCACAGGAGCAACCGGAACTATTGAGTTTGATGACAAGGGCGATCGCCAAAATTTTCGACCGGAGTTAGTGCATATTGTCAAGTGTCGAAAAGAACAGTTTGGTGTAGCTTTTGTTCCCGTCCAATATCCGATGGCAAAAGCGGCAGGTTTAAAGTGCGATTGAACTCGTTTATGATTGTTTCTGTGCGTTATTCCTGACTTATTTGCCCAATTCTTGAGAACGCAAACAAGCTGCTTTCACTGCTTCGATCAGCGCCGAACGAAAACCGTTACTCTCTAATTTAGCAATTCCCGCAATAGTTGTGCCGCCGGGACTTGTAACTCGATCTTTCAATTCTGCCGGGTGCATTCCCGTTTCTTGCAATAGTTTCGCCGTACCGAATACAGTTTGCACTGCTAATTGAGAGGCGATCGCCCGTGGCAAACCTGCACAAACTCCGCCATCTGTCAAGGCCTCAATCAAAATTGCTACATAACCGGGCCCGGAACCCGAAAGCCCCGTCACCGCATCCAGCATACTCTCAGGTACTTCTACCACTTCTCCTACGGCTTGAAAGATGCGCTTTACCAATTCTAAATCAGCCGGTTGCACGAGTTTTCCCGGGGCGATCGCGCTCATTCCCGCCCCTACCGTCGCCGGAGTATTCGGCATCACGCGCAGCACTCCCCGCCCCGGGAACGCGGGTTCGAGCTTGCTGAGCGGCACTCCAGCCAAAATCGACACTACCACCGCTTCTGGCTGCGAATTAGCCGTTTCTCCATTATTTCCCTGTTGGCGATCGGCCGCCACGGCCAACTCCAAAGCTACCGTATCAAAAACTTGCGGTTTAATTGCCAAAAACAGCACTTCTGTAGCCGCAGCAACTTCTAGATTGCTGGCTGTTGTTTCAATGCCGTATTTCTCAGTTAAAAACTCGCGGCGCTTTACCCCAGGCTCGCTCACCAATATTTCTGAAGGCAAATAAACTTTTTCTGCTATTAAACGGGATAAGAGAGCTTCTCCCATTACCCCGCCGCCGATCGTACCAAATTTTATGTTAGTCATTAGTCAGTTGTCAGTTGTCAGTTGTCAGTTGTCAGTTATCAGTTGTCATTGGTTACTTAGTTGTTAGCTAATGTTATTAATCCGCAGTCTTTATTCCACAGTTATTAGTTGTTAACTACTGACTGCTGACTGCTGACTGCTGACTGCTGACAACTGCCAACTGTCAGCTAACTACTGAGCGATTTGAGCTTGTTCTGCCGGCCAGACTGTCGGTGCAGGAGCAGCAGCGCGGGGCCGTCCTTGAGCCGGAGGCACTTCGTGAACCACACCAGACTGAGTTCTCACCTGCACGCAGCTAGGCGTAAACAAGAAAATACTTTCCCCAATGCGCTCTTGATGACCGTCCAAGGCATAAGTACCGCCCGCCACAAAGTCCACAGCTCTTTGCGCTTGGTCTGGGTCCATCACCGTCAGGTTCAAAACCACAGACTTGCGTTCCTTGAGGGCTCGAATTGCTGCCGGCATCTCTTCAAAAGTGCGCGGCTCCATTACTACTACTTCCGAAATCCCGTTCATAGCTCCAGGCATTCCAATCACGTTATTCATTACTGACCCTACTCCCCCGCTTGGTGAAACGACATCCATACCTGTCGATCCTACTACTGACCGCTCTCGCATTCTACGATTTTGACGACGTTCTTCTTCGGCTGCTGCGACGGCAGCGGGGTTCTGTTCAGACGCTGGGTAGAAGTTCTGATAGCGCTCCCCTTCCGTTTCGTCGTAAACGTCATCGTACTCAGGCTCATTGTTGATGCCTACAAAATCTCGCAGTTTAGAAAAAATATTCATCACAAAAAATGGGTAGAAACCCCGTGCTAGAAGCACGGCTTTATATTTTTGATTTACTACCGCCTTGGGATTAGTTAACTCGCTGTACTTTTGTATTGCACTTTCAACGGGACAATTACCGTTTCAAATCTTCCAATCCTGTACGCATAGTATTTTGCTCAATTGAGCCTCCCATGAATGGGGTAATGTTAGCTTCGACAATGTTTCGAGAGCTTGTTAGACCTGCAACACGGTTCCTGTTACCTGAGAACTGTTTAATTGCAGATGACAGACCAGGGGACTAGCTACGCATCCACAGGGTGTCGTGACTCTCAAAACATAGGCAATTAAGCCTCAGTCTGGTCAGTACGGCTTGCCAGATTTCTCTTGCAAGCCCCGTGTCTTTAGACCGGGGTTACTGACGCTCCTTCACGACTTTGCTGCCCCGACTATACTCGCGTTGCGCGTTAGTCGCGGGTGGCTGACTATTCTATATTTAACCCAAATTGTCTTTATCAGAAGATTTCAATTACTTATCCCCTCCTAGAGCCAAATAAGGTTTGTCCTAGCCGTACCATAGTAGCACCTGCTTGAATTGCCAAATGATAATCTCCCGACATCCCCATCGAGAGCTGCTGCATTTGAATGCAGGGCAAATTTTGCTGCTGGATTTTCTGTGCAAGTTCGCGGGTGCTGTTAAATAATTCTAGGATTTGCGAGTCATCTAATCCCAGCGGAGGAATTGTCATCAAACCTTGAATTTTGATATGCTGACATTTGTTGAGTTCTGGAAGGTCGGTCAGCAGTTCTGGAACACTCCAGCCGTATTTGTCCGGGTCGGGCAACATTTTGACTTGCAGGCAGACTTGGGGAGAGCATGACTTTTCGGCCGCCAAGCGCGAAAGTCGCTGAGCGATTTTTAAATTGTCGAGAGAATGAATCCACTGGAAATGCTCTAGGGCTTTGGCGGCTTTGTTGGCTTGCAAGTGTCCGATCAAGTGCCAGTTGATATCCGGTAAATCTTGCAGTTGGCTTTGTTTTTCGACAGTCTCTTGAACCTTGCTCTCGCCAAAATCCCGGATACCGGCGTCGTATGCTTCCCGGATAGCATCAGTCGGTAGCTGTTTGGTAACGGCAATTAACCGCACTGATTCGGGCAAGTGTTGGCGAATGCTGTTAATTCGAGAGGCAATGGTCATGGTTGCTCAACGCTCTTGACTGGAGGGAAGGAAAATTAAGACTGTTACCAATTACCAAATTACTGATTTACGTTATTGAAACGTGCGCTGGTGAATGGTCTGCAATTGGTCGTACTCTTGATATTGACCGCTGCGACGCAGGGTTCGCAGGCGAATCTCGACCATGAGGCGAGCGTCGGAGCGGCTGATTGGTTCAAATCTCAGCCCGCCTGGGCCGTTGGTCACCAAAAAAAACAGGCGTTGGGCGTATAGGGTGGTAAATAATTCTTGGCTGTCTTCAACCTGGGATACCCTGAAGAGGAGGCCAAAGTTTGGATGATTCAGGTAAGTTTCGGTAGTCATTAACGCTCACAATCGATCGATTTTAGATTAAAGATTTAGATTTTAGTTTCGCTCGATCGCCCGACGGCGTTGTTTGACGGCGGGGTACAAAGGGCGATCGCTGTAGCCGTGCAATAGTCTCCGTCGTGGCTGAGGCTCAATTGCCACTGGCAACTTCCCCAAACAGAGGCTCGTGCTGCTGCGGTTCCGTGGAGTTGTACATTTGGAGCACCGTTTTCGGAGCGCCGAATTTCCACATCTGCATACCGTATTCCCCGCCATCCCGTGCCTAGAGCTTTGACAACGGCTTCTTTTGCTGCCCAGCGCCCCGCTAGTTGGTTGCAGGAAACTCGATTCATTTTACCTTTAATGCTGCTGTGTTGAGAATTTAGTTGCCCGCAATCCCTTTGTTCGGCGGCTGTGTAAACTTTTTCCAGGAAGCGATCGCCAAACCGATCTAATGCCGCTTGTATGCGCGGAACATATACGATATCTGTCCCAAGATAGATGTTCAAGGTCTTGGTTCTCTAAATATTTGTCTCCATTACTTTAGCAGGACTGTCACGTACTACACACAACTTACTCAAATGTAGGCCGGTGTTCCAAACCCCGCTCGAATCAGTCATTCCCAATCCTTCAATATTATTCAATCTAAAATCTAAAATCTAAAATCTAAAATCTTAACTGTCCCACCCCCAAACCAAGCGGGCACTCCAGAGGACGATCAAGCAGCCGAGAGCGATCCAGTCTCGGATTTTCAATTGCAACTGGTGCCATTCTACACGGTGTCGATCGGGACTGGTGAAGCCGCGAACTTTCATGGCGCTGGCTATTTGTTCAGCTCGCAGGAGCAAGTTTTCTAACAGCCGCTCGGCTATCATCAACCACACTTGAGCGGCGCTGCGAAATCCGAGTTTTTTCCAGTTTATCGCTCTGGTTCTAACCGATCGCACTAAATTTTGTATTTCTTCCAATACTAGGGGAATGAACCGCAAAGATAAAGTTAATGTTAAGGCTATTTCGGTAACAGGCAAGTTCAAGCGGCGCAGGGGCTGCATTAAGTTTTCAATCGCGGCGGTGATTTCTTCGCTGGCTGTGGTGAGAAGGTAGAGGTTGGTGCTGTAAATTACCGTGAAAAATAGGGTGCTGACGTTGATCGCTAAATCTAGGGATTTGCGAGTGATTTTAATCGGGCCTTGTTTGAATACAACGTAACGGTAGTTTGTGGGCTGGGGAAGTTGATTTGGGCTTTGGGCTTTGGGATTGGGGATCGGGGAGTTTAAGCCTAAGTTAAAACGTTGGTACCAGGGTTTGGGTTCTTGAGGGGCTCGAAGATTTGCGGGCTGTTGGGAAAAGGTTAATTCGTCAGCGGGGATGCGCGGCTGGTGTTCTGCGGGGAGTCCGTCGGGGGCGATCGCGCTGAGACCAAATACTAATAGGCAGAATAGCAGCAGCATTCCCATTTGCTGTTTCCACACGCGCAGGGGAATTGCTGCTGTTAGTGTCAGTAAGATTAACATTCCTACTAGCATCAACCGCCAGATGGGATTGGCGAGTATTGGTGCAATCAGAAATGTCATCAACCAAGCTAATTTTACGCGGGAGTCTAGCCGGTGAAGCCAGGTTACTGGTTGTTCTAGGTAAAGTCCTATGGGGAGCGATCGAAGTAAATCCATGTTGTCGATTTGAGATTTTTAATAATATCAATATATCTCTTGCATTCCTTCCAAAATTATCTGGAAATAATCTGCGTTTGTCTGTGTTTATCTGCCTTATATCTGCGGTTTATGTATCAAAAAATGACTCCTACAAGAAATCTAATTCATTGAACCGCGAAGACGCTAAGGAGGCGAAGCAAGACAAAGAAGGAAGAGAAAAGAAAAAAACGCAATTTGCTTATATCATTAAACTGCGTTTTTTCTTTAATCTCAAGTCTAGAATTACTTCACGCGCAGTGCTCTATTTGTTGTACTCATTTCAGTGGCACGAACTTTTTTGCCTCTCCAAAGCAGCCGCATTGGTGTACCGGTAAAGCCGAGGTGTTTGCGGAATTGGCTTTCCATGTAGCGGCGGTAATTTTCGGTGAAGCGTTTGGGATCGTTGACAAATAGGGCGATTGTCGGCGGCTGCGATCGCACTTGAGTACCGTAATAGATTTTGCCTTGTTTTCCTTGGCGGGTAACTGGGGCTGAGTGCCAGGTTGTGGCTTCTTCTATGACTTCGTTAATGACGGCGGTAGGGACGCGGCGCTTGTGTTCGTCGGAGGCTTTGTCTACTAATTCAATGATTTTTTCAACTCGCTGTCCACTCATGGCGCTAACAAAAATCATTTCTGCCCAGTCGAGGAAATAAAGTCGGGTTCTGACTTCTCTTTCGTACTCGTAGATGGTGTCGGAGTCTTTTTCTATGGCATCCCATTTGTTGACGACTATGATGCAGGCGCGACCTTCTTGGCTGATGCGATCGGCTAATTTTTGGTCTTGATCGGTAACGCCGTCAATTGCGTCAATTACTAGCAGTATTACGTCGGCCCGCCGGATGGCTTTGAAAGCGCGGTTGATCCCGAAAAATTCTGCGCCGTATTCGACGTTTTTCTTTTTGCGAATTCCGGCTGTGTCGATCAGGCGGTAGGTTTTACCGTTGCGTTCTACTAAGGTGTCGATCGCGTCGCGGGTTGTGCCGGAAATCGGGCTGACTATGGCGCGGTTTTCTCCGAGAAATGCGTTTAACAAACTCGATTTGCCGACGTTGGGACGACCGATAATTGCTACTTTAATTTCCTCAACTGCCGATAATACTTCCGTGGGAAGATAAGTTATTAATTTGTCTAGCAATTCGCCGGTGCCGTTGCCGTGAATGCCGGAAATAGGGTAAGGTTCTCCCAGTCCCAATTGCCAAAAGTCGGCTGCTTGGGTGAGTCCTGTCTTTTCCGATTCGCATTTGTTGACGGCGAGAATGACTGGGACTTTTTGCAGTCTCAGCCAAGATGCGATCGCTTCGTCGCCGCCGGTGAGCCCGGTTTGTCCGTCTACTACGAAAATGGCTGCGCTGGCTTCTGCCAGGGCAGCAATTGCTTGTTCGCGAATTAAAGGCAGAAATTCTGTTTCGTCGTCGAATACTAACCCGCCGGTGTCTACGACTTGATATTCCCGATCGCCCCAGTAAGCCGGTCTGTAAGTGCGATCGCGCGTGATTCCCGGTTCGTCGTGGACGATCGCGTCTTGGGTGTTGGCTAAACGGTTGACTAGCGTCGATTTGCCTACATTGGGGCGTCCAATAATAGCAACTATAGGTAGAGACATAAAAGTAGCAGCAATTAGGCTGCGCCGTAATTTTGAGGTTTAGTCTTGTATTGTAAGCTAATCTGACGGGAATTTTATAGATTGAGCCTGTCTTTCTGTCTTTTCATGCTGTAGGCGGTGTTCTACCGATCGCCCGTTTAAACAGCGAACCCTAACAAATAGGCACAGCCTATGGATCTGCATTCCCAGCCCGACTCTGAGAATTAGAAATAAAACTTAAATAACTCAACAAATCCTCTCATGTGTGGTAATTCTTTGATGATTGTGAAGGTAGATATAGGATTTTAGCGATCGGCTATTATTGAAAATAAGCAGGAGTTTAGTTTTTGACGAAAGCTTAAAACAGCAGCTTAAAAATGGAAACTAAATTTTCCTCAAAGCTCAAAACATTAGGTGGTAATATGGCTGTTCTGCAACTAGAAGACGGTAGAACATATACGGATATCCAGGCGATCGCGAATCAACTGGCCGTTTTAAATATTGAGATCGATTCCCTGCCCGCAAACAAAAATTCGGCGTTTCAAGAACTGCTCGTTCAAGACATTCTCAATGTTACAGAAAAACAGCAGATTCTCGCAGCATTTAATAGCGAGTTTGAACAGTTTAAGCGCGCCAGCGGATATAAGTGGTGCGACTTAAAAGTGCTGCATCCAGGTTCGCAGCAGATTTACGCGCTGATGACTCAAAGCGATCGCACTCACACCCACACAGATGCAGAAGTTCTTCACATTTTAGCTGGGGAATGCGTTTTTGGGTTTGTATATTCTAACGGCTCTCAGGTACAATTAATGCTGCAAGCTGAAGAATACATTAAAGTGCCAGCTAATACCGAACATTGGTTTTATCTCACTCCGTCTCTGTACTTGAAAGCCTTGCAGTATTACACCAGCGCTCAAGGCTGGGTTCCTCAGTATACTAACAGGAAACTAAAAATTAAAAATTAAGAGCCAGAAGAAGAGGGGAAATTTGTAGAGGAGGAAGAAGAAGATGAAACAGAATTGGGTGACTTACTATCAAGCGGTGGAAGGTCGCCCGCCGCATGAAACTTTGCTGAAAGCCTTGTCAATTTTTGACACGAAACCGTTGCTCGATCGTCCTCGATTCGCTGTAGATTTAGGCTGTGGCGATGGACGAGATACGGTGGAACTCCTGCGTCGAGGCTGGCGGGTTTTAGCGATTGACAGGGAACAAAATGCCTTCGATCGCCTGCTGGATCGTCCGATTCAACGCGATCTGCTGCAAACTCAATTGATGCGTTTTGAAACCTTAACTTTGCCTCAATCGATCGATCTCATCAATGCCAGTTTTTGCCTTCCTTTTTGTCAGCCCGCCGATTTCCCCCATCTTTGGGAAAAGATCGTTACATCGCTAAATCCAGGAGGATATTTCTGCGGTCAATTGTTTGGCGATCGCGACTCATGGGCTGTTTATCCCGATCGCACTCATCATACTCGCGAACAAATTCAAGTGCTGCTAAAGTCCTTTGAGATTGAGTGGTTTGACGAAGAAGAACATCCGGGAGTAACGGCGCTAGGGGAGGAAAAACACTGGCATATTTTTCACATAGTTGCTCGTAAGAGAGATTAATATATAGTGCCGACTGCTTAAAGAAGTCGGCACTCTGGGAGCATCTCATATTTGTAAAAACACTTATTCTGGCTCCTGCCTTCTTCCTTCTTCCTTCTGACTCTTTCCTGCTGACTCCTGACTCCTGACTCCTAGCTCCAATTTCAAGCGGAGGGCTGCTTTCATTGAGATGCTCCCGGCACTCTCTTGAAGTCGGAGTTCTGGAAAAGTTGCAGATCGTTTTTTCTGAATTTTTCGTAATTTTCCGTTAAATTAGCTTCCTAATTGCTAAGGAATGAAAAATAAATAAGGTGACTAATAGAGCAATAGTTTACCTTGGATCGAGGCTTCTGGGGTTTAATTGTGCAAGTTATTGATTTTTCATTCCTTAGTCTCGAACCTTTCTGATTTTTTAAATGCTGTCTAATTCAGCGGGTGCGGCCATTTCAATTTCTTCGCAGCGCTGCAAAAGCGCTTCTATTTCCTGAGCTAAAAAAATTACTTCCGGCCAAGAAGAACCGTTGATTAAATCTTGAGCGTGAGCTAATTTGTTTCTCAATGCTTCTGCTGATTTTAAAAAACGCTCTCCGTAGCGTTTGGATTTGAGCCCCAGCCGATCGACTATTTCAGCAGAAGTCAGGATTAAATCTCGCTTGTCGCAGAATTGCAGGTAATCGATTAAGTCAATTGCTTCATTTCGCGATCGCCCCAGTTCCCACAGGTGTTTTGCTGCTAAGATGCGATCGCCCTTAAGGAATTTTTGCCAAGAATCTTGGGGAAAGTAGATCCGCACGATCCGCAATAAATTCATTTCCAAAAGCGTCACCAATCCAAACAGCAGCATCCGCACCGGTGCTTTTTGTAAATCGCCGCAGGTAACGATCCCGTCGATCCTGTTGCTTTCCAATACAAATAATCTCGGTTTTTCTCGCAGCAGCGGCAGCAATTCCATCAAAGGAGTCGAAGCGGCGATTAATTGTGAGGGGTGAAAAATTTGCTGGTAGTCGCTGCACTTGCCTGTCTTTAAGTGCGATCGTTCTACATAGCCGCAAACCGTGCCGTTTTCTTCAATGCCGAGCACGTCAAAATCGCGGGCTTCCATCCACGATCGCAATTTGGCTGCGTCTTCGCAAGCGGGGACAGCTTTCAGCGGTTCCGCGAGATATTTAACTGTAATGCTGTCTTTGAATAAATCCCGCAAGTCGGCGGAACTTGATTTTAAATGTTTCATCTCATGTCTGGTAATTTCATCGATCGTTGCGCGACAAGAGGACAATTAATATTGTAACTGCAAGTAGAGACGCGGCATTACCGTGGTAGAATCTCAGTTTTGTAAAAAGCGTTTTTTAGGAGTGCGAACGTCCCCCTTGCACTCCTGTAAAATCAAAACTAAGATGCTTCCTTACCGTGTCTCTACAGATTTCATGATATTACTTACTGGCTAATTCCGGGCAATAATGGTTGGCGGCAAGGGTGGTAATAATATCGGCATCGGCGAGAAAACTTTCTTTGACAGTTGGATTTTCGATACTCGCAGCTTGCCCGATCGCTCTCAATTTAACTTCCGGCAGAGAAACTCCCGATTTTGCTTCCGCACACATTCTTTTAGCGGCCGCAATTTTTTGACCTGGGGCCCTTTGGATTGCTTGCAGCAAATTGTCCGTGGCTTCTGGAGAGTAGCTTTTTGCTAAGCGTTTGTAGTCTTCGAGAAATTTGCCATCGTTTCCTGTCAGCTTAATGTCTGATTCTTGAGGCGAACACAACAAATTTAAATTAATTACTTCTCCCGCTGCATTGACAAGAAAACATCCTTCGCGTTCTTGGGCGATCGCGCTTTTGTCGAGCTGTACAAATTGTATAAAAACGGCGGACATAACAGCAGTTAAACGCCAGTAATTTAGCATAGCACTTACCTGATCTAGTTGGGATATTTAACAGCAGATTAACGCGGATGAATCCGGGTGTTGCGGGGTCATATCACGTCCAGTAAATTAACTAAAATAATTGTAGGGGCGGGTTTCACCAACAATTTGTAATTCTAACTAAAAATCTACATAAACCCGCCCATCAAGCTAAAAACAATTATTACCGACCATTTAACCGACATAATATCAGACGAACATTTCGTTGTCTAGGGAAGTTTTCATTAACAGCAAACATCCCCCTTGTGTGAGGGGCGAATGTATGGAACCGGGAAGCGAGCGAATATAGTCGCCTTGATGGCAAATTTCCCCTTCTACAATTAAGTCTCCTTCTAATACAAACACTTCCTCCGAAGCCGCGTGTCGGTGCAGGGGAAATGTTACTCCCGGTTCTAGTCGCATCAAGCAGGTAATTTCGCGCTTTTTTTTGTCAATATAAAGCTTGCCAAACGAGACTCCCGGAACTTCATAAGATTTCCATTTGACATCGTTCGATCGCACGATTAAAGATGGAGCGTTGTTCTCGGTTGGGGACGTAACAACGGGCTTTAAATTGACTGATTCTGGCGGGGTTGGCGGCAGTTCGGCTATGCGCTGGAACAGGCGGTTTTTGAGGTCTGGGGCGACGGACACTGGGGGGGCTGTGTAGGCGATCGCGGCAATTGTTGATTCAAAAGCCGCTAATTCACTTGTAAGTTCTGCGGATTCTTTCAATTTCTCTGCAAATGCGCCGCGTTCTGACTCGTCGAGGATATCGAGAGCTTGAAGGGCTGCAAGGATGATAGACTCCTCGTCTGGCATCATTTCCATCTGTTCTCCGCCATTAATTGTAATTCCACCTAAGTTGATTTTAATTTTGAGATTATCTGTTGCCCTCGCACTCAAGATGGATGATTGGAGATGCCTGAATTTTAGATTGATGTTAAACAACTTAAATTTTGTTTTTTGACCATCTAAAATTGTTCGCTCAAAGCTTGACGCAATTTGGAAATACCCAACCGAATTCTGGTTTTGATTGTACCTGTCGGGATACCAGTTTTAGCTGATATCGCCGCGCAAGTCAAGCCTTGGTAGTAGGCGAGTTCGATCGCCTCCTGCTGTTCCTTTGGCAGTTTTTCTAAGGCTGCTTTGACTTGTTCGCTGCGTTCTTTAAACATTGCATCTTCCATCGGTTCTGGAACGCTAGAGATGGGTACCTTCGCATCTTCCCGACAAGCTTCAGCAGCCCGGACATTTCGCTGCATCGCTCGCAAGCGATCGAGGGAACGGCTGCGGGTCAGCATGAACAACCAGGTATCTGCTCGACTGCGAGAAGGATTGTAAGTTGCTGCTTTTTGCCAAATTTGGGAAAAAACATCCAGTACCACTTCTTCAGCTTCTTCTACCGAACCCAGGATTTTGTAAGCGAGAGCGTAACTTTGGCGACCGTAGCGATCGTAAAGTTTAGCTAATGCCGTTTGGTCTTTCCGGGCAATCTGCACTAAAAGCAGCGATTCATCGCCTGACTTCTGGCCTGTCATTTCAGTGTACCCAAAATTTTTGTTTTGACGGCACAGATCCAAAATTAACAATTCGGCGTATATCACTACAGAACATAATTGTAAGTTTGAAGTTGGGGGTACAAGCGGGAGTATGCCTTTTCCGGCTATTTTTGTCGTGCTTTGAATTGTAAAAATCCCAAGTTATATTGAATTTTACCACCTGATTAGTAATTTTTTTGACACTTAGGAATGACAATTAAAGAACTGACAATTTATTGTTCTTGTGGGATGGGCGTCCCGCCCCTCCTTTTTGGACGGGCGGGACGCCCATCTCACAAATATGTGTAAATTATTTAATTGTCATTCCTAAGCGATGCTCTGGCTCCACTAGATCGAGAAAGGCTCTGTCTCGAATCGGGCATTTCCAAGCATAGTCCGGGAACGAGTAAATCCTCAATAACACACTTTTTTACATAAATTAATCTGGCAGCACAGATCCAAAATTGCCAAACCTTCGTATACCACCAATAGAAGAAGGATCAGCAACAGCGCAAAAGCGCAACAGGTTGACATATTTCAACCTGTTGCTACAAAAGTAAAACCCGCGAATGCGGGTTATTTACCATTGATTTGTGCAAAAAATTCAGTAAAATAAAGGTGCTAACTGTGAAGCTCACAAAAAAACTTCGCCGAACCATACTAGCTATTGAAGTAGCTCTAATTGTTGTATTAACTCCTGGGATAATTGCCGCTTCCGACCACGACGACGGCGAAGTCGATATCAAAGGTCGCGCTGTCAATTTAACAGATATCTACGTATATCGCGAAAAAGACCAAAACTCCGGTGCTGCGGACGGGGATTTAGTATTTACCATGAATTCAAATCCCAGGTCTGTAGCCCGCTATCAATATTATTTCAGCACTACAGCCCTCTACCAATTTCACATCACGCAGGTAGGTGACGTGAATTCTACACCTACTGGACGCTCTGATATTATCTTGCGGTTTGCCTTCAGTCCGCCTAACAATCAAGGTATGCAAGCGGTAGCTGTAACTGTTGTTCGCGGCGGCTCGGAGACTGTTGCTAAGACTACAGTTAACGGCGGGCTAATTGCCACAACTCCGCTGAATTCTAATGCTGTTTTGAATACAGTACCTGTGGGCGGTTCTAACTTGACTGTATTTGCCGGGTTGCGGGAAGACCCGTTTTTCTTCGATGTAGAACAATTTTTCCGAGTTCGCGCCGCCGCTTTGGGAACTGGGCCGCGCACTGCTTTCAAACAACCGAATCAAGCGATCGACTTTACTAAAGGTTACAACGTCAATACAATTGCTGTGCGCGTTCCCAAAGCATTTTTGCAAGCAGGAACTGGGGCGAATGTTTTTGATGTTTGGTCAACAGTTTCGATTCGCGATGGAGCTGGCGGTTTCAAACAATTCGAGCGTTTAGCGAGACCTGCAATTAATGAAGGTTTGATAGTTTCTCCCGCTTATCTGGAAGCATTCAATAATATTCCTCCGAGAGCGGATTTGAGCGCTGCTGCTGCTCCGGTGCGGCAGGAAGCTGTTGCTACTCTCAATGCTGTGGATCTTTTGGACGGTCGGGATAATGTCGATCCAAATGCGATCGCCGGAGCTTTCTTACCCGATGTCATGCGGATCGATACCACAAAAACCAGCGGCTACGCTAGCGCTACAAATGCTCAGGGAAGTTTGATCGGAGGTCGTATGCTGATGGACGACGTTATTGATATCACTCTGGGAGCTTTGGTGGGTTCTCCGGTTGGCGATAACGTTTCATATAACGGAACTCCGGGAAATCCGGCTCAGGGACACAAACCTTTAGAACCGACTTTTCCTTATTTGGCTTTGCCTAATTAGTCATTAGTCATTAGTCATTAGTCATTAGTCATTGCTTATTGGCTAATGACATATTGAAAATACTTTTTTGAACCGCAGATGAACGCTGATTAACGCGGATGTATGAAAACTAAAATTAAACAGGAAATAAAAGCGGATATTTTCTCGTATTGGCTGCTGATAATAGTTCCTTTAGTTGGGATGGTAGTAGTGAATTTACCTCCTAATTTTCGCTGGCTTTCCGATAAGTTTTTTAACAGAAGCCCCGAAAATCTCGATGCTAATTACCGATATCATTTTTCGGAAAGTTTGAGAAATAATCCCAATCAAAAGGAAGCAATTCAGCAAGAGATTGCTTTTTACCAGCAGCGATTGGCTGTTGATTCTCGCAGCGGTTTGAACCGGGCGGCGCTGGCGGGCTCTTATTTGAAAATGGCTCGCGCTACTGGGGAGGGAGGTTGGTTTTTATTGGCAGAACAGGCGGCTGAAAGGTCGATCGCCGATTTGCCTTTTGACAACAAAGGTGCGCTGTTAGTTTTAGCTCGAATTGCTGAGGCCAGACACGATTTTGCTACTGCTTTGCGCTTGGCTAAACAGGTGGGTTCTGATAATGAAGATGCGATCGCCCTGGAAGTTACTTCTCACTTAGCGATGGGTAAAGTAAGCGAGGCAAATGCAGCCGCAGAAGCCTTAGTTAAACGGATTCCCAACTTGGGTTCTCTCACTTTGAGAGCTTTAGTGAGAGAGTCTCAGGGCCGAGATGCTGAGGTTTTGCAGGATTACCGCCAAGCAATGGCGGCGGAGGAACCGGGAGAGGTGGCGGGTTCGGCGCGGGCCCGATCGCTCTTGGGTCGATTTTACGCGCGTCGCGGGCAGTTTGTGCAGGCGAAAGCGCTGTTTTTGGAGGCGCTGCGGTTGGTGCCGCGATACCCGCTGGCGCTGATTTATTTGGCGGATTTGGAGACGCGCCAGGGCAATTATCGCGAGGCGGAAGGTTATTACAGCAAGGTTTCGGCCTATTCTGGCCCAGTGGCGACTGTGTTCGATCGCACTGTCGATCGCGGTATGGCGAGGGTGAAGGAGTTGCAGGGAGATGCGATCGCATCCCGGCGACTTCGCGACAAAGCAGAAGCGGGGCTGCGACAGGAACAGGTTTCTGGATCTGGCGGTTTCGGACACCGGCGCGATTTGGCGAGTTTGCTGCTGGAAAAAGGTCGATCGCAGGATGTCGCGGAAGCGCTGGAGTTAATGCAGGATGAGGTGAAAATTCGCAGGGATGCTGTGACGTTGGATACTTTAGCCTGGGCGCTTTCCGCCGCTGGGGAATGGCAAAAAGCCGATCGAGTGATGGCCGAAATAGTGCGATCGGGGATTCGGGATGCGGGGATGTTTTACCGGGCTGGTGCGATCGCCCGGACTTTAGGTAAGGATGCTGAATCTCGCGCTTATTTTCAAAAGTCCAAGGAAATTGACCCGAGTTTTGACGATCGATCCCGCCAAGCATTGGGCTTGGGAAGCTATGAATTTTGAGATTAACTAATAGCTGCAACTCCGTCAATCCGCCAGGGGTTGAAAGCTTAAATCCTCTTGCATAGGACTAAAAGATTTCACTAAAAAGTAGAAAATCTTTTAGTCGGTTTCAACCGACTTTCGCTATGAGACGGGGATTTCAATCCCCGGCGGACTGTGAGAGTCACGAAAAGATCGATCACCTAAAAACTCACCAACAACAAAACAAAATACCGAAAAAAATATTTATGCAGTACAAAAAGAACCGAATTTTAAAATTATTCATCCTATTCTTCCTAACACTTTCATTATTACTAACAACCTCAACCCGACCAGTTTACTCGCACTGGTCAGACTTATCCGTAGCAGAAATAGTAGTCAACGATTTGCAAACCGAAATAACATTAACTTTCCCAACCGGCTTAACAAACTTCGCCGACGACAATCGAGACAGCCAGCTACAACCTGCTGAAATTCGCAGCCACCAAACACAGCTAGAAAAGTTTTTCAGCCAACAAGTTCGCATTACCAACAGCAGTAACATTCAAGGCTCCGTAGCAGTAAAACCGCTAGAAATATCAGCTAAAAGCGCCAGTGTAATCCAGCAGCCGAATACCCACAGCACCTTAATCTTAAACTACACCTGGCCCGCACCTTCTCAAAATACAACCCCCGGTTTACCTGACTCAATTTCCATCTCCAAACCAGAGAAATTGCGGATTAATTACAATCTGTTTTTGCCCGGAGTGGTGACAGCTAGCTGTCAAGCTACGATCGTGCAAGCAGGTGCTGTAAAAAGCTTTGTATTTACGCCGCAAAATCGGGAGTTTTTGTTAGCAGGAAAGGAATCAATCTGGGATTCAGGTTGGAGTTTGCTGCTAGCAGTAGCGGGAGCATTTGCTTGGGGATGCGTGCACGCGATGTCGCCCGGACACGGAAAAACCATAGTCGGCGCTTATTTAGTGGGTGCGCGGGCTACTCCGGCACACGCTTTATTTCTAGCAGCGACGACTACAATTACTCACACTGCGGGCGTGTTTGCTGTGGGCGGAATTACTTTGTTTGCTTCTAACTTAATCGACCCAGACAAATTAGATCCTTGGCTGAGTTTAATCTCAGGTTTATTAGTAGCCTTAATCGGGTTTAACTTACTCTTATCAAAAATTAAGACGAGGTTGGTAGTGAGGACTGAAGTTCTCAAAAAAATCAAAATTAAAATTTTTAATCATAAAAACTGGTTTCTCAGGACTAAAGTCCTTACTGCGGAATGTGAAGAACCAGTAAATCTTTTGAGTAGAGGAAGTTGGGAGCGAGAATTTAAGCCTGTAAAACCCGATATATCTCACTACTACCACCATCACGGAGACGGGCGGATTCACTCGCACTTGCCGCCCGGTGCTGACGGTTCTGCTATTACTTGGAAAAGCTTATTGGCGTTGGGGATTTCTGGCGGTTTGTTGCCTTGTCCTTCTGCTTTGGTGATGCTGTTGAGCGCGTCGGCTTTGGGGAATGTTGGTTTGGGGATGACGCTCGTGGTAGCCTTTAGTTTGGGATTGGCTTTGGTGCTGAGTGCGATCGGATTAATCTTAGTTTATGCCAAACGGAATTTTGATAAACTGCCAAAACAGATAACAGCAGTCAAATTTTTGCCTGCGATTAGTGCGATGTTTGTAATGTTTTTGGGGTTGGGAATTACCGGACAGGCGATGTTGAAAATATTGGCTGCAAATCAATGGGTAATTGGCAATGGATCAGCCTAAAATTAGGACTTTCCTTCCTAACTGCAAACTTGCGAATAAGCCTGCTTTTAGATACCCGATTTCTGGAAGAAGCCGGGTATCTGGCTATTCTTTTTTTTAGCCGTTGCTCACTTATGATGCCGCACTATGTTTATTAATAATTTCGGCTAAATCCGGTACTCCCTTTTCCACGTAAGTCTTGGCTGAGGGGCGGAGTTTGGCATAGGCGCCTTTAACCATCGACCTTGTGCTGTTCTCGACTCTTTTGTCGCTGATTTGGAGCAATTCGTCTGCTACTTCAGCTTTTCTTTGGGTCAGATATTCTACTGGGTTGCCATTGTTTTTCGCTTCAGTCCACATCGGATCGAGTGCGATCGAGATTTCTGGCAGAAGTTGATCTACGACTTGGGCGCAATAGTCAGCCCGTATCCCCTTGACCGTAGAGTAGGCAGCTTTAAGAGCCAGACCACCCAAGCCGGACGCTGCTGCAACTTGTTGGTCTATCAACTTTACACAGTCATCAACAAAAGTTTCTCTGTTGTTTTCATTCAAGAGAATATCGCTAAGTCCCATTTTCACTTTCCTTGATTTAATAGTCAATGTGCTTATTAGCTTTAAGCTTAATCTGACATCATATATCTATTTGGAGCCTTTACTCAAGGTTTCCCAAGTTTTTTAAGGTTTGAATGTGTCTGTGACACAACCTAATGTTGAGATTTGTCTAGTATGTTATGGGAATTAATGTTCTATCTGCTACTAATTATTGGCCTGCGGTTTGTAGTAAGGGCTTTAGTCCTTATTAGGTGATATTAATGAGAAATTTAGTCCTCACTACAAACTGATGAGTTGTGAACGGTAACATAAAACATAGAACAGCTCGAAAAAAATATTATAGAAAGCCTCTGCCTAAGTCCGATCGCGCTTGCACGTATTATATGGCACGTATCATTAGGATTGGACGTGAGGCTTGATGCCCGCAGGTACTGCAACGATGGGAAGTTTCACGGTTTGAGCCGGGCGATGGATCGAGCGCAATACCAAATTTTTCGGTAATTTCGCGGAAGTGCTTAGTCCGGGAAATATTTGAAGCGATAAGGTTAAGCCGGCCGCTAATAATAGTTTTTCTAACATGGCACTGTCTCCAATACATACGCCCTAGGGCATAATTCCTCTTACACCTACAACATATAAACATCCTCAGTCCCTTGGTGCGATCGCACGGGCATTGTTAAGTGACACATATCACGCCTGAACGGGGGGTGATGGGAATAGGGGGTGATGGGGATAGGGGGGGGAAGGGAGAGGGAAGTGGGGGAGAGTGGGAAAATATTGGCTCGGACTTCTACCGTCAACATCCCGATCGATCCCGTACACAGTTTCAGTGCCGAATTTCCCTCCAAATCGAGAATTGTCCTAGAGAAAGAAGCCGTTGAGTCTCTCTCAAAGGTAGAATTAGCGCGTAGAAGTTATTTGACACAGCGGAGGTACCGACAAGATGCTTGCATACATTCTGGCGTTGGCGGTCGGTCTGGGCAGCTTCAGTATTTACATGGCGGCCTTCTTTTTTCCAGAAGTGCACCGCAAAAGCGATTTTACCTGGAGCGGGGTAGGGCTTTTTTATGCGTTAATTTTATGGGCTTGTGCGGGACGAATTACTGGTGCTCTCCTGCTTGGTCAAATGGCGGGCGTGGCGATGTTGGGCTGGTTTGCCTGGGAAACTCTGACTCTGCGCCGACAGGTGACGCCCGTTGCCGAGCAAACGCCGATTCCTCAGTCGGCGAATTTGGCTGCCGCCGGCTTGCCGTTGGCTGGCTTGTTTGCCAAGAAAAAAGAACCCGCAGCACCGAAAAAACCTAAGTTTGTCCGATCGCCCAAACCGAAAACTGATGTGGTTCCAGCACCGACTCTAGATAAGGGCGAGGTAAAGCTAGAGGAACAGCCGGCGATTCCCCCCATAGCTGAAAGTATTGCTGAAAGTTCGATCGATCCGACGGCCGAAAGTGCGATCGCCCCTGACTTGAAAATTCCCGACTCGAAACCACCTGCAATTGCAGAAATACCAGTGTTTTCAGTCGAAACTCCTGCTGCTGAAACTTCACCAACCCCAGCAGAATTAGCCAGCAGCTTCACTCCTCTACCTCTACCTCTAGAAATTTCAGAAATAGCCGCTGCACCAAGTGTGGAGCCAGCAGAGGCTCAGCCAGAAGCAAAACAGCAGCCAGAAGACGATGATTTTGACGAGATGTGGAGGGCGATGGCTAAAGAGTCCCAGTCTGCTGCGAGTTCGGCAGCCCCAACGGCGACACCGACGCCAGTCTCTGAGGCAAACTCAACTCCTCCTAAACCAGCTAAAAAATCCGGCGGTTTCGCAAGTCTGTTCGGCAATATCAAAAATAGTCTCGGCGGTATGTTGGGACGAGGTGCGGGTAAAAATAAGCCTGATGCAACTTCCCAGACGGCACCAACACCTTCAGCCACTCCAGAATCGATCGCACCTGAATCTAAAATAACGGCAACTCCTGCACCGGGTATCGACCAAATTCTCGAATCCGAATTAGCCGAGGCGGCTGCGGAAGTGGCCGCCGAAACCAACAACACTGTTGTGGAAACAAGCGAAGGAGTGCCGTTTCCCAACGATGTTGAAGCAATGGCCTTTTTGATGGCCACAGAAACCGCGAGTTCTGACAAAATAGTGGAAACTCCGATCGAAGATCGATCTTCCGCCCAAATCGAGACACCGCTGGCTGCGGTTGGTGAACCGGAAGCAGCAGCAGGCGCAGCAGAAGCAGAAGCCCCTGCTGTATCTCTGGAAACCCAGACACCGCTGGCTGCGGTTGGTGAACCGGAAGCAACAGCAGCAGGCGTACCGGAAGCAGAAGCCCCACCAGCATCTATAGAAATGACCGTGGTGGAAATAGCAGAGCCTGTAGAGATAGAAGTACCGGGAGAACCTGGGTTGAGCGTGCAGGTGGAAACGGTTTCAGTATCAGTGATCTCGATCGAATCTACAGGTGAAGGACTTTCTTCTGAGGCAGAAAAAACTGAATTGAGTCCCCCGAATCACCCCGATCCGAATTTAGTCGAAACTGCTAAACCGACCGCTGAATCAAAGTCTGAGAATGTATCCGGCGAAGATAAGCCGTCATCTTGAGGCAGAAAGCAAAAGGTAGAAACCAGAATTTTTTTTATTCTACCTTCTGCCTTCTGCCTTGTTAACTTCTTACTTTTTACTTTTTACTTCTGCCTTCTTCCCTCTTCCTGAAATCCGTGGAGCGAATCCGTTGCCGAACTTCCTTCTTCCTGAAATCCGTTACATCCGTGGAGCGAATCCGTTGCCGAACTTCCCTCTTCCTTCTCCCTTAATATTATGAAAGCAATTATGGTCGTGGGAACAACATCTCACGCAGGGAAATCTTTACTCGTCGCAGCTTTGTGTCGAATCTTTTCTCGGCGAGGCTGGCGGGTAACTCCGTTTAAAGGTCAGAATATGGCACTGAATTCCTATGTCACAGCGGCCGGCGGAGAGATTGGTTACGCTCAAGCAGTACAAGCTTGGGCTGCGGGCGTCGCACCTTGGGTAGAAATGAATCCGATTTTGCTCAAGCCGCAAGGAGACATGACTTCTCAATTGATTGTCAAGGGTAGGGCGATCGCCAATGTGCGAGCATCTCAATATTACGAGCAGTATTTCGATCTCGGCTGGCAAGCTATTCGCGAATCTTTAGAATTTCTCAGCCAAGAATTTGACATGATTGTGTGTGAGGGAGCAGGCAGCCCTGCTGAGATTAATCTCAAACACCGCGATTTAACAAATATGCGCGTAGCTAAATATTTAAAGGCTAGAACTTTGCTAGTAGTCGATATCGATCGCGGCGGTGCTTTTGCTCACCTTATCGGTACTTTGGAATTGCTCGACCCCGAAGAACGCGCTTTAATTAAAGGATTCATTATTAATAAGTTCCGAGGACAAAAATCGATCTTAGATCCGGGCTTGACTTGGCTAGAAGAAAGAACGGGAATCCCGGTAGTTGGGGTGATTCCTTGGATAGACGAAGTGTTTCCCTCCGAAGATTCTCTCGATTTGCTCGATCGGCGTTCTCCCAATTCTCAAACCGACATCAATATTTCGGTCATCCGCCTGCCCCGAATTTCCAATTTTACCGACTTTGACCCCTTAGAGTCGGAAACTACCGTCACAGTCAAATATGTCAGCCCCAAAGACCGTTTAGGCCATCCAGACGCCGTGATTTTACCAGGATCTAAAACTACAATTTCCGATTTGCACGTGCTGCGCCAAACAGGTATGGCAAAAGCTATTCAAAATTATTTAGTAGCTGGCGGTACAGTCATGGGAGTTTGCGGCGGCTTTCAGATGCTGGGACAAAGTATCACCGATAAAGAAGGCCTTGAGGGAGAAAAGGGAGAATTTCCAGGATTGGGATTGTTGCCTTTGAAAACTGCGATGGCACCGAACAAAATAGCCCGCCAACGAATCGTAACATCTAACTATCCTCAACCGGGTTTGCCAGTTTCCGGTTACGAAATTCATCAAGGAAAAACGCAAATCCTAGAGTCAGATTTGACTCAACCGCTATTTGACGATGAGAGTTTAGGCATTGTCAATACTTCTCAATCAATTTGGGGTACATACCTGCACGGCATCTTTGACAACGGAGCTTGGCGGCGAGCTTGGTTAAATCACTTGCGGCAGCAGCGGGGACTCCGCGCGTTGCCTACAGGTATTCCTAATTACCGAGAACACCGAGAAACTCTGTTAGACTCTCTAGCAGATACAGTAGAAAAGCATTTAGATATCAAGCATATTTTAGGTTAATCATGACATCAAATCTGGTTAAACAAACAAAATTCCGTAGGGGCGGGTTCACCAACATCTGTAACACCAGCCAACAATACAAGTAAACCCGCCCCGGCCCCAACCAGGATACTTATTTAATTAAAGCGGAGTTTAAAATTAATGACAAAAGTTTGTTTTTTACCTGATAACGTGACAGTTGAAGCTGAAGCAGGAGAGCTTTTGCTAGATGTAGCTAAACGTGCAGGGGTTTCTATTCCTACCGGCTGTCTCATGGGTTCTTGTCACGCTTGCGAAGTAGAAATTGATGGCGGGGATACGATTTGTGCTTGTATTTCCGGCATCCCTTCGGGGAAGAAGCAAGTGACAATTAATTTGTATGTTGACCCGACTTGGTAATTTGTCAGTTGACGGTTGACTGTTAACTGACAACTGACAACTGATATCCTGTCCGGTCGATCGATAGTGCTTCCTGTAGGGGCGGGTTCACCAACAATACTTGCTAATAATTGACAATCTCAAAAACCCGCCCCGGTCAGGATATTATGGTCAATCGACCGAACATGATATGACAACTGACAACTGACAACTGCTAATTCTTTTGCCATTCTTGCTGTTTTTTGCGAGCCGATTGCAGCCATTTTTGGGATTCGGGATAAACAGTTGTCCCGGGTTTCACGGATTCTAATTGATTGATAATTTGTTGCAACTGGCTGAGTGAGTAACCGGGCTTTTGAAAATTCACATCTTTTTGCAAGTTGGCCAACAAGCTTTTAGCTGCTTGCAAAGCTGTTGCAGAATCTTTTTCTGCTTGCAGTCTAATCTGGGCAATTCCTAAATTTTTTTGATATTGAGCGAGTTTGGTTTGAGCGTCGAGATAGCCAGGGTTATCGACTGGAATCAATTTCAGTCTGTTAATAGCTTCTTGCCACAATTCTGCTATTTGCTCCCACTGTGCGGCGGGATGCGGCGGTTTTTGGGAGGCGACGGCGGCGGAGAGAGCAAATTCTTTAGCAGCTTCAATTAAGTTGTCAGCTTGCACAGAACCGGTGGCGACGGCGCCCATTGCTTGAAAGTCTCTTTCTGCTGCTTTGAGTGTTTTCTTAGCTGTTTCTCCCGCGAGGGTTTCGGCGGGAATTTGATTGAGTTGGTCGATCGCACTTTGCCAATTTACGGTCGCTTTTTGTCTGTCCGCAGCGGTTTTGGCTTCCTGATACTGCTGTTTAGCCGCCTTTAGCGTTTGTTCGACTTGATTTAACTGAGTAAAAGCATTTTTTTGCTGGAAAATTTGAGCCTCCATCCGCCCGACATTTTTGCGGGCAGCTTCAAATTCATCGAGTGTAAACCGCCAACGGCACCTAAAAAAAGAGCAGTACCTCTTTGGGTAATAGCCGAGGAACCACACGGGCAAGGCGTCGAGATGTTTTTGAGCTTCTTTTGCTTTAATTTCGCCCAAGTCAAAATCAGCGACAGCAGTGGCTTTATTCACCAGTTGATCGGATTGTTCAACAAGGGCGATCGCCTGCCGGTAATTGTAATCCATGCTGATAAAACTCGGCCATAATAATATCGGCATGGTGTTCGCTACTGGCCAGCGAATCATCGGAAAAGGCAAGTTAATCAGCCAAATTATCCCCGCTGCACCTCCCAGCAAACTGCCAGCAAAAACAATTTTACTAAACAATCCGGGCGGGCGGTTGGCTTTGACGGCAGCTTTGAGAGCTTGTTCGCTGAAGTTGGGAAATTCGTCTTTGAAGGTATCGCGGATTTCTTCTCTTGATGCGAAAGTGCCGTTTTGCAAGCGTAACTTCTCCAACCGCTTGAGTACCATCCGTCGGTAGACATCACCGCCTAGACTATCAGCCGCCGCGCACTTGTCAACTTCTGCCCGCAAAATTTCAAAAGCTCGATCGGAAAGACGCGCCATAAAACTCACCTATTTCCTTTTAGTTATTTTACAGGTTCCCTGTCACAATAATTGTTAAAATATATAAAGTTTAGATCGAATAATCCGAATTCAGCTCATGCCAACTGCTTTAATCACCGGTGCTTCTGGCGGAATTGGTGCAGCCTTCGCCGCCGAATTAGCCAAACGCCAGCACAACCTAATCTTGGTAGCTCGATCCGCAGACAAATTGCAACAGCTAGCTGCTAAACTGCAACAGGAATTCAATATTTTAGTCGAAATTATCGTTCAAGATTTGACCGCACCCGGAGCCACAAACGCTGTATTTGACGCGGTTGTTAAAAAAGGTTGGACGGTTGATTTGTTGGTGAACAATGCGGGTTTTGGGGATTACGGTGTTTTTGCCGATCGCCCGCTTGCGAAACAACTAACAATGGTCCAACTAAATATTGTAGCATTAGTTGAACTCTCGCACTTATTTTTGCAGGGAATGCGCGAAAGAAAATCGGGAAGTATCATCAATGTTGCCTCCATCGCAGCTTTTCAACCGATGCCGTACTTGTCAATGTATGCAGCGACTAAAGCTTTTGTTTTAAGTTTCAGCGAGGCGCTTTGGGCGGAAAACAAAGATTTAGGAATTCGCGTTTTATGCCTTTGTCCAGGACCGACAGAATCGGACTTTTTCGCAGTAGCTGAATTTCCGAAATCAATGGCTTCTAACAGCGGACAAAAACTCGTTCCTGCAGCGGAAGTAGTGCGAGATGCTTTGAAAGCTTTAGACAAAAATGAGTCTAATGTTGTCACAGGGGGAATTCCCAATCAAATCATCGCAAATATGCCTCGATTGATGCCGCGAGAACTTTTGGTAAAGTCGGTAGAAAAGGTGTTTCGGCGTTAAAAAGTTACAGTTAAGCCCGCCCGGAACTCAAGTTCCGGGCTAATAGCGAAAGTCGGTTGAAACTGAGATGTTGCAGCATTATCAATAAGCTGTAGGGGCGGGTTCACCAACAGGCTTAAAGGTAGCAAACAGGTTATATAAACCCGCCCTCCCCCACTAAAAATTTCCTTATTGACATTGCTGCAAGATGTGAGTTGAAACCGACTGCACAGATAGATTAAATAATCGCGAATCGCAAACTTAATATCATTTCCGGTCAATTGCCCGTAATAAAAAATGTTTGTATTGAGCACTTTAGTCCTCCGAGCCCGAAAACTGAATTCCTCGGGAACATCTCAATGAAAGCAGCCCTCCGCTTGAAATTGGAGCTAGGAGTCAGGAGTCAGGAGTCAGGAGGAAAGAGTCAGAAGTCAGAAGGAAAAAGTCAGAAGGCAGGAGCCAGAATAAGTGTTTTTACAAATATGAGATGCTCCCGAATTCCTCACTACAAACTAATCTTATTGTGGTCGTTCGAGCGGACCTGATATCAGTCCTCTTTGAGAGGACTTTCGCTGTGAGACAGGGGTTTTCAAGCCCTGTCGGACTCCGGCACTTACCCGCATCCCAATTCCAAATTCCCCGAACTACAAATATCGAGTTAACTGCACTCGATAGCGTTCCTTCTTAGTAACCGCAACTTCCCCAATTTCCAATCTTCCCTTGCCGGTAACAGCAATTAAATCTCCAGACTTGACATTATAACTAGCTTGAGTAACGTCTTTCCAGTTAACTCGCACGTCGCCGCTGTCAATTAAATCGGCCATTTTGCTGCGAGACATTGCGAACCCAGCCGAGGCGACAGCATCCAATCTCATGGATGCTTCCACGGTTGTCATTTCTTTCTTTTTGGGTTCTCTAATTTTGAGTTCGCTCAACTCAATGCGGCGCGTTTGTACGGGAACCGATCGCACTTGCTGCAAACTCATCTCCAAATACTCTACCATCTCGGGCATGACAATGGCTTGCGCGCCGCGTTCTCCCAAAACAATCACATCGCCTGTTTTCTCGCGGACAATTCCCGTACCCAACATCGCCCCCAAAAAGTCGCGGTGAGAAGCTGTATCGAACAAGAAATTGCCAGCAATTTCTACTGCAGCAACGTTAACGCTACCAGAGTCGATCGGGATATCCGATCGCGCGATCGCAATTCTTTGTCTTTCAGCTTGCGGGTAGCCGCCCCAAGCCACTAATTCCACGTCTGTTAAGCGCTTAAATACAGTCAGAGTGTCCGCCAATTCTGGAGGCGACATAAAATCAGTCAGAGTAACTTCCCAAGTTTTAATTGCTTGTTCCGCTTGGTCGATCGCCCGCGCCACACATTCGCGGTTTTCAATGCCTTTTAACAGTTCTTCTCTTGGTAACATCAGTCAATTTTAGATTCTAATTTGAAATTGCCAAAGCTTGCTGTAACTAAAAAGTTTACTTTTTTAACAGTCGCACTACTTTAATTATAGTCTAAGAACACCAAATAACGAGCTGATGATTTTTGTGGCTCGCAAAGCTGATATGATGAACATGATTATTGTACCAAATCTATGAAGTCTTCGAGTTTAAGCAAGGTTAATCTTTCAACTCGGTTGCTATCTCACGAAGCAGCCGAACCGTTGAAACAAGCGCTACAAGATAAAAGCCTTGTACCCGAGGAAGCAACGGCATTACTAGCAGCAGACGAGCAACGCGCCATTCCTGCCATCAGCAAAAATAAGGCGTTGATCCAGGAAATTCAGAATCGGGTGCAGGGGTTGCCATCTTTCCATTCCCTGCTACAGGGCGATAGCCGAAACTTGATACATATTCCCGATGAAAGCGTACATCTGGTAGTCACATCGCCCCCCTATTGGAATTTAAAAGAATATCTCAAAAACCCAAGCCAGCTTGGGGAAATAGCAGACTACGAAAAGTTTTTGCAAGAGCTCGATCGAGTATGGCAGCAGGTATGGCGGGTTTTAGTCCCCGGCGGACGGCTGGTGATTGTGGTGGGCGATGTCTGTGTTGCCCGCAGGCGGTTTGGCAGGCACATGGTATTTCCCCTGCACGCGAGTATTCAGGAACACTGTCGCCATTTGGGATTTGATAACCTCGCACCGATTATCTGGTACAAAATCGCCAATGCTTCCCTAGAAGCAGCGGGGAATGGCACCAGTTTTCTCGGCAAACCTTATGAGCCCGGAGGTGTCATCAAAAACGACATCGAATTTATCTTGATGCAGCGCAAACCGGGCGGCTACCGCAGTCCCACCCCATTGGTAACAAGTTAAGCCTGTATGGCAGTTGTCAAGGGGGTTTGAGAAGATATCTCAAAGAAATATCGATCGGAGCCTCGCTGTCGATCGGGGAAAGGTGCAACAATTACAGCAGATTCCATGTATATATGATACACTGTATTGAGTACATAAGCGAAAAAAATGAAACCTTATTCGAGCGAAT
>JAUBSN010000014.1:0-111902 GCA_036704825.1 Microcoleus sp. F8-C3 | reverse complement strand
TTGGTGAATACTAAGCACTTCAAAAACTGGTTTACAAACTGCTGCTACTGTACTTCATAAACGTGGAATCCGCTGTAAATCGTGCAATCGTCCTGGACTCGATAGCCTCACGTCCAATGTTAGGTCTAGAAGGCTTTTAGTCTGAGTGATTTTTGACTTGGCATATTCAACTGTCAGATATTGCAAAAACCGCTTGGGGCTAATGCCGGCCCATTGAGTAAACAGCCGTTGAAAATGATATTCACTAAGTCCTACGTGTTGGGCCACAGTTGCCAGATTGGGCTGGTTTAGGTGGTGTTGTCGCATAAAGGCGATCGCCCCAGCAATCCGGTGATAATCTTCGCTAGCACAGACACTCGCATTTTTCATCGAAATCATCTAGTCTAAGTCAAGGGAATTTTGATGTTTCCTCACTTTAGCCGCAGATTAGGCTCAAAGCCACCCGTTTCTTGCGGTGAATGCAGCCAGTCGATCGATTTGAGATTTGAGATTTGAGATTTTAGATTGAAGAGATTGAAGAAAGCGACCTCACCGATCGACCAGGGGGCTTGCGATGAGGATGAGCGAGCTTTTTTCTTACTCCACAGATTCCTCGGACGATTTGTAACCAAATTTCTTGGTCGATTTTAGATTTTAGATTTTAGATTGAAGAGATTGAAGAGATTGAAGAGATTGAAGAGATTGAAGAGATTGAAGAAAGCGACCTCATATCGTTTCCGGTAGGAGGGGAATGATCGAGTCAAGGTCAATAATTCCACATTCCCCGACTCCCGACTCCCCACTCCCCACTGCCCATATTGCTTGATTGTCCCTCAATTAACCGAACTTTCGCTCTCACCCACCGCGCAACTGCGTCACCAAGTGAACTAATTCCGGTAAAATTAGCTTTTCCACAGCTAGTTTCACGCCATTGCTAGAGCCCGGAAGAGAAAAGACTAACTTGCCTTGATACACGCCTGCAACGGCGCGAGAGGCGATCGCCCTGGAACCAATTTCTTGATAGCTCAAAAACCGAAATATCTCCCCAAATCCCGGTAAAATCCTGTCGAGCAAACTCTCCATGACATCGTAAGTCGTATCTCGGGGAGCGATGCCCGTCCCGCCGTTAAAAATGATTGCATCTACATCTTCACGCTGGGAAAACGCCTGCATTTGCAATACAATTTTGGCCGCATCATCTTTAACAACAGTGTAAGCTACCACAGAGTGACCCGCATCTTTTAGCAGCCTCTTAGTTAACAAGCCGCTAGTGTCTGTTTCAGCCGAGCGCGTGTCGCTAACAGTAATGATAGCGCAATTTACGGTTATTTTAGATAAGTCGGGATGAGGAATTTGCGTCATATAACAGATGTTGAAGGAAAAAGGAAGAAGCAAGAAGGAAGAGGAAATCAGGACAAGGGAAGAGGGAAGAAGTCATTAGTTAGTTGTGATTTGTTCGTTGTTAGTTATTCACGATCGAATAACTAATAACCAATAACCAATGCCCCATACCCCATGCCCCATGCCCTATTCCCCATCAATTATGCCTTGCTAAATCCTAAGCCGTTTGCTTCCGAGTAGCGTTCCATGAAACGGATAAATCGATCCCATTCTGCGGTACTTTTCATTATATAAAGAGCTTCCAAACCAGCAGGCTGACCGTTGATGAACTTAGCCTTAACCTCGCGAGTGAGGAGTTCGCCTTCGTCGTCGATCATGTACATTCCAGTAATGTCTTCGGTACTGCTGCTGCTGAGAGCTTTGGGATTTTCAAAGATAAACGTGGCAGTGCCTTGCTCTCCGCTTTTAGAACGGGTTAGGCGCACTTCGGGCACAGCCTCTTCGTCTATACCCCGAGAAAATTGAATTTTAGCCATAATCTGACACTCGAACCTTAAGGATTGCTTAATTTCTTAATGTTTAATCATAAAACGATTCGGGTACTCGCAAATCAAGACTTGGGAGAGCCGACGAGAGTGAGAGCGGGTGAGAGTGAGCGAGAGTGAGGCAATCGAAGACAAGTGCGAGGGGATATGGGTTGGTTCTTCTGAGATATTGCACCATTCTCAATAATCCTTTCAGGGCGGGCTCTCCTGCCAGACCCCTACTCCCCACAAGAAAATCTACTCTTCGCGGAACGGGCTAGGGAAGCCTGTTAATCGAGAACGGTGCAAGATGTGAGTTCTTTGTATTCCAAGTTATCCTCTCCCTTGTCTGCCAATTCCCTTAGACGATGTAGGGAGAGTTAATTGGCTCGGCCCGCTTTGCGGCTACCAGAGTTTGGTAGATGAGGGCGGATATCTCGCCGCGGGTGATGTCGTGGGCGGGGGAAAGTTTTTCGCGCGCGGGATAGTTGACCACGATTTTGCGCTCTGTGGCGGTTGCTATCTCGTCGGTGGCAAAACTGGGAATCTGAGCTCGATCGACATAAACGCTCAAAGAATTGGGGTTGCCGCCCGCCAACTGCAAGCCGTTTACCAAAGATACGATCGCCTGAACTCTAGTCAAATTCTGTTCCGGGCGAAACGTGCTGTCGGGGTATCCAGCCAAAAAGCCAGCTCGATGAGCTTGGTCGATCGCTCCCTTGGCCCAAAAATCCGCCGCCACATCCTTAAAAACCGTCGCCTCACGGCGAGGTTTCAATTCAAACGCCTTCGCCAACACAGCCGCATACTGAGCTCTAGTTACAATCTCGTAAGGTTGAAAAGTGCCGTTGGGAAACCCGCTAACAATATTCATCTTTGCCAAGCGATCGATAAAATCCTTGGCCCAATGCGTGCTGATGTCGCTGAATTTTAGCCCGCTAGGAGTCGGAGTTGGCGTCGTCACATTGCCCAAATCAAATAAACCTTTCACCCGCGAAGCATTGAGCTGATTGCCCACCGCAGAAATCTTAACCCCAGTCGCGTTTTGCAAGTCTAATTCACCGTTATTCAGAAAAATATTGCCGCCCAAATCTCGAGCATTACCCATATCTGGCAGCGATTTATCCAAGGCAGTTAAACCGTCTTCCGTATTTTTTTCGATGCGATTATTGCGTAAAATCGGCTGAGATTCCCCCGCTAAAACGATACCGGATCGGTTTTCCAAAATTTGGTTGTCAGCAATCAAAGGAGCCGACTGAGCTTGCACAGAGATGCCGCAACCCGTCTTTTGAAAAATATTGCGCCGTATTACTCCTTTAGCAGTTCCCGCCGCAATTACGCCAGACGCTGAGTTTTCCATAAATATGTTGTCGAGAATCGCAGGATTAGCGTTGCCCGTGACAAAAACGCCTTCGCGCTTACAAAGTGTGAAAGTGCAGTTAGCCACAGTCGGAGAAGCTGAATCTATCCAGACTCCCGTGCCGCGACTATCGAGATTGGTGACAGTTACTCCGCGCAATTGGGAATTAGTTGCTAGCAGTATGGTGATATTTTGGCTTGCAGCGGTGGGACTGACAAATTTGCCGCTTCCTTGAATCAGAATGCCTCTACCTTTATTAGTTTCATTGCCAATAACTTTTACTCCCGAGGGAATTTCCAAGGGGAATTTTTCGCCGCTAGCAGCGCTGTAAGTTCCCGGTGATAACTGAATCGCAGTTCCCGATGCAGCGCGGGCGATCGCGCGGGCTATAGTTTTGAATGGGCCCGATTGGCTGCCTGCTGCGGAATCGCTGCCTGTTTGCGGGTTGACGTAAAGTGTTGCCATGTTTTTGTTGAAAAGATAATTTGCGATCGAGCTTTTGTGCAATTTTCATTGTCTGCGAACTTTGCTCCGGATCTGTATTCACCTTTGATTTAGGAGATTCATTAATTGCACGATAGCCGCAACATCACCGATCGGGAGTGGCAACCGCAGGGGGATTGCCCCTACAAAAGACTGTATTTCTCGTTCCCAGCAACAGCAGAACCAGACTTATTTAAGAAGTGCGGGATGTGGGGATGCTATTTTTTCCAGATGTTGCCAAAACCACTAAAATTTCGATCGCCTCCACCGGAAAATCGAACGTCTTGCTGTCAGGTACGATCGATCGAAATTCCCTGGCCAAAAATCTTAACCGCTTCAGCCAAATCAGTTTCACCCATCAAAATGCAGCGTCTTAGCCAATCAATATCTAGCGTTTCCAATCCTGACAGTTGACTCTGAATTACTTGCTCGTAGCCATCTTCGCCCAGATGATACAGGCGCAGCGTGCCATCTTCCCAAAACCAGATTTCTGGCACGCCCAAAGCTCGATATTTTGGCAACTTGCTTAGTCCACCGCTAGTATAAACCACCTCGATCGACAAATCGGGAATCAACTTAGGTTCTCCCAAACAAAACGATTTGTCTGCTTGAGTTGAAGCTTCTCCCGTTTTCTCCTGCGTCATTGAACCATAAGGGTAAAACTTAATACCTTGTTGCAGCAGAAAAGCGGTCACCAAGTAACCAATGATTTCCGAAAAATTTTCGTGTTGGAATCCCGGCATCAGCATCTCGATCGCCCCTGCAAAAAAAGACAACTTTATGCCAGGGGAATCTTCCGAAACCTTCTGGATTAACTTGAATTGCTCCCAAGTGCCGTTGAGCACCACTCGCCCATCGAGAATTTCCCGATCGAGAACTTGTGTCATTGACCCGCACCATTATCTCCTGCCGGGATTATAACACATTGGGCGATCGCCCGTACAGAATCTCCATGCAGCAATTGTAGCTGAGGAATCCGAACAGTTTTTTCTAGTTCCCAGGCTCTTCCTGAGAACGCATATTCCAAGGCTCTGCCTCGTCTTAATTCCCGGTCAATTTTACAATACAAGACGCATCCAAAACCACTACAATTTCATTCTGAAAAACCGCACAACTTGTCATTGCTGAAGCTAAGGCGGGAATTTTCCCTTGTTTGAAATAAAGCATCGCCTCTTGTGTAGTATCAAACTGATCCAGCCAGCCGTAACCCTCTAAATACTGAAGAGTCAACGCATTGCTATCGAGTACCCAAAAATCAACTCCATATTGATTAATGAATTGTTGCAATACAGTTCTATCGGGAGTGTACTGAGCGCGAATTAAATCGTTAAGTCGCTGCTCATATTTGCTGTAGTAGCCTTTCTGATAAGGCACTGCATATTCCTTTGCCACCAGAACAGAACGCTGACTAAATGTTGGCAAATGATCCGTATCGGTCGCGATCGAAGCAATCAAGATATCTTTAGGTTGTTGCTCAAAAAATTTGTACAAACCCGATATTTTACCTTCGACATACCCGACGGTGGGAAATTTTTCTGTCAAGCAGGGATAAAGGACAACGGCGATAGCGATTGTCGCTGTCGTAATTAGTGCAACTAGGTTTTTTACATCAAATGTTGTTGCGGTTGTTGATGCCCAAAGACAGACTCCATCGATAATTAAAGTGAGGGCGATCGCAGTTATTAACACAACAATAAATCGCAAGCTGTAGGCAGTATAACGACCAGGTTGATACAGCTTAAAAAGCGTAGCGTGAGCAGCAAAAAACATCGCCGAGGATGCTAAAAATAGCTGAAGCAAAAGCCAGATTTTGCTTTGAATCTGATGTGCTAAGGGAAAAGCCGATCGCAAAAACAGCAGCAGCGGAAATAACAATGCGACACAGTGAGTTACAGGCGTAAACAGCGACTTGGGAAACATCCCGCTGCCCCGCCCTGTCAGCCAATAATCTTTGGGGTTTGAATGAAAAAAAGCATTTCTGCCGCGGGGGACAAATTCGGCCATTTGCTTCGCTTCTGCTGCGGTATAAGTTGGGCCAAATTCCGAGTTATCTAAGGCATAGGGTAGCATTACTAAAAAGATTACTCCCAAACCTGTAGTGCAAAATAGGTAATTAGTTCGATCGCCCGACAAGCGCAAACCGCCGTTTTTCCAGCATAGCAGGCGCAAAACTAAAATTCCGGCAGCAACCAAGGCGTAAGGAGGATAGAATAGTCCGATTAGGGCGATCGCCCCCAAACAAGGCAGCAAGGAACTGCGCGACAAATAATATAAAAAAGCAAGGAATATCGGATAGATAAAAGCTCTCGGCGTTGTGGAAGCCAAATCGTCGGTCATCCACATATGCTGATTTAGAAGCAAAGATGCAATAAATCCAGTCATCGGCACTGGCAGCATTTCTAGACACAGGCCAAAACAGTAATAAGTGGAGATTAAGCCGAGAAATAGCGGCAATATTTTGTGAAAAAATAGCGGGTGAATGCCAACTGTTGCAGCTAATTTGTACAGGGTGCTGTATCCTGCGGGGGCGATTGATTGAAAGTAATTAGCAATGAAATCGTTGGGAAACAATTCAGGATCGACAAACCGCATCATCCAGAAAACGTGCTGCCTCGCATCGTCTTGCACCATATACTCGGCCCTGAAGGCTTGCTTGAGTCCTAAAAAACCATAAAGTGCAGCAAATGTCAAGCTCAAAGTCAACCAAAATATTGTGCGCGATCGCGATGTGCGATCGACTGTAGCAGTTAGAAATTTGTGCAACCGAGCTATTAATACCATTTGAGATTGGAGATTTGAGATTAAAGAATCGGGAACGACTGATTCTCAAACCTACGATTATATCATGCCCGGTCAATTACCCCTAATAAAAACCGCTTTACTTTCAACTTCGCCCTATTTTCGCTCATTTTCCAACCCGCACGCCCGCAATTTTAAGGCGAATCCGATAAAGAGTTTTACTTGCCGTAATGTAAAGCGTTTTGCGGTCGCTTTCTCCCCAAGCCAAATTAGTCGCCGTCTCTGGTACAGAAATCTTCCCCAACAGCTTGCCATCCGGCGAAAAAATCCACACTCCCCCCGGCCCGGTACTGTAAACATTCCCCTCTACATCAACTTTTAAACCGTCGGGTACTCCCCTTTGACTGGCATCTTTTAACTCCGCAAAAAGCTGCTGGTTGGTAACAGTTCCGTCCGGTTTTACATCGAAAACGGCAATGTATCCCGCTTCCGAATTGTTGACATAAAGTTTTTGCTCGTCTGGTGAAAAAGCGATGCCGTTCGGCAGCACCAAATCCTTAACCAGCAAAGTTAATTTTCCGTCGGGTGCCAGCCTGTAAACACCGTAAAAACCCAATTCTTCCCGATCTTTACTAACACCGTAGGACGGATCTGTAAAATAAATGCTGCCGTCGGATTTAACCACCAAATCGTTCGGACTGTTGAGCCGCTTGCCCTCGTATCTATCCGCCAATGCGATAACTTTGCCGTCCTTTTCTGTGCGGGATACGCGGCGATTTTCGTGTTCGGCAGTAAGCAAGCGGTTTTCTATGTCTAAAGTATTCCCGTTGGCTTTTCCCGAAGGGCTGCGAAATACCTCAACTTGCTGGTTTGATGCAAATTTATAGATAATGTTGGCGGGAATATCGCTGAACAGCAAAAAGCCGTCTGGATGCCAAATCGGGCCTTCTATAAATTGAAAATCGCCAGCTAGTTTTTCTAATTTTGCGCTGTCATCGAGAATACTTTGCACGGTGTTTTTTTTCTCCGTTTTCTCCGGGTGTGCCGTTTGGGCGGTCATTTTTGTTAAATCACCCCTAACTTTTTTGCTGGGGTTGCTGACTGCTAAAGTTAATACTATCAACAACAAACTAATTGTAGCAATTTTGATTGTCATGTTTGCTCGTAACTGAATTACTTCCTTACCGCCCTAAGATTATCTATAGCCTTTCTCAAGCGTGGTGAGGTATGATTGACAGATTATACAATCACTTAAACGTATAGGGTCCTTTCGACCCAACAACGTCCGCGAATCTTTCGGTCGAACCGCTATATATCCTTCTTTACTTATTCCTTTCTTCTTTCTGTGCGACAATATCGCTATTGCGCCCCTTAGATAACACGTCGAAAGCGGTTAGTTACCTCACTATTTTGATCTGAAAAAAAGATTATTTAGAGGGTATTAAATTAGATAGTACCGTATGTAACAAAAAAAAGAAGCTCGAATTGTCGAGCTTAATTATATTTAACTTAAAAGGTTTCACCTGTCAAGTGTTAAGCTGGAAATGACACGAATAGAAATGCAATAGCGATCGCGATCGCACCGATACCCATCACAACAGACCAGAAGCGGTGATAACTGTTAACCACCGTACCGCTATCGCTTTCAAGCTGAATCAAATCCATCCAAGGTGCAACACCCCGGCGGAACCAGCCCAAAGTTCTAACATCCATTCCAATCAAACTTTCAACCCGTTTCATGCCAAACAGAAAATTACCAATTGGCCCAAAACGAGAAGCATAGCGCAAATAAATCATTCCAGTTCTGTCTTGCAATTTCAAATCAGAACCGAAGGTATAACCCGCATCGCCGCGACCAATTAATTCGCCTTGCAGTTGCGCCGGTTGACCCCGCAAAGGACTTGCATAAGGGTCAGACATTAAGGTTAAAACATCCAAATGTTCTGCTTCTTCGTAATTGGGAAACATTACCAAAGTCTTGAGCAAAATTCCCGCACCCAAAGCGATTAAAGGACAAGCAACCATCATCATCGGATTTGCAGCAGACAGCGAAATGCCGATCGCAAAACCCACCGCTAACCCCAGAGTTTCTGCACTGTACAGCAGCACATCGAACACAAAATTTCCGTACAATTTCCGCTTGCTCAAAAGATTGCCTTCGCCGACAATCCGGCCCATGTCAAACTCAACATCCAAGCCTAATTGTTCGGCATAAGTGCTCAAAGCGCGAACTCGTTTACCAGTCAGCGGGTGAGTCGAGTTCAACTCCATCCACCAACCCCACGGATTAAACATATCCCACAAAAACACTCGCCCAATTTTTTCCGGTTCCGAAGCAATCCGGTAAGCGGTACCGGTAGATGTGGCAGATGCGGCATCGTAAATGCCTAAAGCGCGAGTTCCTTCTAATAAGCGACTGGGTTCCGTTGCCCTTTGTCCTTCTTCCAAAATACCGTAAGCAATTTTTACCAAAGCGCGAGACAAAGCATTGGGGTTGCCAGTAGTTTCGGCAGCAAAATGGTCTGCAAAATATTCTCGCGTCCGCGACAAATACAGCAATAAATAAGTGCCGGCGATGTAAAACAAATAAGCAACAGCAGCTACCGTACCCGCCGCATCTTTAGCTTTGTCGCCACCGCTTCGACCCAGCCTTTGAGCTGTAGTGTAAATTAAATAAGTAATCTGCACCAAAGTCGAAGCTAAAGTCATTACTGCAAAGTCCCAGTGGACGATGTGACCGAGTTCGTGGGCGTAAACAGTGGCAATTTCCTCGTCGTCTAAATAGGTGAAAAGACCTTGACTGACGACTAAACGAGCGCTGTTTGGAAATGAACCGTAAGTAAAAGCAGTGGGGTTTTGGTCGTCGATAATTCCTAAACGCGGCTGAGTCAGTTTTTTCTGCTTGCAAACCTTCTGAATAACTTTCGCTGTTTCGGGACTCAGGCTTTTTATTTCTGCTAGGGAAACCCAGCGAGTATTGTACAGCCAATTTTGGGTTAAGTCCATCAAGTAAGGCGATAGGAAAAAAGCCGCGATGTTAAAAATCAGAGTTATCGGAAGTGCGATCGCCAATCCGGTGACTGGATCGGGACTGTTGAGAATCAAAACAGAGGCTAAAGATAGCGCTAACACCATACCAAACAGCAGGCTGATGGTGACGCCGGAAGCTAAAACGAGATTTCCACCAGTTTTCTGTATCAGTTTAACGCCGGCCTTGGCGGCTCGCCCTGCCTTGCGTAAAGGGGCATGAGATGACATAATAATCTCCAAAGGTTATTGACAAATGGAAATGACCGTGGGATTTTATCTATACTTCACTGTTTTAACCTGTGAATGCGGATTGCTGTCAGGGGTCTCAACAAAAATATAGAATTTCTTCTAGAATTGTTAAGACTGAAAACCGTCTCGAAATTTATTTGTGCGGATTCAATTCACAACTCAAAATTCACAACCCAACAATCAAAACTATTTAAAACTTACTGCCATGTCTATTATTGAAATTGCCCAAAAAACGCGCGTATCTGCTAGAAAATTGGCAGTTTTGTCCGCTGAGGCCAAAAATCACGCTATTGAAGCTATTGCGAAAGCTTTAGAAGCTGCTGCGCCGGATATTGTGGCGGCGAATGCTGCTGACTGCAAGGCGGCTGAGGTTGATGGAATTGCGAAACCGCTGTACGATCGCCTCAAGTTGGATGAGAGCAAGTTGAAAAGTGCGATCGCGGGCGTGCGCGACGTTGCGAAACTCCCAGATCCCGTAGGTTGCGTACAAATTCACCGCGAATTGGATACAGGATTAATTCTGAAGCGCGTCACCTGTCCTTTGGGCGTTTTAGGCATTATTTTTGAAGCGCGCCCCGAAGCTTTAATTCAGATAGTATCCTTGGCAATCAAATCGGGAAACGGCGTCATTCTCAAAGGCGGCAAGGAAGCTGTTCGTTCCTGCGAAATCTTGACAAAAGTGATACATCAAGCATTAGCAGAAACTGCGGTTAATCCAGAAGTCGTGCAGTTGCTAACCACGCGGGAAGAAACAATCGAACTGCTAAAAATGGATGAATATGTAGATTTGATTATTCCCAGAGGTTCTAACTCTTTCGTGCGGTTCGTGCAGGAAAATACCCGAATTCCCGTGTTGGGACACGCCGACGGCATTTGTCATTTGTACGCCGACAAAGCGGCGGATATTCAGAAAGCAGTAGAGATTTCTGTCGATGCAAAAACCCAGTATCCAGCCGCCTGCAATGCCATTGAAACCTTGTTAGTCCATAGTGCGATCGCCCCCAAATTCCTGCCCGCTGTTGCCGCAGCTTTGCAGCAGAAAAAAGTTGAATTGCGGGGAGACGAAAAAGCTCGCGCCATCCTCGAAAATATTGCCGAAGCAAATGAAGCGGATTGGTCTACAGAATACAGCGATTTAATTTTGTCAATCAAAATAGTAGATTCTGTGGAAGAGGCAATTAACCATATCAATACCTACGGTTCCCGACATACAGATGTCATTGTCACCGAAGATAGCGAAACCGCCGAAACATTTTTAAATGGAGTCGATGCGGCCGGAGTTTATCACAATTGTTCGACTCGATTTGCCGACGGTTTCCGCTACGGTTTCGGTGCAGAAGTGGGGATTAGCACGCAGCAAATGCCGCCTCGCGGGCCTGTTGGTTTAGAGGGGTTGATTACCTATAAGTATCGAGTTGTTGGAGATGGCCATGTTGCCGCTAGTTATGTTGGGAAGGATGCGAAGGGGTTTACTCATCGGGATTTGTAAAAAAGTAATACCATTTGCGAAAAATATCGCTACAAGAGCATTGAAAAAAGGGACAATATTACATTTTATCAACCCTGACAAATGTTAGATGAGTTTTGTAAATGGTACAATAACAACACTATTGAGAGGTGAAACAGATGTCCGCCAGCATCACAATTAACCCTTACGAAATTCAGCAACTCTCACAAGCGCATACAATCAGTTCGTCAAAGCTGCGATCGCTCGCCCAAAAAGCAGAAGGTTTAGCAACAGCAGTAGAGAAGTAGAATTGCTTCTCATCTTGATGCTGTCGTCAAATCGAGGTGAAGTCCACTGGCGGTGCATATTCTGCACAATTGTGTCTCAGTAGGTGATTCAGCTTTTGGGGAGATGTCTAATGTTTCTGCTCCCAATGACAACTTGAGTAATTTTTACTTAATTCTGTCGGCTCTGGAAATAGCGATCGCCTCTAGGGGCAGTTATACAAAATATAAACATTTTGTCAGTGTGTAAGTCCTAGCGGCTTCTCTTAATTTTTATTGATTGGCTGGGGGAACTGCGGGGATGAAAATCATCATTTCTCCAAGGGCGTTGATAAATCCTGCTTTGAACCGCTATATAGCGCGTCTAAATGAAGGGTCTCATTGACCGAGTAGAGAGGTTGCCTGCTACGTCGGTTTAGTCTCCCATAAATTTGTTAATTCCTACGCTCTCTCTTACGCTAAAGGAATTTCAATAATGAACTCTGTCCCAACACCCTGTTCTGAAAAGCAACTCAGTTGACCATCATGTTTTTCTACAACAATCTGACGGCTAATTGATAAACCCAATCCCGTACCTTTTTCTGCTGGCTTGGTTGTAAATAGATAATCAAATATTTTAGCGCGTACCTCTTCCGACATTCCCAAACCGTTATCTTTAATGTGAATTATAGCGAGATTTCGGTGGGGGTCAACTTCAGTGTAAATCATAATGTGTCTGGGATTTGCTTTTGTTTCTTCCAAGTTTTGCTTCAGTAGAGAATCTTCTAAGGTATCAATTGCATTAGATATAATGTTAATAAATACCTGATTTATCTGTCCGGGGTAGCACGGTACTAGAGGTAAATTTCCATATTCTTTAACTACTTCTATTTTCGGACGTAGATCATTTGCTTTTAATCGATGTTGTAGAATTAGTAATGCACTGTCAATCCCTTCATGCAGGTTAGCTTCTACTTTTGATGTACTATCAGCGCGGGAAAAAGTCCTTAAAGATACACTAATTTGACGAATCCGTTCTACGCCCATTTTCATGGATGAAATAAGCTGGGGTAAGTCTTCTATTAAATACTCTAAATCCACTTCTTCGGCACGAATGGCGATCGCTGCACCTGGAGAGGGCAACTGTTGCTGATAAAGATGAACAATTTCTAATAAATCTTGAATATAAGTTTCAGCATGAGTCAGGTTTCCCTTGATAAATCCTACTGGATTATTAATTTCATGTGCCACTCCAGCCACTAATTGACCGAGGGTAGACATTTTTTCGCTTTGGATTAATTGTAGTTGAGCTTGTTGGATGGTCTGTAGAGCTTGTTTGAGTTCAGAGGTTCGGTCTTCAACTCGTTTTTCTAATTCTTGATTCAATTGTTGTAAAGTTTTTTCTAAAGCCGTTTTTTCTTCAATTTTTTCTTGGAGTAATTGATTTTTGCTTGCTAAATCTTTGGTCAAGTTTCGCAATTCTAAATGAACTTTAATTCGCGCTAATACTTCTTCTTTTTGAAATGGTTTAGTGATATAATCTACAGCCCCAAGACTCAACCCTTTGACTTTTTGATCTGTGTTGCCAAGAGCCGTCATAAAAATTATCGGAATTTCTGAAGTTGACGGGTTACTTTTCAGTCGAGAACAAGTTTCAAATCCGTCAATTCCCGGCATCATTATATCTAATAAAATTAAATCTGGGGTGACATATTCTATTTTTTGCAGCGCACTTTCTCCATCTTGAGCTACTAAAACTTCTAGCCCTGCTTCATCTAAAACGTTAAATATAACACCTAAGTTTGTCGGATTATCATCTACAATTAAGATGGTGTTTTTTGAGAAAGATAAATTATTCATAACGGTTTAGCCTTCTCCTTTGTTTTTAATTATAAGCCGCGTCCTGACTATCTAATCTACCAGTTTGCAGAGCCAATCTGCGGCAGGATTTTTCAATTATAAGCTGCGTAGCATTCTGACTATTTCATGGGCGGGAAGAAAGTAGCTTTGTTCCCTTGGTGTATCATCATATTATAGTTCAACGAGAATGCTAACCAATGTAATCTTTTTTATCTTAACGTAAAGTTTTTGTAACACACTCTAGTCTTATGGTTTTCCTATCCCTTTCTCTACATAAGAGTCCTACGTCTGGTGAAGATTCTCTTGCGCTATAGTATAGACAAATACATTTTTACTAAAAAGTTATGTCTACAAATGTTGCTAAGTTCCAGAAAATGCCGCTACGCCGTGTCTTAATTCTTCCTTTTGTTTTACAAATCTTTACAGCAGTAGGGGTAACCGGATATTTTTCGTTACAAAATGGACAAAAAGCTGTTAATGATGTAGCCGCACAGTTGTGCCGTGAAATGGCTACGAGAATTGAGCAGAATTTGCGGACATATCTTGCTGCTCCCCATTTAGTTAATCAAATTAATGCTGATGCTGTTAGTCTGGATCAATTGAGTATAGAAGATATGAGAGCATGGGAACGTCATATTTGGCGGCAAAAAAATCAATTTAACAGCGTAAATGGCATATTAATAATAAATGAAAAAGGTCAAGGTGCAGCTATTCAGACTAATGATGAAGAAAAGCTAGTAATTCATTCAACAGAGACAACTAAGCCCAATCAATTATATATGTATTTTGCTGGTAACAAAGGAGAAAGGCTTAAATTAATTAAAGTGGTTAAAAACTTTGATCTGCGCAAGATTAAAGCCTACCAACAGAGCTTAAAAGCTGGCAAACCTATCTGGAGTCCAATTTATTTTGGCGAGACTATTCATACACCTTTAATGGCGGCTAGTCAAACAGTTTTTGACAAAAACGGGAAAGTTCTTGGTGTCTTATTTACCACTCTACGTTTATCTCTGATTAGTAATTTTTTGCAAACTTTAAAAGTTGGGGAAACGGGACAGACTTTTATTATTGAGCGAACCGGAATGCTAGTCGCTACTTCCACATCAGAAAAACCCTATCGAAATAAGCAAAGATTTCTTGCAACCGACAGCAAAAATATGTTAACCAAATCTACTGCCAAATATCTAACAGAGCGATTTAACAATCTCAATTCTATTAAAAATTCTCAGCCGTTAGATTTTTTACTTAACGGACAAAAACAATTAGTACAAGTTGTTCCTTTTCAAGATGGTAAAGGTATTGATTGGTTAATGGTCATTGCGGTTCCAGAAAATGATTTTATGGAACAAATTAACAGCAGTAGACATACGACGATTTTATTATGTCTTTTGGCACTATTTTTGGCAACTGTTTTGGGAATTTTGACTTCTGAATGGATAGCTCGACCGATTCGGCGTTTGGGTAAAGCCACAAACGCGATCGCTGACGGCGACTTTGAGCAAAAAGTAACTGCTTCCTCTGTTAAAGAAATCAGCGCTTTAGCGACTTCTTTCAATTTAATGAGCCAGCAACTCAAGCAGTCCTACGCACAATTAGAAGATTATTCGCACTCCTTAGAACAAAAAGTCGCAGAAAGAACCCAAGCATTAGAGCAAGAAATACGCGATCGCCAACAAATCCAAGAGATCCTCCGAGAAAGCGAACAAAGGTATCAATTAACTCTAGAAAGCGTGAATGAGGGCATCTGGGACTGGCGAATCAAAGCAAACGCCATCTATTTTTCACCCCAATGGAAAGCCATGCTAGGCTATCAAGACAACGAAATTATTAACGAGTTTAGCTCTTGGGAAACACTGGTTCACCCCGATAATTTACACCCGGTATTAGACTCTTTAGAAAACTATTTAAAAAGTGGAAGTAACGAACCTTATAGTTGGGAATTTCAGATGCAACACAAAAACGGTAGCTACAGGTGGATACTATCGCGAGGTCGGGTTGTCGAACGGGATGCGGAAGGCCAACCCCTACGTTTAGTCGGCTCTCACACCGATCTGACCGATCGCAAACAAACGGAAATAGAATTGCAAATAGCCAAGGAAGCTGCCGACGCTGCGAACAAAGCCAAAAGCGAATTTTTAGCCAACATGAGCCACGAACTTCGCACGCCACTCAACGGTATATTGGGCTACGCTCAAATCCTCATGCGTTCAAAAAAATTAGACTCTCAAGATATGAGCGGTCTGAAAATTATTCATCAGTGTGGCTCTCATTTGCTCACTTTAATTAACGACATCCTCGACTTTTCTAAAATCGAAGCCAGGAGAATGGAGCTTTACCCGACACAATTTCATTTTTTGGCATTTTTAGAGGAACTCAGTCAAATTTTTCGCCTCAGAGCCGAACAAAAAGCCATCAGTTTTATTTGTCAATTTGACTCTTCCTTACCCACCAACGTGCAAGGGGATGAAAAACGCTTAAGGCAGATTTTAATTAATCTCTTAGGTAATGCTGTAAAATTTACCGATCGAGGGGGGGTTACTTTCAAAGTTCAACTCATAAAATCAGTAGCCTTAGAACCTAACCCCAAGGAATTAAACGCCATCAACACTATCCGCTTTCAAATAGAAGATACTGGAGTGGGGATCGGCGAAGAGAAAATGCAGAAAATTTTTCAACCTTTTGAACAGGTAGGCAATACCGAGAAGAGGTCAGAAGGAACGGGTTTGGGATTGGCAATTAGCTTAAAAATTATCGAAATGATGGGTGGCAGTATTCGAGTGGCCAGTCAGTTAAATGCTGGCAGCCAATTTTGGTTTGATTTAGACTTGCCTTCTGCTAGTAAATGGGAATCGGCAATTCAGCCACAAGCTGCGATCGCGGGCTATCAGGGAACTAAAGTGAAAATTCTCGCAGTTGATGATAAGTGGGAAAATCGCTCCGTACTGGTTAATTTGTTGACACCCCTTGACTTTGAAGTGCTGGAAGCTGCTAACGGTAAAGAAGCTTTAAACCAAGTTAATGCTTGCCAATTTAATGCCGTAATAACTGATTTAGTCATGCCAGAAATGGATGGCTTCGAGTTAGTGAGCTGTCTCCGCTCTCAACCTAAATTTAAAGATTTAGTCATTATAGTTTCTTCAGCTAGCGTGTTTGAAGCTGACCAACATAAGAGTTTAGATGTGGGCGCAAATGCTTTTTTACCCAAACCCGTACAGGCGGCTGAGTTATTTGTATTGCTACAAAAGCATTTAGGGATATCTTGGGTATATCAAGAGTCATCTCACCTCAATCAAAATGTCAATCAATCCGTGCGATCGGATTCCGCTGCTTCGTTAGTACCTCCCCCAGATGAAGAACTGGTAATTTTATACGATTTGGTTATGAGAGGTAATTTAAAAGCCGTGACTCAACAAGTTGAACAGTTAAAAAATTTGGATGCAAAATATATTCCCTTTGCCGAACGGGTAGGTGAATTGGCTGCAAGCTTTCAGGAAAAACAATTACGGTTATTTATCAACGATTACAAAGCCGATAACAAAAATCAAATTGATGGTTTAAAATAACGCGATAATAATAGTTCAATTATAAGCCTATAAACCGCGTGGCGTTATGACTATCTAAGGGGCGAGAAAAAAAGTAACCTTGCCCGAGAATACATCCTAGTTCTCGAAGAATTTCTATTTGTTCTTGAGTTTCCACTCCTTCAGCAACAATTTCCATACTTAAATTTTTACCTAATAATATAATTGTTTGAATTAAACTTGTATCATTGGGATTTCGAGCCAGGTTTTGCAAAAAGGAACGATCGATTTTTAAAGTATCAATTGGTAACTCTTTGAGTAAACTTAATGAAGAGTAGCCAGTACAAAAATCATCGATACATATACCAACACCAATAGCTTTTAAAAATTCAAAGTTTAAATTTGTTGTTTTTAATAGACAACTTTCAGTAATTTCTATATTTAAAGTGTTTTTATTTATCCCAGTTTGTTGTAAAATTTCTGCAATTTGTTCAAAGAAATTAACTTGCTGGAATTGAATGGGAGAAAAGTTAACGTTCAGTTTCAAAGGCAGGTCAGGCAATTCCTCTTGCCAACGTCGTAACTGGTTGCAAGCTTCGCGTAAAATCCACCAACCTAAAGGATTAATTAATCCGGTTTCTTCAGCAATAGGGATAAATGTATCGGGTGAAATCATGCCTTTGGGATGATTCCAGCGAATTAAAGCTTCAAAACCTTTAATTTCTTCAGTAATGAGGGAAACAATCGGTTGATAGTACAAGCAAAATTCTTGTTGAGCGTTGGCGACGCCCGCCGCAGCCATCGCTTTTCGCAAGTCTTGCTCCAGTTCGAGGCGTGCGTTCGCATCCGCTTGCATCTGCGGATCGAAAACCTGATAGTTACCACTTCCCTGCTTTTTGGCTCGATACATTGCAATATCCACATCTCTAAGGATATCCATCGGTTGTTGATAATTCATTGCACTAGAAGTTATCCCCATACTCGCTTGTACGATCGCTTCGTAGTCATTAAACTTAAAGGGTAACTTAAACTGTTCTAATAATTTTTGAGCGACTGAAGTTCCGGTTTCTCTTTCTACTACTAAAATAACAAATTCATCACCCCCCATTCGCGTTGCTATTTGGGAAGGTTTTAAACACCCTTGTATCCGCTTTGCTACGCACTTTAGTAGCTCGTCTCCTGCTAAATGTCCTAGGCTATCATTGATAATTTTAAAACGATCTAAGTCAACAAACAAAACAGAATAACTCGTATTTGCTGCAATTAACTCCTGCAATTGTTTAATCAACCAGTCTCGATTTGGCAAACCGGTTAAGGAGTCATGAAAGGCATTATGCTCCAATTGAGCTTGACTTCTGTACAAGTCTTGCAGCGTTTGAGAAAGTTCTGCTGTTCGTTCTTTTACTCGGTTTTCCAATTGTTGATTTAGCTGTTTTAAGTCGGCGCGAGCCTTAGCATGATCGGCAATTTCTTGCAATAAATGCTGATTTTTAGATTCAATAGTTTTAGTTAAGTTTCGCACATCTAAATGAGTTTTAATTCTCGCTAAAACCTCTTGTTTTTGAAAAGGTTTAATAATATAATCTACGGCTCCTAAAGATAAACCTTTGACAACATTATCTGTTTCCGAAAGAGCCGTAATAAAAATTACAGGAATTTTACTCCATAGGGGGTTTGCTTTCAAGCGTTCATAAGTTTCAAATCCGTTGATTCCGGGCATCATTATATCTAATAAAATTAGGTCTGGAATCACATAATTTATTTTTTGAAGAGCACTTTCTCCATCTTGAGCTACCAAAACCTCAAAACTAGCTTCACTGAGGAAATCCGCTAAGATTCCTAAATTAGCAGGGACATCATCCACTACCAAAATTGTATTTGAGTAAGACATTGAATTTTTCATAAATTTATTTCTTTGTATTGAGCGAGCATCTCCAAAATTTTTTTCTCTTGAAAATCTTTAGCTAAATGTAGCATTTTTGACGCAAATGGCAAGTATATTGGATCTGTTTTTTCAAGATTTTCTGTTTGTTTGATAATTTCTTTCAAATTACCCCGCAACGCTAAATCCAACAGTTTATCTAATGCTTCTGGAGGAGGAAGAACAATTTTATCGTAATTGGGTTTCCTTCCTGAAGGCATCAATGATACCGGTTCGTAAATCCACTCTATTTGTAAATGAAGTGCTAATTTTTCTAAAAGTTCTTCAGCTTGAACTGGTTTGGCTAAAAAATCAATAGCTCCCGCTTGTAAGCTTTGATGTTGGTCGGTTTCAAAAACACTAGCAGAAGAAACAATTATTTTAATATCTTTTAATTCTAAGCTTGTTTTCCAGTATTGCATCAATTGAAATCCATCCATTTCCGGCATGACTAAATCTGTAATCACTAAATCTGGTTTAGCCTGAATAGCTATGTTCAATCCTTGTTTACCGTCGGTCGCTTCTATCACTTCAAATCCTAGAGGAGTTAGTAAATTAGCAATGACAGATCGATTTTCCCAACGATCGTCAATGACGAGAATTTTTTGGGGATCTCCTTTAAATCCAATAATTCTACCTCGGTCGTTTTGAGAACTTGTATTCACCCATTCTGTGGCTTCTAATAGATCTAAATCAAACCAAAAAATACTGCCCATTTGTACTTGACTGGTGACTTGAATTGTACTGCCCATTAGTTGAATAATTTTTTGAGTGATTGCCAATCCTAATCCCGTTCCTTCTGCTTGATTCTTGCGATTTCCAACTTGTTCAAAAGGTAAAAATATTTTGGCAATTTCTTCGGGTTTAATTCCGACTCCTGTATCTTTGACACAGAAGCGAATTTTATAGCGAGTTTGATGGGAAAAATTAATATTTTTTTCAATTAAACTGACACTAAAACTTATGTCTCCTATTTTGGTAAATTTGATGGCGTTACCAAGGAGGTTGATTAATGCTTGTCGCAAGCGTTTTTCGTCGGCGTGAATGGCAATGGGTAAATCGGGATCGGGTTGGTAGCTAAATTTGAGACTTTTTTGTTCGGCGCGAATGCGACAAATTTCGGCAACGGCGTGTAGAAAAGCAGGAAAATGAAAATCTTTAGGGTAGAGATCCATTTTCTGAGCTTCTATTTTAGAAAGGTCGAGAATATCGTTAATTAAAGTTAGCAGGTGAGACCCGCACTGGTAGATAATTTCAACGCTATTTTGTTCGTGTTCTCCTAGTTTTACAGAACGTTTGAGGATTTGAGCATAGCCTAAGATACCGTTGAGTGGGGTTCGCAGTTCGTGACTCATGTTAGCCAGAAATTCGCTTTTGGCTTGGTTGGCATTTTCTGCGGCTTCTTTGGCGGCATAAATTTCTTGTTCGGCACGTTTGTATTCGGTAATGTCTTCTACTGTCCCTTCGTAGTAGAGAATATTGCCATTTTCATCGCCAATAGCGCGAGCATTTTCTGAAATCCAGATAATACTACCGTCGCGGCGATAAACTTGAGATTCAAAGTCGGCAATGCTGCCGCGATCGCCTATAATTTTTACGAATTCTTCTCGGCGGTTGGGCTCGATATAAACTTGTTGGTTAATATTGGTTAATTTGCCAATTAATTCGTCAGTAGAATTGTAACCATAAATTTCAGCCAAGGCGGGATTAGCGCTAAGATATTCACCATCTGGCGTAATTTGGAAAATTCCGTGAATTGAATTTTTGAAAATGCTGCGATATTTGGCTTCAGCAGCTTGCAATTGTTTTTCAAATTGTTGGCGCTTTTTGCGATTGCTGAGAAAAGCCATAAAAATGTAAGTAACTATCGCTAATACTAGCAGTGCAAACCCAATGATTTGATATTTTCTCGCAATTAACTGATTCAGTCGCTGTTCCAATAAACTATCTAAAAGTGGAAAAGCTGTATCGTAAAGTTTTAATTGGGACTCTAGGGCAGTTTCGGCTGTAGCTGTATATACGAATGGCTCTAAGTTGATTCTATTGGCATTAATGATATCTTTGTCGAGTAAGTCAATAAATCTTTTGATATCCTTGAAATTTTCGCGCACGCTCCTGGATAGCTGCCGCTGAATTTGAGGATTAGCATTAGCAGAAATTTGCAAGCCTCTTTCCACTGCTTGTATAGGCGGTGCAATTAAACTCCGAATAATCAAAAGTTTTGCTCGATCGCTGTCGGCAATTTTTTGTTTAGCTTGTTGAGTGGCGATCTTTGTACCGATATCTTTAGCTTGAGCCGTATTCTCTATCGTTAATGGTAGCTGCGTGACCACTGCATTCATTAAATAATAACTGTCTAAAGATGGATCGAGAATGAGATTAGAAATATCTCCAATGTAGGCAATTAAATCGAGGATATCGTTAACAATACTTGTATGTGCTTGCCAGCTTTGGGTAGGAGATAAGTTTAATTTTTGCTTTTTTAATCGCTGCCACTTGCCATTAATGGAAGTTTCGATCGTTAGCCATTGCGGGCTAGTTTTAAATTGGGGCGATAGCTGTTTTTCCACTGCATTGAGGTTTTGAATGGCAGTTTCGATCTTTTCTGTTGCCGTGGCGATCGCAGGTGCTAAAGGCTTATCCCCATTTAAGTATTGATTAACTTGCGTGCGGTGTTCAATAACAGCGACAAGCAATTTTTTTAAAGGATAGTTATAAGCCAAGCCGAGTTTTTCTTTTTGAGTAAATTCAATTTTACTATCAATTTCAGCAATTAATTGATAGACTACCAGAGCAAAAGGAAATATAAAAATCAACAACAACGCAATTAAATTTATGGGTTCTGTGAGGCGCTGGTGTAAGGGCTTGTTCATAATCTAATAAGTAATGGATAATGATTTATTTTTTAATAGCTATTGAGATGATTGTCAATCTGCGCTCTAACCTCATGGTAGAGTTTGACAATTTCTTTAGTAGTTGTTTGTCCATTATGTAAAGAGACATACCCCGTTATTCCTACACCCACAAAAATATTTAGAATAAAAGGTGGAACCAAGAGCAGACCTAACGGAACTTTCGGAGTTTCAGTCATTTACTAACTGATTGAGACTTTTTTATAATTTACCCAGCAGGTACTTGATTAATATCAATATTACACTGTCTTTGGCCTAATATCTATTCTAGTTGAACGAAGCTGCTAATTAATGTAATTTTTATTACATTACATTAAAATTAATGTAACAGACTCTAGTCCTATAACTATTCTCTCCTCTTCTCTACGGAAGACTCTTACCTTTGGTAAATATTCTATTGTTATAGATCGTATAGTAATACATTTTTTGACAAATTTATGTATAGAATTGTTTCTAGCTCTCAGAAAAGACCGCTCCCCAGTATCTTACTTCTATGACTTACGCATTGACAAAATATTTATACTTTGTATAACTGCCCCTAGAGGCGATCGCTATTTCCAGAGCCGACAGAATTCAGTAAAATTACTCAAGTTGTCATTGGGAGCAGAAACATTAGACATCTCCCCAAAAGCTGAATCACCTAATGGGACACAATTGTGCAGAATATGCACTGCCAGTTGACTTCACCTCGATTTGACTACAGCATCAGGATGAGAAGCAATTCTAGTTAAAAGCTAGTCCAGAAATAGGGCTTAGTTTAGTCGTTTTTTTGATAATGATGATGGAGAGTATACATCATCAAACGATCGGTAAAGCTATTGAGTAGAGGATTGATATTGCTGGGGCGATCGCCCTTCCTTCCCTCGCATTCAAACAAACTTAGCTACAATAAGCTATACTGTGCTCGGCGACTCCCCCAATCGAACAATTTGCCGTGGTTTATGTCTAACTCCTCCCTCCTCACCCCAGGTTCGACTCTCGAAAAACGCTACCGCATCCTCCGCGAATTGGGCCGCGGTGGCTTCGGGCGCACTTACCTCGCAGAAGATATCAACCGCTACGGCGAACACTGCGTGCTCAAAGAGTTTTCTCCGGTAGTTCACAGCCCGAAAGCTGCCGAATTGTTCGATCGCGAAGCGAGTATGCTTTACAACCTCCAACACCCGCAAATTCCCCGCTTTCGAGAACTCCTGCGAACCGATTTGGGCGGGAATCCATCTTTATTTTTAGTCCAAGATTATATCAAGGGTCAAACCTACGAAGAAATATTGATATCGCGCCAGCAGCAAGGTAAAAATTTTACCGAAGCCGAAGTTACTCAACTGCTATTTCAGCTTTTACCCGTTTTAGAATACATCCACTCAAAAAATTTAATTCACCGCGATATTTCTCCGGATAATATTATTCAGCATGATGCTGACAAACTACCCTTTTTAATTGATTTCGGTTCTGTGAAGCAAATCGCAGCCAATGCCGTACTTCAGTTTAACGGACAATCGGATACGGCGATCGGCAAACAGGGTTATTCGCCAGCCGAACAAATGCGGCTGGGGAAAGTTTCTGCCGCTAGCGATTTATACGCTTTAGCCGTCACGGCTTTGGTACTGCTAACTGGGAAAAAGCCTCAAAAATTGTACGATATCAATCATAAAACTTGGAATTGGCGATCGCACGTCAGTGTCAGCCCTAATTTAGCTACGGTATTGGATCGGATGTTAGCAGAACAACCGGGCGATCGCTACCAATCCGCAAAAGCAGTCCGCGAAGCGCTCAAAGATCCAAAACTCTCTCAAATTGGCAGTATAATTTCTCAAATGGTGACAATGAACTTTGTCGGCCGCCCTTTCAAAAACACCACTCAAACTGCTACCAGCAATCATACTCCTGTTCGCCCAAATCCTCCAATTGTTAATAATAACACATTCAAGTTAATTCCTTGGAAAACTCTAGGGAGTTTAAGTGTGCTTTTGGTGCCAGGAATTTTAGCTTTTAGTGTAGTCAAATCTGGTTTCACGTTGCCAAAGTTTCCGAATTTACCTAAATTTTCTTCGCGCCAGCAACCTCCCAATACATCATTAGAGGAAGCCGAAATAATTCGTCAAGAAAAGATTGGTAGACGGCGCAAAAATCTCAACATTAATCAAGATATTTTCTATCAAAAAGTTGATGAATTATATTACAATAAATATCCCGAATTCCAAGGTCGCACCTTGACAGATAAGCCAGAAGATGCTGAAATTAGGCGAAAATGGTATGAAGTTGCTGAGGATTTACTGGACAAGTTGGAGAAAGGAGGAGAGTTGTGAAATTTAAGAGAGAATAAGAGTGATTGAACCGCAGAGGGCGCAAAGAGCGCAGAGGGAAGCGGAAAAGGGCAAAAAAAGAGAGGGAAGAGAAAGAGAACTTTATCTGGTTTAATACAAATGGGTTAGGCAACGCACTTTTAGTTTATTGCAAAATGGATTCTATTCAACTTACAGGAATTCGCTGCTACGGATATACGGGCTATCTGCCTGAAGAGCAAGTTTTGGGCCAGTGGTTTGAAGTGGATGTTACTCTCTGGCTGGATTTATCGCAAGCTGGAAAAAGTGATGATATTCAACATACTCTTGATTACCGCAGCGCAATTACTTTGATTCAAAAGCTAGTCCAAGAGTCTAAATTTTTATTGATAGAACGCTTAGCAGATACTATTTCTCAATCGCTTTTAGAACTACCGTTAGTCGAGAAAGTCAAATTACAACTCTCAAAACCTGCTGCCCCAATCCCTGATTTTGGTGGCAGAATTACTCTAGAAATTACTAGAAGTCATTAGTCATTAGTTATTAGTCATTAGTCATCAGTCATCAGTCTTTAATCTGCATTAGTTTGTCGCTAATGATTGAGGACTGATGACTAACTGATTAATTACCACTTCAGCAAGTTAAATTCTTCCATGTCTACGGTATTGCGGTTGCGATAAATCGCCAAAACAATTGCCAAACCCACCGCAGCTTCAGCTGCCGCTACCGTAACTACAAACACGGTAAATACTTGGCCCTTAACTTGTACGGGGTCGAGATAATTGGAGAAACCCATCAAATTGAGATTGACAGCATTCAGCATCAACTCGATCGACATCAACACGCGCACTGCATTTCTGCTGGTAATCAAACCGTAAATACCAATACAGAAAAGTGCGGCGGCTAATAACAGGAAATACTGGAGTTGCAGTTGCATAAATTTTTTGAGTCTTTCTCAATCAACATTACTACAAGACAGAGTGATAGGTGCAGCAAACACCCTACTACAGCGTGTCTAAATCATTCATACAGTAGGGGCAGTGCTCCGTACTTACCTCCGATATGGGCAACCGCGGGGAAATTGCGCCTACCTTAATGTACGAATCATTTAGACTCACTACTTTTACTTAGATTCTGGCGAAGACACATCTCCGGCAGAAACTAATTCGCGAGGTCTTTCCGGCAAACTCAAAGCAGGTGTTGCGGATAGCTTCTTTGACAGTTCATCCGGGAAGAAATCCCGGCGCGCCAAGACAATTGCTCCTACCATTGCCATCAACAAAAACACTGATGCTAACTCGAAAGGCAGCAAAAAGTCGGTGAAGAAATGTTTGGCGATCGTGACGATCGAACTTTCGGTCGGTACTCCTGTCGTCGCGACAATAGTCCAAGGAGTAGACACCACCATCGTACCCAACAGTGCAAACAAGCCTACGCAAACTACTGCTGTTGCTATTTGACGCACCCAAGCGTTGGGAAGAGTGCGGAAATCTTCGCGCTTGTTCACCAACATAATCGCAAACAAAATCAAGACGTTAACAGCGCCAACATAAATTAATACCTGCGCTGCTGCTACAAAGTCGGCATTCAGCAACAGGTACAAACCGGCAATGCTGGTAAATACGCCGCACAGCAAAAATGCTGAATAAACGATGTTGGAGAACAGCACTACTCCTAATGCTCCTGCAATCATCATTACGGACAGTATGCCAAACGAAACAATTTGAACCCCTTCGGCTAGATTCACAATTTTTAATCCTCTGTTAATTGGGCATTGGGCATTAGGCATTGGGCATTAGGCATTGGGCATTGGGCATTGGGCCTGGGAAATTTGTTATTTGTTATTAGAAAAACTACTAACAAGTAATCATTAACCATTAACCGCTAACTACTAACTATGCCCCATGCCCCATGCCCCATGCCCCATGCCCCATTACCTACTTTTCGATAATTTCTTCTGGACGCAGACCGGCGCGGCGATCGGTGTAGGAAACTTCATGGGGGTCGATCGCACCTTTCGGCAAATAAGCGAATTCCCGCATCGGTGTCACCATCGGGTCATCTGTGACCTTGTAGGGCAAACGTCCCAGGGCCACGTTGTCAAAATTCAATTCGTGGCGTTCGTAGGCGGCTAACTCGTATTCTTCTGTCATCGACAAACAATTAGTCGGACAATATTCTACGCAGTTGCCGCAGAAGATACAAACACCGAAATCGATACTGTAGTGCTTGAGTTGTTTCTTCTTACTGTCTTTGTTAAATTCCCAATCCACTACAGGTAAGTTGATCGGGCATACCCGAACGCAAACTTCGCAGGAGATGCACTTGTCAAATTCAAAGTGAATTCTGCCCCGAAAACGTTCCGAAGGAATTAATTTTTCGTAAGGATACTGCACCGTAATCGGCCGGCGTCTCATGTGGTCAAAAGTAACAGATAGCCCTTGACCGATATACTTAGCAGCTTGAAAACTTTCTTTGGCGTATTCGCCTACTTGATTGAGGAATTTTAGCATCGTGTTCTCTCTCTGTACTTGAGTTTTTGGTAATTGCTAATTGATAATAGGTAATTGGTTAACAGCTATTTTTTTACCTGTTGCCCCATTTACCTATTATCAATTAACCGCCAAAAGCAAAAGGAAAGGCAAGCTTCAAAGCTGCGGTCAATAGCAAATTAACTAAAGCAACGGGCAGCAAAAACTTCCATCCCAAATCTAGCAATTGGTCGATCCGCACTCGCGGCAGAGTCCAGCGGAGCAGAACTGCCAGAAACAGGAAAAAGTAGGCTTTCAGCATGGTCATCGTAATGCCCAGCGTGCCGGTAATTACCTGCAACCAAGGAGTCGTCTCGCTCAATCCCAAGGCATTTGTGATGACTCCGACAGGAATCGGACTTTCCCAGCCGCCGAGGTACAAAACTGCTACTAGCAGGCAAGAAAGGACGAGGTTAACGTAGGAAGCGATGTAGTACAAAGCAAATTTCATGCCTGTGTACTCAGTCTGATATCCTGCTACCAATTCTTCTTCTGCTTCCGGGAGGTCAAAGGGCAACCGTTCGCATTCTGCTAGTGCTGCGATCCAGAAAATCAGGAAACCTGCGGGCTGCCGCCAGATATTCCAGCCGAGAATGCCGTAGCCGGCTTGCTGGTGTACGATGTCGATCGTACTGAGGCTGTTGGACATCATCACAACTGCCAATACTGCCAAAGCTAGGGGAATTTCGTAGCTGAGGGATTGAGCCGCGGCCCTGAGTCCGCCGAGGAGGGCGTATTTGTTGTTGGAAGCATAGCCCGACATCAGCAAGCCGATCGGCTGAATGCTAGAAAGAGCAATCCACAGAAATATCGCTGTCCCGATATCGGCGATCAGCATATGCTCTCCAAAGGGCACGATTAAGTAGGAGAGAAAAACTGGAATCACCACAATTACCGGGCCCAGGGTGAACAGCAGCGCGTCAGCTTTTGCCGGCACAATGTCTTCTTTGAATACCAACTTCAGCCCGTCGGCAACGGGTGCTAGGACTCCCAGAGGGCCGATAAATTCCGGGCCTATCCGCTGTTGAGCGGCGGCGGAAATTTTCCGTTCCAGCCAGACGCTAGTGAGTACCCCGAAAACGGCAGCGACAATCATCAGCAACATCGGCAGCGGTAGCCAAAGCACTTTGGCGATGTCCGCCGGCAAGCCCAAATTCATGAGGGCTTCTACGAAACTTCCTTGTAAGTCAATTCCTGGGTTCATTTGTCCAGCTTTTGAGCGCTCAGCATATAATTTTTCACCCGTCCTTCGTAGGAGTAGGCTTAGAAATCGGGGTCTTTGTAAAGATTTTTAATGCTTTACCGCCTAATAGTATATCGCCCGACAGGCTCCAAGAACGCACAGACAGGGTGAAGTTCTAATTATATGAGCCAGCAGCCTAACTCATGGATGGGTTATTTATGTATTTTTACTTAGCCGATCGAGCTGAGCTATTTTAGATTTTAGATTTTAGGTTTTAGAGCGAACATTGAATCCCAAACACAAGGGCCCTGAGTTAACTCAGGGCCCTTTTAATGCTATAAAGTAACTTTCAAATGGCTTAAACCATTGATTTTACGTTACTTATTTTATGGAACTGGGCAGAATCGAACTGCCGTCCAAAGCGGGTATTGACCTTCCGATCGTTCACAGGTTTATCCCCTCTAATCCTCGGGGCGGGAACCATCTTTATCCCAGATGGGGGGATTTTCTAGTGATTGCTTTCCTAGCTAGCCGACTAGAAACGTTTAGCTAGGGCATCCGTTGGGGGTTGTTATGCTACCGTTAACGGAGTTAGGTGGCATACGCTCTAAACTGGGCTTAAGAAGTTTTTAGGCTACAGCAACAGTTTTGTTTACACGAGCGAAAGGAACGATGTTGTTCGCATTTACTTTTTTGTTTGAGCCGATATTAGCGAGAGTAGACTCCCTCTCGACCTGCATCACGGAGCAGCTTTCGCCACCCTGTCGAAACCATTACAGCCCCTCGTGCGTTCTTTAATCATAGACAATATTTCGTGTTGCGTCAACTAGATTTTAGATTTTAGATTTTAGATTTTAGATTTTGGATTGGGGATTAAACAAACCGGGTTTTTGGCGGTTAATGCCCGCTGTAACCAAGTATCTGGCAAAAAAACCCGGTTTCTGACCACCCGTGCCTAATTCCTAATTAATGCAAGTTGTCGTCCCAGACGCCGATATAAATCCGATCGTCAACTAGATTTTAGATTTTAGATTTTAGATTTTAGATTTTAGATTTTGGATTGGGGATTAAAGAAACCGGGTTTTTTGCTGTTTTTGCGTGCTGTAACGCCTCTTCTCAGGTAAAAACCCGGTTTCTGACCACTCGTGCCTAATTCCTAATTAATGCAAGTTGTCGTCCCAGACGCCGATATAAATCCGATCGCGTTCATTGCGTTCGATCGTTCCTTCAAGCGAACCTTTCCTAAACGTAAACCGATTAGTCCGGCGCTGCTGCACGTCGCGCAAGCCTTGCAAAATCTCCCGGTTGGCGCCGCCCACCATCCCGTTTAAGGCGGTTCGCACCACCAAATAGTCCACCGACTGGGCAAAAGAACCCTCTGTTTGTACTAGCTGGTCTGAATTGCGATCGTAAATGTAGCCGAGAGTAATCCGGTTCGGCAATATTTCATAAAGTGCGGTGCGAGTATTCGGCCAATAGCCCCGGGCTTGAGAGTCAGTCGGTTCTCCCAATTGGGATAAAATCTGACTTTCCGGCGTACCAACAGCAAATCCAGGGATTGTGGGAGTCTTCTGATAATTGGTTCCCGGTTCTTCGCTGGGTGCGGGCGATCGATCTGGCGGCAACTCTTTGTCAACAAGTTTTTCTGTCGGTGTGGGTTCGGCTACCTCGGGATTTGGCGCTGGTGTTTCAGCAGCAGGCGGAGTTTCAGCAGCAGGCGGAGTTTCAGCAGCAGGCGGAGTTTCAGCAGCAGGCGGAGTTTCTCTGGGAGTCGGGGCCGGCGTTGGTGTCGGCGCGGGAATTGGTGCGGGGTTCACGCGCGCGTCTGGATCTGCTGGGGTCGAAGTGCGATCGTCCCGGGCCACCGGTGCGGGTTCTGAAGACGGCCTGTTGAGGAAAATCCTAGCAATACCGACCAAACCTGCCACAATAAGTGCGATCGCCACCAATCCCAAAATCCACCAAAGCTTGCGGTTGTTGTTCCCAGAAGACACCACAGCAGGAACTGTTCTGGAACCTGCAGGCGACTGAGGCCCGTGTCCCGGAATCACCGCCACCGTCGGCCCGGTGTCCGGCGACGCAGCACCGCCCTGTTGGTGCAGCAGGGACAGCCACTCATCGACGCTAGCAGGGCGATTTTGAGCTTCTACCGTCATCCCCCGCATCACCGCTTGGCTGACAGCCGCACTTAGCTGAGGCTGCAAGTCGCGGGGTGAAGGCATCGGTTGGCTGGTACGCAAAATTGCAGCCACCGGCACTTGTCCTGTGAGCAAAGTATAAAGCGTCGCCGCCAGACCGTAAACATCTGTTGCGGGCGTATATTTTCCTTGGGCAAAATACTGTTCTGGGGGCGCGTAGCCGTCGGACACCATATTAGTGTGAGATTGAGTTGCACCCAGAGTAAACTCGCGGGCAATGCCAAAGTCAATCAGCACGACTTCCTGAGTACCTTGGCGCAAAAGAATGTTTTGCGGTTTGACATCTCGGTGCAGCAAGCCCTTTTGATGAACAACTTTTAAAGCAGCGCCAATTTGAGTGATGTAGAGAATAGCGAGTTCTTCTGGCAGCGGTCGATTAGGGAGTACGACATCGCCCAAATTCTGGCCGGCGATGTAGTCCATCACCATGTAAGGCTGCCCGTCTTCCACAAAGAAATCGCTGACGCGGACAATATTCGGATGAACGCAGGAAGCCAACCGCCTCGCTTCGTCTTGAAACTTGCGATCGAACTCAGCAAAATTGGGCTGCTGGCGCAGAGATTCGTTGAGGGTTTTAATGACTACAGGCTGTCCTAAATAGCGGTGATTTGCCCTGAAAGTAATCCCAAAGCCGCCGCGTCCCAGTTCTTGTTCGAGGGTGTACTTTCCACCCTGTAAAGTTTTGCCGATTAGCGCATCCATATGTCCAGGCGATCGCGTACCAGATAATATGGCTGATTATGACACGTATGGTTAGCCAAGTTACCACTGTAACTCCCGGTCACACTCTTCAATTGGCGTTGCCATTCCTTCCAGAATCGATTCCCGCATTCCCGGTATTGAAAGAAGATACAGTGTTTCCTGCACCGATGCCCAGTCAGCTTCAGATAATAACACTGCATTGCCCGTCTGTCCAAGGGCGATCGGTTGGTGCGACTGACTCACCGCATCGATCGACTGCTGCAAATGCTGTTGAGCTTCTTTGATTGGGATCATAATTTTCCACTTGTCTAAATACACTTTTCTAATTGATATTGGCTGGCTGTAGACACTGCTACAACTGCCCCAGAAACTTGTCGTAGTCTGCGTGTGAACCAACCCAAAACCAGATTACAGTGTCTCCATCCAACTGACCAACTGCTCGATAGTTTTTGCTAATTCGGGCTGAGTAGATTGGTAAGTCAGGATGCACCTTCTTGAAACGCAGGCTTGGATGACTTGGGTTTTCCTTGAACTGGCGATACGCCCCGCGTGTCTGCTGTTGAACTTGTTCGGGTAAATCAGCAAATAATCTACGGAACTCGGTTGTAGTGCTTGACTTCACAATGTTTCTGGATCGAGTTCTTGGGTTTTGCCTGCACGATACTCAGCCATTGCGGTCGCTGCGAGTTTAGCAAGAGCATCGGGGGAACGGGAGAATGCTCGATCCCAGCGCATATCGTCTTCCAGTTCTTCCAGAATCATTGAAGCGAGGGCATCTTGCTCGCTGGCAGACAATGTTTTCAACTTGGCGATCGCACGTTCCAGTAACTCAGTCATGGCTACCACACTTTTACAATTAAAATGGCATCCTATCCATTATCCCTTGTTTCAGGCAAGTTGAGGATAGGTCGAACAAATGGTAGGCTAATTATCATCATTAATAACTACGGGAGAGCCCCTTCTATATTTTCTACTAGCTTTTTCATGCACTTACATACACCGATCGACTTTTTCAATGCAAATCTCATGGATTAACGAGGAGGGTTTGTTGAGAATTGAAACCATTGTAGGCTCCGAGCTTCGGGTTTTAGGTAGTGACTGGATTATAGCTTTTATTCAATCTGGCAGATTTAATGCTCCAACCTAGAACCTTCAAATTACCGCCAAAACCAGTGGCTTAAACAGCGAAACGGCTTTACAGTTCAAGTCGGATGATATTCATCCCTGCTTATTTGCCATCGCCATATCTTGCCTTCTTCAGGATCGTCCACCTCTGCAATGAACTTCATTCCCACTTTTTGCAACACCCTATTCGAGGCATTTTTTTCTGCTAAAGTGTGAGCGATGACTGCTTTCACCTCCTCGTGAGCGAAAGCATAATCGATCATTCCCTGTGCCACCTCAGTTGCAAACCCGCGATTCCAATATTCGGAAGCAATTTCATAACCTATCTCTATAGTCCCCGACTCATCAGGTGAGCCTTTGAAACCTCCGTTGCCGACAAGCACTTGATTTTTTGGATGAATAAAGAAGTAGTTGCGCAAGTCAGTTGGAGGCGGATTGGATTCGCAAGATTCGTCAGCAGGGAGGGAAAATGCTTCCGGGAAATGAGGCCAGCTATTAGGCACGATGACATTTAAAATTGCTGCAAGCTCGCTTTTACTTCGTAAGAAAGCTTCTATGTGAATCCTTGCGACGGGAAGTAGTTGAAGATTGTTAGTTTTAATCATTTTTCTACCTTTTTCAACAAGTATCAAATCGCACTATAGGCACTAGCGAAACGCTGTTCTCGGAACCCTGGCGAGTTGGTAAGCGCCCCGACTGTCCAACAATTGATATTGATTTGGCTGCAATCCTAATTGCACAAATTTCTCTGGATATCCCAGCAACAAAATAGAGGGAGAAGTTGGGTTTTTAGATTCCTTAATGTAGTCGATCGCCTTTGTGACAGCTCGGTAGTAAGTCACCGGCCCTTGGGTATAAAAAACCAGACTGGGTTTCCAGAAACCAACCATAATAAACTCTTCCCCCGGCAGTTTTTGTTGAACCGCAACCTGTGCTAACTGTCTCAGAGGTAACTGGCGGTTGATATCGACCGCTTTGTAGGCGGGAGTAAGACCAAAGATGATAAATGCTACTAACCCGATGAAATTAGCAACCAAAATCCAGCGCTGTTGCCGTTGCCAAAGTAAAAGTGCGATCGCCACCGCTGTAGTTATCCAAATCGCACCGCCGACAATCAGCAATCCCGACTCCTGAATTGCTTGGGGAAAATTCGGCATTGCCGGGTCGTCTCCCAGCCAGTTGTAGCTGTAGAAAGTTGCTCCGGCTACAATTAATAAAAATATGACATTGAAAATGTATGTAACTAACAGCCCTCGCGGTAAAAAATCAGATTTTATTTCTAACTTTGCCCGCCTGTTTTTTGGTTCGTTGCCTGCAATAATATCGCTCCACAGCAGCGTTACCAAAATCGCAGCGGCGGGGATTAAAGGCAATACATAACTCGGCAATTTGGTCACGGCGATCGTGAAAAAGCCAAAGATGCAGCCGAACCAAAATAGGGCAAATAAACTCAACTGAGCCGATCGCGGTTGACGGCGCCAGTAACTGCGCTGCCAAAAACGGGTGCGGGCGATCGCCACCGGCAAATAAATCGACCAAGGTGCAAAACCAACTAGCACTACAAAAAAGTAAAAATACCAAGGCGCCGAGTGCTTGTTGACTACTCCAGTAAAACGCTGGAAATTGTGATAGCCAAAAAAGCTGTCAATATAAGTTTGACCGTTGGCTAAAATAACCAAAATGTACCAAGGCAGGGCGATCGCCAGAATAATTAAGATTCCCGACACCGGACGCATTTCGCGCCAAAGTTGCCAAAAATTTCCCAAATAAAGCCCGAAGCTGCCAACAATCAGCGCTGGCACGACAATTCCAACAGGCCCCTTAGCCAGAATTGCTAAGGCAATTAGTACGTAAAAAGTCAGGTACCACTTATTGGGAAATCGGGAAGCGGAAACGGTAGAAAATTCTGTTTTTTCTCTCTGTTCTTCTAGAGTGTAACCGAGGAAAAATGCCAGCAGTGCCGAACACATACAGCCGACTAATAGCATATCTGAAACGCCAGTCCGTCCCCAGGCTATAGTTTGGGGATTTAAAGCTATTAGGGCAGCACCAATCCAAGGAGTAGAAAGAAAAATAGGAATACGAAGAGAGGGGGAGAGTGGGGGAGTGGGAGAGTGGGAGCTCGACGAGGGAGGAAAGACAGTTGCATTCATCCGTGTATCCGTTTCCGAATCCGTGTCGTGCCCTTCTTCCTCCTTCCTTCTTCCTTCTTCCTCCTTCCCTCTTCCTTCTTCCTCCTTCCTTATTCCTTTTTCCTTCGAGAGTGTATAAAATCCCAGGCAAGTAAGACCGATCGCGCACAAGGCCGAGGGAAGACGCACGGCCCATTCGTTAACGCCCAGAGTGCGGTAAGCCACCGCCATCAGCCAGTAAATCAACGGCGGCTTGTCAAACCTGGTTTCGCCGTTGAAATAAGGAGTGATCCAATCTCCTGTCACCGTCATTTGACGGGCGGCTTCGGCAAACAGCGGTTCGGTTTCGTCAACTAAACCGATGTTGCCGAGATTCCACAAGAAACCTACCCAGGCGATCGCGCACAGCCATAAAATCGATAGCAGCAAAGGTGCAATCCTCTTCGTTGGCGTAGCCCCCGTAGGGGCGGGCTTCGCTAACGGGCGATTTCTAAACTCTGACAAATTTTTAATAACTTCCTTCACCCAAACTTCCTGCGATTTTAGATTTAAAATTGTAGCTCGCATAGAGAGTCTACCGAAAGATTCGCATTCTAGAAACTCCCAATTCGATCGAATCCAGTTAAACTCAGATGTTGCACCATTCTCAATAAAACCGTATCAACCGGCTTTCTCGACCAAAATCTCGGCACCTGCAGCTAAGCGTTCACGGCTGCAAAATTAATTGCCATTCTCCGGCTGTGCTGTTCCAAGCCGGCGATGGTGTCTCCCCAGCGACGAAAGGTCCCCAGTAGCGGCGAGAACCATCCTGAGCAAAAACCACCAGAATGTCTCCCCGTTTGACTTGTAACTTGCCCTCCGGCAGCGATAGCATCAGTCCCTTGCCGCCGCCTTCCCCCGGCGCAAAATCCCAGTGCGCGGGTTTGCCGTAGGATTCCTTGGCTTGCCGTTTCGACAGCAAGGCCACTCGCACTGGGTGTTCGCTGCGGTTGCTGACGCGCAAAAGGCCGGAGGCTTTAGCATTTACAGGGATTGACGAAAGCAATTCCTCCTCTGGATCTGGGAGGGTTGGTGTTGAGTCGGGTTTGGGTTCGCTGGCGGTGGCTGCAGAAGCTGTGGCGACTGGGGAAACGGGGGGTGTGGGGGGATATGCGGTGGCTTGTGAGGGCCAATCGCTGGACTGATTTGAACCGTTGGAGATAGTGATTTCAAAACGTCCTAGAAACATTCCTGTAATTAGGACGATCGACACTCCAATTACGATCTGGTAAATTTTAAGATTCATAAATTTTAGGCTTAAAGGATAGACTGCACCGGCAATGAGTCTTAACTATTTTTAATGTAAAACCAGGGGCTGCTGTGCCACAAGATACAGCTACACTTAATTACTTGACCGTTCTCGGCTATAAGTCCGCGATCGCTCAATACCATCTTAGATGTTAAATTTGAAATTTTAGATGGCGACATACTGACTCCGGCAAGGATTTGGAGTTGGCCGGGAGGGGCATTTGTTTGCTCGTCGGTATAACTTTTAATACCAGTTAAAAAAAAGAGTGCCACTCTAGACCCGTACTCCAAACCCCAATACTCATCAGTAATTCCGCATCTCAAATCTCAAATCTCAAATCTCAAATTGTATAACTTTTATGCAGAATACCCGAATTAACCGATTGATTGATGTTCTGGGCGAGCGATTCGGACGCTGGCTGAACAATCCTTGGCGGCGGATTTCGCTCCTGCTAATTAGCCTGCTGTTTGGCACTTTTTTGGGAACAGCTATTTCGACGATCGCCGGACAATCTGCTGATTGGGATATTATCGCGGCCGGGCTGTTGGTGTTGTTGACGGAGTTCGCCAACTGGCTGGTTTACGCCGGCCCGCGGCCTGTAGCAGGTTCTTTTTGGGTGGAGATGCTCAATGCTCTGAAAGTTGGCGTCACTTACAATTTATTTGTGGAGGCTTTCAAACTTGGCTCGTGAAAAATGCTCGAGGGCGTGTCATCAAATAGAGTGGTTGACTTTTTGAACATTGTGTGAAGATATTACGGAACTACAATCATTTACTTTCAGGAGGAGCCTTTTGATGAGCCGACGCTATGCTTGGCGCGACGACCAATGGGAACGGATTAAACGGAACTTACCCCGCACATAAGATTCATTTCTTCTGAAACCATTACAGGGAAATACTTTCCTGCAGCGGGAAAATCAAGTACATGACTACAACTTTTTACAGCGCTTATGTGGAGAGGGTTTGAGTTAATTTTATGATACAGCAATACTTTGGTGCTAAATATTAAGAAAATCTTAAATACATGGCTACAAAATTGGAACTGCCAAATGGATAAAACGAATACAGCTCAAAGAATACAGCCACCGAAACTACCCCCTGCAGGGGTAAGTTCCGTTTACAGTTCTCTGGAAGATATGCAGAAAAAACTAGGTGCTAAGCGCGGCTTAAATTGGCTAAGAGCATACAAGCAATCAAAAAGCTAAGCTTACCAGTTCTTGAAGTTTTGAGAAGCCCGATCGCCCCGAACGTCACTTCACCAAAAGGGCGATCGTCCTCATCGCCTCAAATTTCACCCTTCACCTGCATTTGATGCACCCGATCAGCCAATTCTTGCAAGCGCTTTTCGTCTAGCTTGTCAATCGCCAGCATCCCGACATAGATGATTTCCTTGAGCGTTAGTCGGGTTGCTAGCGCCTTTTCCTAAACAATATCCTTGATAATGGGGCTGACTCCAATGGCTGTACGAGTTCTCGTCACAAAACTAACCGCAGATTAACAACTTCGATTAAATCTTAGGACTTTTAACCTGAGTTTTTAGCTGCGATGCAACTTGTTTAAGCGCGTTTTGACAAGATGCAACACAATGTGAAGTCAATCAATCAGCAAATGCTGACTTATGTAAGAAATATTACAAAATCTACCGTAAGATGATTTGATGGTAAAGTTATCAATTAATGTGCAGAGCGATCGCTCTTTACCCTCGCCTCTTTACGATCGCACAGAGCGAAAGACTAAGTTTAGTTGGGCTTATACTTCGGCTTCCGGCTTCTTAAGCTTATGTATCTGTAAATGACTTAGTGCTGAAGATTCAATTAACCATATTACCATCACAATTGGAGATTTTTCAATGAAACTCAGTAAATCTTTGGCAACGTTGTTGACATTAATTTCTATCACAGTCATAGTTGTGACTACTTTCAGACTAAGCCCTAGTTTCGCTCGTTCTACGCCGGTGATGTCAGCAGAAGTATCAGCAGAGAAAGTAACTACAGACCTGATTGCACAAGTTCCCGGAGGAAATTCTCTCTACACTAGGCTGGGAGGCTACAACGCGATCGCAGCCGTCATTGATGATTCAGCAACTTTCATATTCGCTGACCCAGTAATTGGTAAATACTTTATTGGCTTGAGCACAAACTCACAACAGAGGCTGCGTCAGTTGTTAGTGGATCAATTCTGCCAAGCGGCAGGGGGGCCTTGTGTTTATACAGGGCGGACTATGAAGCTTTCCCATAGTGGAATGGATGGAGGTCTCACGAACAATGAATTTAACGCTTTTGCTAATGATGTGTCCCAAGCTCTCGATAAAAATAGGGTCAATCTACCAGAGAAAGCCGAAGTCCTGGCATTTGTTAATAGTCTCAGAAGCAAGATTGTCGAAAAGTAATATGAAACGCTCCAATCTCCTCCTGCTTTCGGTGGCATTTCTGCTGCTTTCAGGAATGGTCAAGGTCGACGCAGCCCGTGCAAAACCCTCAGATCAAACCACCGAGATGAAAGTTCCAGTATCCCCAATGCCGAGGCAGTCTTCTGAGCGCTTTTCCATGCCTGCTACTTTTGCTCCACCCAATGCTCAATCCAACGATCCACCTTTGTGTTTTTATCAGCGCTCGGATAGCACCATAGTCGATTTGAGCAAACTGTGTGGGGCTAAGAGTACCGCCACGGGTACAAATACTAGATGGGAGAACGCTCCTGTTGAGGAGAAGAAGACCCCAATTTATTGGTAAAAAAATGAGAATTTGTTTCAGTAGACGAATTCCATAGGAGCGCCCTTGCCTTAGTTCCCCCGAAGTGTGTGAAGCGTAGCTATCCCGTAGGAAATCGCCCTCATCGCCTCAAATTTCCCCATTCACCTGCATCTGATGCACCTTGTCAGCCAATTCTTGCAGGCGCTTTTCGTCCAACTCATCAATCGCCAGCATCCCGACATAGATAATTTCCTTCAGCGTTAGTCGGGTTGCTAGCGCCTTTTTCTGCACAATTTCCTTGATGATGGGGCTCACCCCGATGGCGGTACTGGCTCTAGTCATCCAATTTTAGATTTTAAATTTTAGATTTTAGATCGATCCCACAGATGAATCCGAGGCCCCGAAACAAATTGCTTGATTGTCACAAAGGTAAGTAGTAAGACACAATTAATTACACAAAAATTGGGCGACAAGCCTTGTCTAGTAAAAAATTAGCAAAAAATCAGTGTGTAATTAATTCTGTCCAATTACTTAACGGGAGATTAACAACTTTGACTAAATCTTAGGACCTTTAAGCTGAGCTTTTAGCTGCGATGCAAAGTGCTTAAGCGCGTCTTGACAAGACGGAACAAAACTTCTAGTGGAAATGTGGAAAGGTCGATGGACCTATTCCTCCAAAACCTCAACCAAATCCTCAATCATCACATCAAAAGTCCGAGCTAACTTCCGCAGCAAAGTAAAGTCAACCGTTGTCAGCCCTGGACAACGAGCATAATGCTTGACAGTGTTGTACATTACCCCAGAACGTTCTGAAACTTCCTTGAATGTCCAACCTTTCTCTGCGGCTAGTTCTCTGACTTTAATTCTTACTAAACCCATGCTTGACAATGGGTGCTATAACACCTTAGAATAAATTCATCTAAAAAGCCGATCGCCCCCCGGGCTGGAAAACTAAAGGGCGATCGTCTATTAAACCTAATCAGGACAGATAATCTCTGTCCTGCACATCTACACCAAAAAGATGTACACACCTACAATCAAGAGATGCGTCTATTATGATATCAGAAACTCCGGCAAAATCGCCGACGATCGCAGAATCGAGAATAATTCACAAATCGCCAATCCTGCATCCGCTGGCGAGATTCGTTACCGAAGAAACAGTCGCACTCCTGTTCAATATCGCAGCAGACGAGATTTACCGCATCGAATGCTGCCGCTACATGGTATACGTGCACGCCCAAGGCATCAGCCAGTTTGTCAGCTACGCCGATTTTCCCCCTATTTTAGAAGTAAAGCCGATCGCACTTCAAGATTTTGGCAGATGGTACAAACGCTGGAAAAGCAAGCAAGCACCAGCATTTTGGACGAAATTCTACACCTACAAGTTTAAAAAAGCTGTTTCAGTTGACAGATTGCTGGAGTGGGGCAAACTCGTAGCTACTATTAAATCGGTCATTTCTGGGGCGGCGCTGCAACAGCTACGAGATGTTTATGCCCTAGAAAAAGATTTGATGGAGAAATTTTAAAGCGCGATCGACTTAATCCTAGTTGAACTTTCAATTAAATTTTAAAACACTTCATCCTCGATACCCAGCCACCATTCCCCCAAATTCATTAAATCTTTGTGAAGGTCAGTAAGTTCTGTCATATACTCTTCAGAAGAAATCTCCGATCGCCTTTCTTGCAATTTTTTTAGTCGCAGTTGCACCAACAGCCAAGGTTTGGAAATCCCGTCCTTTGCTTCGATATATTTGGCTAGATCTTTGCTGTCCATAGTTATTGGTTATTTTTTAGATCGGAATAATTAAACCGCAGAGAACGCAGAGGAAGAGAAGAGAAGAGAGAGAGAGATGAATAATTATGATACCAAATAATCCAATATTATACCACTTTTGAAAATGATTAAAAAGCTGTCATTTTTTCCAGTCGGTTTCAACCGACTTGAGCTTTGAGCCAGGGGTGTCAACCCCTGGCGGATTAACTGACTGGCGGACTTGGAAGCTAAGATGTCTCCCGCAAACATCTTTTACCTGTAATCCGAAGTCTGAATATTCTTGAGCTTCGCCGCATATTTCATGCCGTATTCCGGGCGGCAGAAGCGATCGAGCTGAGCCTCAAAGAAAGCCCGATTAGCCTTCAAATGCTTGGGATTCGGGTCATCTAAAGGATACAAAAGAGCAGTCCGCAAAGCTTGAATTACGGCAGAAGTAACGCAGTACATCGATCGCTGAAATGTCACCCCAATTTGATTGAGGATATCATCTTCGCCGCGACAGCGCTGTTTGTAGAAATCCATCAAGTAAGGCGGCAGGAAATGCAGCATATCTTGTGCTAGCAAAGTCGGTGGAATCCCCGCCGTACCTACCGGGAATTTGTCTGCATACAATACTCCGAAGTGGAAGTCTTTTTGATCGTCAGGAACTTCCTTAGCTTGAGCGTTGTAAGATTTGGTGCCTCGGAATGGCGAAGTGCGGTAAAATACAGCTTCCACGTAAGGTAACGCTGCTTCGTACAGCCAAGTGAAACCTTTAGATTTGGGGATGATTTCGTACTTCTCGCCGTCGATGTAAACGTGGTGGTAAATCGGACGACCGGCGATCGCAAATATGCCTTTTACTAGGAAATCCATCGCCTGCGGGACTGTGGTAACTTTCCCTTCGTCGTACAAGTCGGAAACCTCAAAAAACACCGGCGCCATGACTTCCCAGAATAAACCGAGATTGCTGTAATAAGACATTTGGCGGCACTGTTCTAAAAACATTTCGGGAAATGCTTTGTGCAGTGCCAGCATGAACGGGTCTTTTTTGAAGTAAGCTTTAATTGCCCGATCGGCATTAGCCTTATATTCGTCACTGTCCAAATAAGGATCGAATTGATTGGTCGGCACGTACAATCCCCGGTGCCAAAGCATTGACCTCATGCACTCTTCCGCAAATTCCATGTTAATGCGATCGTGCCACAAATGGTGCATAAATCGAGGGAGTTTACCAGTTTCTCCCTTTTCCATGAACTCCAAAAGTTCCGGGTGAGCACTTCCAGTCCCGCGCCAAATCCGCAAATCAGCACCGTCGCCTGCATAGTGATTTTGCAAGTCTAAATACTCTTGGGGTAAAAAGTATTTAAAGAAAGGCAGCGGGTGTAAAAATACCCGTTCGGCGATGTAAAGCAAATCCCGCCAGTAGAAATCCATCGGCACTGCGTAAGCTTTCCAGATAGCGATGATTTGCATCAGATTTTCCGGCGTATCTGGAATCATCGCGCCCCCAGCTTCCAGCCTGTGAATTACTTCGGCAAATTCGTGCTTGGAAGGAGGTAGTTTAGTTGCTGGTTTACTAGGAGTTTGTACCATTGTTTCTTCCTTTGATTGACTGAATCTAAATATTTTGAATTCTTGCCAAAAGCTGCGATTCTTTAACTGGTTCTCCGGCTTTGCTTGGAAACCGATATCGATAGAACCGGAAAATTGGAGGCTCTGCCTCCGGATTTGCGTTACCAGGGAGAGCCTGGTAACGAGTAGATTCTCTTAGTCAGCAGAGGCGGAATTCGTTTGCGTAGACGCTATTTCCAGCTCCGAATGTTCTAGGGTATAGCTAATAGCAACTTGGGTATTTCTGTCTGCAGGCAGAGTAGCTACGATCGCATTTGTAGTAGATTCGCTCCATTTGAGCAGCCAAGCAGGTTGAATTCCCAACACAAAAATTATGCCCGCCAAAACCAGCGCCGGCATATTTTCAGCAAACGTAACTGGAGGGTAGTAAGCCGTGGCATTGTCCAACTTCCCAAAACAGGTGCGGTTGAGCAGAATCACAAAGTAAACTGCTGTTAAGCCAGAAGCTAAAATGCACAGTAAAGTTGGAATTGGAAAGATCGAGAAACTGCCTTGAAACACTAAAAATTCGGCCACAAAACCCACTAAACCGGGAATTCCAGCGCTTGCCATGCCGCCCAAAACTAACAGAGAACTGGCAGTGGGTAAACCCCGCATCGGGTTCATCAAACCGTTGAGCACGTCCAAATCCCGCGTGCCGACTTTGGCTTCGATGATGCCTACCAAATAAAACAGCAAAGCTAAGATTAAGCCGTGACTTACCATTTGGCCAACAGCGCCGATTAATGCCAGCTTCGTACCCGCGGCGCAGGCAACGAGGATGTAGCCCATATGCCCGATCGAACTATAGGCTACCATGCGCTTGATATCTTTTTGGGCGATCGCGCTCAAAGCCCCGTACATCACGCTCACAGTCCCGATAATTGCCAAACCGGGAGCGACAATTGACCAAGTTTCGGGAAACAACTGCAAGCAGAACCGCACTAAACCGTAAGTTCCCAACTTCGCCAAAATCCCTCCCAGCAGAATTGCCGTTGCTGGCGAAGCTTCTACGTAAGCATCCGGCAGCCAAGTGTGCAGTGGCACTAAAGGAATTTTAATGCCCAACCCAATTAGTACAACTGTTAGCAGGATCAATTGCGTGTTCAAGGGCAATTCTTGAGTGGTAATCGCAGTGTAATCGAAATTTAAAGACCCGCTCAGCCAAGCAACACCCAAAAATCCCGCTAAAACTAAAAGTCCCGAAACTGCCGTGTAAATCAAAAACTTCATGGCAGCGTATTCCCGCTGCTTTCCGCCCCAAATCGCAATCAACAGGTAAAAAGGAATTAATTCTACTTCGTAAAACAGTACAAACAGCAGCAAATTTTGAGACATCAAAGCTCCGGCAATACCAGCATTAATCAGCAAAATCAAAGCATAGTAAAGCTGGGGGCGCTCCATCCCTTCGCCAGTGCCGTAAATGACTAATAGCGTCAGCAAAGCACTTAAAACCAGCAGCGGCAAAGACAAGCCGTCAATGCCCAAGTTGTAGCTCAAACCTAATTGTGGAATCCAAGGCAAATATTCTTGAAATTGCAGTCCTGAATTGGCTGGCTCGAATTGAGTCAACAGCCAGATATTCAAAAGGAAAATAGCAGCAGCAAAAGCCGAGGCTATTGAACGCATCCGCATCCTATTGATATTTCCGGGCAGGAACCCGACTACCGCAGCGCCCAACACGGGCAACCAGAGCAAGGCACTAAGCATAATGTGTGAAGAGTGAAGAGTAATATCAATTCCGGTTGCACCGGAATGATTGTTGACGGTTGACGTTTGACAGTTAACTCGAATTTACTATTCCGATGCTAACTTATTTGATATTAACTATCAATTCTGCACGCTTTGATGGTTTGATAACTTGAGACTAAAAATGTTAATTATTCCCAGTTATCTATCCCCTAAATTGCTTCAAGACTCAGAAAGAATAGTGACTCTCCCCGTGTCTAAGTCGTAGTATGCACCAACAACTTTCAGTTTATTCTCTTCAATTAACTTAGAGATAACTGGAGAAGTTTTCAACTTGTTAGCTTGCCCCATAACATTGGCTTTTGAAGCGTTTTCTAGACGATCGCCCGCTTGGCTTTTCGAGCTTTCTACAGCCGGCTTAATGGCGTCGAGCAAACTGCCAATTTGACCGGGAACTTGAGCTCCTTTGATGGTTGCGTCTACCGCACCGCACCTTTTATGTCCGACTACCACAAGCACTTTTGCTCCCAGTACCAGCGTGCCAAATTCCAGGCTGCCCATTTCTTCTGAGGTAACAATATTTCCGGCCACGCGACAGACAAATAAATCTCCCAATCCTTGATCGAAGATAATCTCGGAAGGAAAGCGGGAATCTGCACAGCCGAGAATAGCAGCAAAGGGTTTTTGAGCTATGGCAACTTCGGCGAGGCGGGATAAGTCTTGGTGGGGACTTTGGCGTTTTTTGTCAACAAACCGTTGGTTGCCGTCCATTAACTGTTTCAGAGCTGCATCGGGAGTCAAGTCATTTTGAGCAATTACTGGTTCGGGTGCAGCCAAATCAGCGCCTGCTCGTGCTGCGAGTATTCCTGTACCAATAGCACCTGCGACAAATTTGAGCGAATTGCGTCGGGAAAGATTGAATGGTCTGTTATTTGAACTCATTGATGTTGCCTTGTTGTATCTAGTTTGAAATCTTTGTTCAAGATTTCATGTTTTTAAGATTTTAGATTAAAACAGTCACCTAAAATCTTCAAACTTATAGTTATTTACCCGCCTACACTCAGCGACAGGCGAGCGAGCAACGGCCAGCTTATCAGCAGTCCCAAAAGTGCAACTCCGAACAGAATTGTCAGGGCATAAAACTGAGTTTGACCGTTAACGTTGTACTTGAGGCTTTGACCGCCAAAAACTGTTGCAAAACCGATTAAGTTCGCTAATCCGTCAACAATATTGCGGTCTACCCAAGAAATAACTCGAGCAACTAGACCGACTGCAAATATCACAGTCACCCGGTAAAGTTGAGCAGTGTAAAAGTCGTAAGCAAAAAAGTCTTGCAAAGCTTCAGAACCAATTCGTACTGGTTTTTCCCATTTGTCGTTCATGTAAACAAATGCTCCGGCACCGATGCCGATCGCCGTTGACAAAACTAGCAGTCCAGTTGCGGTATAGTTCAAACTAGCCCCAGGCAATAAATGCCACGCAGCCAGCAAGTGCGGAACGTGCAAAGTCAAGCCCATTAAAACAGTCATCGGCAAGATAAAAGGCCAGTGAACTTCCGGCGCACGTTCGGTCATTTGCTTTGGTTTGCCGCCGAAAACTAAACCGAAGACGCGCACCAACCCAAAAGCAGTGACGCCGTTTACAAACAGCACTATTCCTAACAAGAAAGGGTGAGTTTGCCAAAGCCCGGACGTGAAGTCTTCTAAAGCCCAGAAGCAGCCGAAGGGGGGCAGTCCCACCAATCCAGCGCTACCGACAATAAACGATATGGCTGATATTGGCCGCTTTCCCCACAAACCGCCGAGAAATCGGACATCCTGAGTGACTGTGTTCCAAACTACCGAACCGATGCTCATCACCAGCAAACCCATTGCCAAGCTGTAGGCAAATATCAATGTCAGGGCTGTCTGGGCTTGTCCGGTACCGACGGCGATAAATACTAAGCCCATGTAAGCGCTGACTATATAGGAAAGTGTGCGCTTGATGTCAATTTGGGCGATCGCAATTAATGAAGCACCAACCGCCGTGGCAGCACCTACAATAATAGTTATCGTCATCCCCATCGGCGACAAAGCAATCACCGGTTGCAACTTAATCAATATCCAAGCACCAGTTTCCACAACTACGGTGTTCCGCAAAATTGTCGCCGGCAGCGGGCCTTCCATCGCCTCATCCAGCCACAGGTGCAAGGGAAACTGAGCGCACTTACCCATCGGGCCGGCAATCAAAGCTAAAGTCAGCAGCGTCGCTACAGTGGGGTCAAGCTTTGCAGTCTCGGCCCAAACAGCCAACTCGTCAAAATTCCAAGTGCCAGCTAGCGGCAGAATGGCAACTACTCCCATCAGCAGGAATAAATCTCCCACCCGCTTTGTTAAGAAAGCGTCGCGGGCTCCTGTCACCACCAAAGACTGATTGAACCACAGTCCGACTAGCAGGTAAGTACCCAAAGTCAGAACTTCCAAAATCATGTAGCTGAAGAAGAGAGAATTGCACAGTACCAAGCCGCACATCCCCGCTTCAAACAGCCCCATCAGGGAAAAGAATCGAGCCCAGCCCCAGTCCATTTCCATGTAACCGAAAGCATAAATCTGGGCCAGCAAGTTCAGTCCGGTAATCAAAACTGTCGCGCCGACGGTGACAGCAGAGATTTCTACGGGAATGGTTAAGTCTAAACCTGCTACATTCAGCCAGGGAATCAACTGGTGCCGGGCCGGTTGGTTCCAGATAGCTGTCAGGGCTATGACGCCGTGTAAGAAAGCGAACAAGGTTAATATGGCGTTCACGTAACCGGATGGTCTTGGCCCCGTGCGGCGGGTAACTGCCGGAAACCACAGCATCGACAGAATTCCGCCGATGAGTGGATAGCAAGGTATAAACCAAACCGTCTGGAGTAAGATTTGAGCCATTGGCATTACCTGTAAAGGTTACAAAAATTTAAATTTCTGAGAATCAGCCTGGGTTATCGTCGTTTAACCGGGCGCGATCGGAATATTGTTCTTAATTTTAAATTAAGTTTTGCGTTAATAATTATTTAGTATGTTATGCGATATATAAGATACTTTAATAATAAGAAAAAACACTTCAAACAGAGTAAATTTAACTTCTAGGCTAGATTTTGGGAACCCATATCCAGAGGAAGAGCCTCGCGTCAAAAAAAATGGAGCCTGTTCCTCGCCTATCTGCGTTACCAGCCTCCAGCCTGGCAACCAGTAACAGGAGCAGTTAATGAGTAATAATACTTAAAACAGATAAACTTATGAATCGCGCTGGCATACAAGGGAGAATAGAGGTTCTTCCTCGCTGATCTGCTTTACCAGGTTCCAGTCTGGTAACGAGTAATAACCAGTAACAAGATATAGCCTTTCGAGCGTAATATGAGGTTCTCATAGGTTTCCGCGGCCTCCGTGGCCTCCGTGCCCTCCGTGACCTCCGCGGGCACAGGCATAAGACTCGCCCCCATACCTCACAAAGCTTGAGAACGGCTATAGCGATCCTAAATGAATTGTGTAATTGTTGTAGGGGCTCTTCCCCACCGTGGTTGCCCCGATCCGTGGGGATAGGCACTCTTAGAACTACCCTAAATATTTGTACAACTGATGCGAGGATTGCTATATAACCTCATAAGTAATAACACTTAAGACACCTAAACTTATGAATCGCGCTTGCATATTATGAATCGCGCTTGCATATAAGCGAGCGCAGCCTATACTGTGGTTAGGGTCATGTTTTCACCCTACTATCTATAGTTTGTAAAGATCTAACAATGGACGAAAAATATTTTTTGCAGAGAACTGAGCCACTCGATCGTGAAGCTTTTGTGGAAGAAACTTACCGCGTTTATTTGAAACGCGATTCTGACGCTGATGGTAAAAGCTTTTTTGTCCATAAATTGCAAAACGGCGAACTTACACGGCAGGAAATCCTCAGCTCAGTGTTGCAGTCACCGGAATTTTCTTTTATAAGTGAATGGGAAAAAAGTATTTTAGGATTGCCAGGTTTGGAGATTATGTCATACCACATACCAAAAACGGCAGGAACAACTTTTTTCATAGCTTTAACCCAGGTTTACGGTCTAGATAAAATCGCTGGTTTTTTGGATGAATCCTTAGCAGTAAGTGCAGGTGTAGATCCGCAAACAATCAAAGTAATACACGGTCATGTTCCTTCGAGAAAATATTTCCGCCCCGATCGAGTCAAAGAAATAATCTGGTTGAGAGATCCTATTCTTCGGTTAATTTCTTTGTATTTTTTTTGGAAAAGCCTTCCCCGTACTGAAGATGATAGTTTGCACAATTATATACAAGAAAAAAACTTAGATTTGGTGGAATTTGCCAAGATTCCTCAACTCCGCAATGAAATGTCTCAATACGTTGGGGGACGCAATCTCACAGATTTTTATTTTGTGGGAATCCAAGGATTTTTTAAAGATGATTTAACCAATCTCGGCGAGATGTTAAATTGGCCAGAAATCTCAATAACCTATGAAAATACAAACAAGCATAAGGGCTATAACTCTTTGGTAAAAAGTATCCTGTATGACAGCCATATTATGAACGAGCTAATACATCTCAATCGCGAAGATTTGGAACTTTATCAAACAGCATTACACCTGAGAGCTAAGCGAAAAGGAATATCAAATTCATTAGCAGAGTTCCAGGTATCTGCACAGCAAGGTAACTCTCGATTGCAACAAGTTTAAGCGCAACAAATTTAAAAAGGAGGCTCTTCCTCGCCTATCTGCGTTACCAGCCTCCAGCCTGGTAACGAGTAATATCAATTCCGGTTGCATCGGAATTAGTATCACCCGAAATCTGGATACGGCGAGTGCCTAAGTCCCTACAATAAATCTGGCGCGCAAAAAACGGCACGGCTAGTTCCCGCGCAGCCGCCGGAATTGATATAACTTACCAAGGACTGCCGATTATGCTGAAAGCTGCCCAATAATACGGATGGGATAAATCTTTGCTGTCGAGTTTGGGGATGGACGGAGGCAAGGGAATGTCGCCTCGGGAACTTCGCAGTTGACCGCCTTCGATCGTCACTTTGCGTTCGATCGCAGCTATTTGTGCTTGCCGCATTGCTTCAGCTTTAATGATTGGAGGGTCGTTTGGCTTGCGGATTTTTAATTGCTGGTAAAACTCTGTCATCAGCGCGAGAGTCCCCGCATCGCTGACGTACCACAAGCTGGCGAGGGCTGATTTTGCTCCCGATTGCAGCGCTAAACCTGCAAATCCGAGTTCTGCTTCTTTGTCTCCCAAGGCGGTTCTACAGGCGCTTAATACTAATAGTTCGAGGGGCGGATTGTTCCATTTTAAATCTCTCATTTGATCGAGACCGAGTTGGGTGTCCCAAAATTGAATGTAGGAGTTATTTGGGGTTCCTGGGCGGAATTCTGCGTGGGTGGCAAGGTGAATGATTCCGTATTTTTGTTGCAGTCGCTGGGATTGCAAGTTTACTATGGTGAAGTCTTGGTTGAGAAAAGATTGACCGGGCCACTGTCGGGCGATCGCACCTAGTTCTAACGGGACTGCTGGCAGCGGTTCTTTGTCGGCCGTTTCTGCAAAATTTGATGCTCCCATTGCTAGGACTTGGGTGTTTCTGAGGTCGGTGTAATTGCTGTCTGTGAATTTGAAGGCGGGGATGCGGGCGAGGCTGTATTTTTGGATCAGAAATTGCTGTCCGTCGTGCATTGCTGCTAGGGGTACGGTTCGCAAACCTGCGCCGACGCAGAACAGCAATGTTTCAATTTTTGCTGTTTGCAAATCTGTTTCTAGGGGTGCAACTATCCATTTGTAGAGTTGTCGGGCTGGTTCTAGATAGGTGGTGGTCTTGAGTTTTACGGGGTTGGTGATTTCGCTGCCGAATTCTTGGACTGCTGAGAGCAGTTTCTCTTGTTTGGCTTCCGGGACGCTGCGGTTAATGGGCGGGCGATCGGGCAATATTAAGATTAATTCTAGTTGGTCGGTGCGGGGGATAGCGTAAATTAAAGCTGGTTTTTTCTTGGTTTGAACTGCTAGACGGGAGAGAGTTTTTGATATTGCTCGGGCGGTTTTCGCACGGGCCTCAAAGTCTTGTTCAAAGTATTTTTGATAGTCTTCTTCCCAGTCTTGTTCGATTCTGGTTACTGCTTCGGTGAGGTTTCCCCGATCGAGCAAATTTCTCATTTCTTGCCCATTAAGCCCGCCCTGGTCTGTGTTTTGGGCAATTGTAGCGAGGTTCGCGGTACTCCAGCAGAAAAATATTGCTGTCAAACAGTAAAAAATAGCTTTTTTAATTTTTTTCTGAGTCGCGTGTTTTTGGCGTTGCTGCTGGGATTGGTAGTGCATGATTTTGGGGCGGTTAATGGCGCCGTTGGCGGCAGCAGTTGGCAAAATTTGGGATGTGGGTGGGAATTTTGACCAAGAATTTCTTGATAGTACCCGCCACGTGATTTATCCGTGGAATCAATCCAAAATCTAAAATCTAAAATCCTCAAGCCCCCCGGCTATATCTCGCGCAAGTCAATCTAAAATCTAAAATCGCGAAATCGATTGACTGTGCGGGCGATCGCGGCACGATTATAGCATTCAAGACAAACCGCAAATCTCTGCCGTAGGGCGTGGACACCAGCACCAACAGAGTCCCCGCGCCAAGAAATTCGCGATTATTTATGTAAACTTTTGTAAATTATGCAGAAGTTTTGCATAAAAATCGCAGATTTCGGCTGAGAAACGAATAGAGGGCTATGCAGGAGGATGTGGCCGCACCAGCCGATCTCGTCGATCGGAGAAATAGCTGAACTCCGGCGGGCCCCGTCGCTGCTTAGAGAAAATTTTTATGAGTATCTTTGGAACAAGAGATGCCTGCTAACGATGAAATTGACGATCCACTCAAACAGCTAGCTGTAATTGCTAAAAATCATCAGTCTAGAACTTTAGGCGACAGCAAGCTATGACCAAATTAATCACGGAGATTGAAAAATATAAAATTATTAACTGTCCCTAAACTACTAATTTTACTCCAAAAATTATCAGGATTTTTGTGCGTCATCCCAATAGAACTCGATCTGGCGCATTTGTAGGAAAATTCACAACTACCGACCTGAGAAAGAAGTTATTACCTCAATATTTGGCGGTTCACCTATGCCGCCGACGAAGACTTTTACTGACGCCTTTCTCTCTAGCTGCTTCTATATTTTCCCGCATATCTCGCGACCAATATTCGTCGTGACCTACGGACAAAAATGCTTTGTGAGACAACAGCAACCGGGAGTTAAAATGCGTGTCAATGTTGGTGGAATAGGTAACGTCGTATCCTTCTTTTTCCAGCCACCTGACCATATTGTATTCCCAACCAGCGCTCGAAGTTCTCCTTTTTGGCTGAAAATTTGTTATAAATTCCCCCGCACCTAGGCCGTAAGTGGCCTTGCGGTTGGGACTCATGGCGTAGGGCCGATTAAAGGAAACTTTGTAGGCTTGTTTTCCCTGACTGTTCCAGCGGTAAAGCGATTTGTAGCCCCAATTGTTGTAGGCTTGATCGGTGGTGACGCTGGATTGAAATAAAATGTCGGATTTGCGATCGTCATCCCGGACTACAAATATGATATAACTTTGCTTTCGGGTTCGGCTGGCGGTTAGTTTAGCTAAATAAATGCCGCTTATCCAGTCCTCGGTGCGATCGGAAATTCGCAAAATATACGGGTCTTTCCAATCGCATTCTATTAGTCCCGATGCTTCATCTTCTCTCGGCGGAGGCTGTCTGGTTCCCTTGCGAACAATTGGGTCGTTCATCCGGCCGCCGAGTCGGTTATACCATCCGGTGCGAAATATTTCTATGGTATAATTGGGTTCTTTCGTGTTGACAAATAATTTAATTTTGCCGCCGAGATTGACGCTGGTCAAAGAGGCGTAACCTTCGATTTCTCGCTTGGTGGCAGGATTTTTTAACTCCCAGTCGGCGGTGCCGGCTTTTTGGTTTTCTCTGGCTATGGGATTGGTGGCAATCCTCTGCGAGGGCTTTGCTAATGCACTTTTTTCGGAATTTGAATAGTGTTGAGAAGGTGCTGCGCTGTTATAAAAAAAGGGGCTGCTAAGCCGTGCTAGAAAGCTTTAAGAAACTTTCGGCGGCGCAATTTCCACAATAGTTTAACTGTCACGGGTAATAAGTCTATGGATTTTAGGTGATGGGTTTTACAGTTGGGTTTTGGTGTAGCGGGCATAGCAATAATTAACATTAACCCAAAAGACATCATACCTTAGAGAGATTGTGTCCGATAGTACGGTGTCAAGTGCGATCGCGATCCGATTGGGGGATGTGTCTTAGTATTTCTTCACATATCGTGATTTCGGTCTATGATATATGCCTTATGGCGTATTTGTGTTTAAAGCCCGTTACCGCATACCGCTGATGAGTCAATCAACCAATTCACCGCTATCCCAACCATTTTCTCGAAGAACCGCCCTGAAATTCCTCGGAGTCGGTGCCGCCGGCGGGCTGCTGGGCTACTCTCGATTTGCCAAGCCAGAGCCCGCCGTTTTTGTGCAAGATTCTATTGACTTGCCGCGAATGCTGAATCAGCGCAAAACCGTTGCAGTTGTCGGGGCAGGCTTGGCCGGGCTCGCCTGTGCTTACGAACTCTCCCAGCGGGGTTTCGCCGTAACATTGCTCGAGAAATCGCCCCAACTCGGCGGCAAAATTGCTAGTTGGCCGATTCAAGTCGGGAACGAAACTTTTATGATGGAACACGGTTTCCACGGTTTTTTTCCGCAATACTACAACCTCAAAAGTGTGGTTGAAGAACTAGAAATTAGTGATAACTTTGTATCTTTAGAATCCTACGCCGTTCTGTTTCGAGACGGCAAATACAAACCCGAAGTTTTCCGTCCAAACCATTCAGCTTTCCCCTGGAATATAGTTGACTTGGGGATATCTTCTCCCAATCGGCTCAAATGGGGAATCAATCTGACAAAACCCGCTCACTGGGAAGTATTTCGAGAAATTGGCGGTTTTCAAACTCAAAAAACTTTCGATCGCCTCGACGATATCTCAGTTGCCGACTGGGTAAAAGGTGAATTCCCGCGCGGGCTTTATGACTTGTATTTTCTGCCTTTTGCCAAGTCCAGCCTCAACGCTCCCGACGAATTGAGCGCGGGAGAATTAATGCAATTTTTCCACTTTTACTTTTTCGGAAATCCAGAAGGTTTGGCCTTCAACGGCACGCGGCAAGATATGGGCACGAGTTTGGTGCAGCCTATTGCCAGATCCATTGAAAGCAAAGGCGGCAAAGTATTGACAGATGTCGCAGTCAGTGAGATTCGCTGGGAAAAAGGCAAGATAGATTCTCTGAGTTATCAGTCGGGAGACGTGCAAAGTAAAATACCTTTTTGGGTAAAGAGAAACGCGCTGTTAACTGACAGCAACTCTACCGAATATTTCGGCGCTGGGGACAGCGTATTTGCCGCCGCACCGTCGGGTAAAGAGGCAATTTCTCTGAGCTGCACTCACCAAGGCTGCACAGTTCAGAAACAAAACGACGGTCAATTTCACTGTCCTTGTCACGGGGCCGTTTTTGATGCCGAAGGGCGAGTAGTCAGCGGGCCTGCTCAGCGGGATTTGCCTCGATTTAAGGTAGTCGATGAAAAAGCAGATGAGGTACAGTTGGTTTCCGCCGCGAACAATTCCCAGACGCAGAATTTTGCGGAAACTTTGAAGGCTGATTACTATGTTTTGGCGGCAGATGTTCCGGGGATGCAGCATTTGTTTAGTTTGGCCAGCGGTGAGGTAAATCCGCAGGTGCAGAAGCGGATCGAGAGCTTGAACACAGCCGATCCGTTTGCGGTGGGCCGTTTTTGGTTCGATCGCGATTTTCCCTGGGAACACAGCAATTTCAGTTCGCTTTCCGGCTACAAACTGACTGACAGCATCACGCTTTACCACCGAATTCAGGAGCAATTTATCGAGTGGAATCAGAAAACTGGCGGTAGTGTAGTTGAACTGCACGCTTATTGTTACAAGGAGAAGGAATTTCCGAACCAGGAAGTTTTGCTGGCGACTTTTGAACAAGAATTGTACGAAATTGTACCGGAATTAAAAGAGGCAAATATGCTGCACCGGGAATTGGTAAATCAAAAGAATTTCTCTGGATATCCGCCCGGTAGCTATGCGGAACGACCAGAAACTTGCTGCGCTGTACCCAATCTTTTGTTTGCGGGAGATTGGGTAAAAATGCCGTTTCCTTGCGGTTTAATGGAAAGGGCAGTGAGCAGCGGTTTGTTAGCCGCTAATGCTATTTTATCTCAGGAGGGTTTGCAGAGGCGATCGCTCTTGACGGTGAATCCCGAAGGCGTCTTAAAAATCTAAGGTTTGCAGCGGGGCGGGTTTTATCAATCGTCAATTATTGGCTGCTATTCTCGGTGAAACCCGCCCCCAGCCATAGGATTTTAGATTTTAGATTTTAGATTTTAGATTTTCAGGAATGAGAATGACTGATTCAATAAGGGTTTAGAGGTTTTCTACAGTTGCATTCTTTTTTTAAGATGAGTTGCGGTTTGTGGGTGTGGTTTCCCTGAAGATAAAAGGCAGAGCTTGCGAACAAAAAAAATATTTGCGTTAAGCGGGGTGGATATGCGGTTAAAATATTATTGAATGAGTATAAAGCTATAATAGATGCTGAATAGTAAGTGCAAAAATCGCAATAAATCTGTAACGTTTGATGCTTTTGCAACAGAATACGATTTCGCTGCCACCTTGCAAAACCAGAACGATTTCTTTACTAACAACCTATCGGCCAGCAAAGGTGCAGCATTAGATATTGGCTGCGGTTCGGGAATTCTTGCTTTTGAATTAGCCCAGTATTACGATCGTGTAGTCGCCATCGATTTGTCAGCAAAAATGCTAGATATAGCCCGTCAAAAACGCTCAGCCCCTAATATCGAATACATCCAAATGGATGCCAGTCAATTAGCGATCGATCGCCAATTTGATTTAATAGTTAGTGCTGCCACTTTCCACCACTTGCACAATCTACCCGCAGCCCTCTCTGCCATAAAAAAAATGTTAAATCCCCACGGAAAAATCGTATTTTTAGATAATATTTCGGAAGTCGAAACACCTGCTACAATAGGCTACATATTAGGTGCAGCGAGAGATTTTATTCCCGACTGTTCCAAATACGGATTTCGCAATGCTTCAAGATTATTAAGATTTCGATTGTCGCCTGGGTGGTTGAAGCATTTAGCTAGCGACAGGTATTTGTCAGAACGGAGATTTAGAAAAATTTACGGTCGTTGCTTTCCGGGCTGTTATTTTGTAAAATTTGGTTGTTTTATGGGCGTAATTTGGGAACATTTGTAATGCAAAACAACGCGGTAAAATCCGAATCTGCAAGGGAACAAAAAACTCACATCCGCGAGTTGGGCATTAATCTCGATCGCTGGTATGCGATCGCCCGCAGCAGCGAGGTGCAAACTCAGCCCGTCGCTGCGAAAATCTGGAATCGGGCGATCGTACTTTTCCGCGACAGTGCAGGCAAAATCAACGCTTTAGAAGATAGATGTCCGCACCGGCAAGTTAAACTCAGCCACGGCCAAGTTAAAGGCGATTTAATCGAATGCGCTTACCACGGATGGCGGTTAAATGCAAGGGGAGAATGCGCCGAAGTAGATTATTTAGCAGAAAATCAAAAGCTACCTAACTGCAAAATTCGCTCCTATCCAGTCAAGGAACAAAACGGTTTTATCTGGCTGTTTCCCGGGGACGAAACGCAAGCAGAAAAAACTAATTTACTGGATTTGCCAGAGTGGGAACATCTCAATTATATTGCCACAGTTTCAGTCATCGACTGTCAGGCACACTATTCATTTTTAATTGAAAACTTGATGGATATGTACCACGGACACTTGCACGATGATTGGCAAGCTTGGGCCAATCCGGTATTAGATAGTTTAGAAGAAAACGAGCATCAAGTAACTGCTCGCTATCAGGCACAAAGTTATTACAAAATAGATAAAATTTGGTCAATTTCTCAGTTATTTTTTAAATCTCTGCGCCGACTGCACCCGGAACCGCTGGAGGTGAGTTATGTTTACCCGCACTGGGTTTCAACTTTGGGGAGCGATTTTAAGATTTACTGCTTGGTTTGTCCGGTGAGCGAGACAGCAACTCGCGCTTATTTAATTCATTTTACCTCATTAAATGCGTTTTGGCGGCTGCACAAATTGCCTGTTTGGTTTCGCAAGTTTATTAAAGATATTTGTTTCGGTGCTGCTCAAAAGTTATTAGATGGTTTGGTGCGGCAGGATGTGTTAATGATTGAAGAAGAACAGCAGGCTTTTTTGCATAATTCGGAAAGAAAGAGTTACGAATTAAATCGGGCTTTGGCCAGCGTGCAAAAGTTGATGAGAAGTCAGGCAGAAAATGGGTAATTCAGTCGCAGAGTCAAACCTGCACAGACTAATATGTATATTTCACAAAAATCAGGCAAGTATAACCGAGGGAAATTCGGCTAGCCCTGAAAGCAGAAATTGTATTTGGATGCGTTAGGATTTAGGCTAACAGTTACTTTAAAAGAAGATGAATTGGCGATCGGGGAATGAAACCGATCGCCCATCTGCGTTAATCTGCGTTAATCTGCCCCTATCTGCGGTCAAAAAAATCTAAATCCCGCAGCACAAACTTTACTTTTTAGGTCGCTGCTGCTGGTAAACGCTGATAACTTTATCGGCATAAGTAGCAGTTGCGCCACTTTTACAAGCTGCGGAGTCCCCAGTCATCCACCAGCAAGCGGCGCGGCGTACAGCGGTTAATTCATTGTTGCTGCTAGCTTTGTATTCGTCGCGCAGCAAATCGCCCACGATACAGGTAACAATTGATTTGGCTTTTGTCGCGTCGGCCTCAAATTGTTGGGGTGTTAAATCTTGTTTGGTACAGAATTTTGCCCAGCGGGAAATATTGTTCGGTAAAACTTGCCACTGACTGTACATTCCGTCATTTGCGGCTTGTGGCGGGGCGGCTTGTCGCAGCGCTTCTACGAGGGCGGAAACTTGCGCGTCGGTGACTGATTGCGCTGCTGCTGGAAGTGCTTGCAATCCGAGGCTAATTATCAGGCTGCCGAATAGTAGATTGGTTTTTGCGATCGATTTAAAATTCATTCACAATGCCCTGTTTAATTTAAACTTTGTTCCCTCAAACAAGGTTTACTATTTTGTCGCTCGAATACCTCTGTCTTAAGTATGATTTGGTGGTTGAATGGACTGTCGATCGCCCTTACGATAGAAATTGTTAATCAAGTACGATAAAATCATGGAAGTACAACCGAGAGAAATTAGACGTTACACTACAGCAGAGGGTAGGGCACCATTCACCGAGTGGCTTGATACCATCCGCGATCGGAATGTTAGAGTTAGAATCAAATCTAGGCTTGACCGAGTTTAGCAAGGTAATCTCGGAGATTTCAAGTCAGTGGGACAAGGAGTTTTTGAACTCAGAATTAATTATGGCCCGGGCTACCGCGTCTACTTCGGACAAGTCGGCTTGACAATTGTGGTAATCCTCATAGCTGGGGATAAAAGCACCCAAGAACAGGACATTCGACAAGCTATAGAATACTGGACAGATTATGAAAAACGTGAAAGCACCGACAAGTGATAGCTACCGCGAGTACCTAATTGAATCTCTCAAAGAGCCGGAAGAAGCTGCTGGTTTTATCGGGGCTATCTTGGAAGAAAAAGACCCTGAACCCGCACTTTTGAGAAATGCCATCAGAAAGGTAATTGAGGCTCGAATCAGGATGAATGCTCTTTCGGAGTCAGCAAAAGAACATCACGAAAAACTCGACAAGATGCTGACCGAAAGCGGCGGTTTGGAAATTTACAGCTTTGTAGAATTGCTCGAAGCATTAGGATTTAAACTAGAAATTACTATCGCAGATACTGAGTTGTCGGCTGAGTCGGAATCAACGGATTTTGGGGAATCAGAATTATCGCCCGAACCAGCTAATTTATAGCAGATTGCAGAGGGAGCATCTCATATTTGTAAAAACACTTATTCTGACTCCTGCCTTCTTCCTTTTTCCTTCTGACTCTTTCCTCCTGACTCCTGACTCCTGACTCCTAGCTCCAATTTCAAGCGGAGGGCTGCTTTCATTGAGATGCTCCCGATTGCAGATTCATTTCGATCTAAATAAAGGTTGATGTTGGTTATCTGTTGTGTGGGGGCGGGTTTATATAGATTGTTTGCGGGTATTAAATATTATTCGTGAAACCCGCCCCTACATATCATCACAAAATCTAACAATCGGTGAGCCATTTCTAGCTTGCTGCAAGGTGCAATTTCTACTTGCTTGCCGGCGGCATTAATTAATATTGCTTGATTGGTATTGCTGCCGAAACCTGCACCTATTCGATCGATCGGGTTTGCGGCAATTACATCCAGTTTCTTCGCCCGCAATTTCTCCAAAGCTGGCTTGACAATATCCCCAGTTTGTGCTGCAAACCCGATTAATTTTTGGTGCGGCTGTTTCAATTTTCCCAACTCTGCCACAATATCCGCTACCGGTGTCAAAGGCAAACAATTCGGGAGCGATCGCTTCGGCAATTTTTCACTGCTGTACTCAGCCGGCTTCACATCCGCTACCGCCGCCGCCATCACCGTCAAATCCGCCTCTTGAAAGCATTGCAGCATCGCCTGCCGCATTTCTTGTGCACTGGTAACTGCGATCGCCCGCATACCTGAGAGCGGCAACTCGCCCGTTATACTGTGTACCAGCGTGACTGTCGCCCCGCGGTGCAGTGCAGCTTGCGCCAAAGCTATGCCCATTTTGCCGCTGGAAGGATTGCCGATAAACCGCACCGGATCGAGGTGTTCCCGCGTTCCTCCCGCACCGATCAACACCCGAAGGCCCGCTAAATCTCGATCGCCCTTCGCATACAACAGCGATTCAATATGAGGCAAAATCTCACCAGGTTCTGCCATCCGACCGACACCCGCGCGATCGCACGCCAGCATTCCCGCCCCCGGATTCGCAGCATGATAGCGCCGATAAGTCAACACTTCCCGCCAATTCCGCTGCACCGCCGGCTGTTCCCACATATCCGTATTCATCGCCGGTGCCAGCAAAATTGGGCAAGTAGAAGCTAAGACAGTATTAGTCAGCAAATTATCAGCAAAACCCCCCGCCAACTTAGCCAAAGTATTAGCTGTCAGGGGAGCAATTACAAAAACTTCCGCCCATTCTCCCAGTTGAATGTGCAAAGGGCGACCGTGACTTGCCTGCCAAAAATCTTTGTCAGTAAAAGCAGGATGGCGGCAAAGAGTAGCAAAAGTCAAAGGCGTTACAAATTCCCCGGCCGCATCAGTAAGAATAGCTTTAACTTCCGCTCCAGCTTTCGCTAAAGTGGAAACTACTTCGCAAACTTTGTAAGCCGCAATCCCGCCGCTAACGCCGATTAAAATTCGTCTGCCCTTCACCATACGATTTTAGATTTTAGATTTTACATTTTAGATTTTACATTTTACATTTTAAATGGGGAATGACTGATGAATACCAGGGTTGAGAGCTGACCTACATTCACATTCTTTTTTGAAACGGGTGTCATTTTATCATAAAAAAGAATCAAGAAAGAAATTAAGATAAAAACAGACTAAAATCCCTCACTCATCTGTTTAATCCACAGCAAAATATGCTGCTAACTTCTTCCTCAATTCCGTCGAAATTTTTAAGCTAGATTTTTAAGTCTATGCTTCGTCGTAGGCTTCCATATCCAGAAGGTGGAGATAAGGTTCAACCAGCTCCGGCCGCTGAAAGGCAAGCGATCGCAACAAATGCCAATCATTTAATCCCTCAAAAGGATCTGTATAATCGTCAACTTCCAAACGGACAGCCAATTCTGCCACGTCCTGAGAAGTAAGTACAGCAATATCGCGCGATGCTTTGGTTAAAGTTTTCATTTTTTTCCCCTGCCCGAGACTTCCGCCATACTATATACTAAACCTTTAATCAGATTTCGACACAGTTTGTACAACAAAACTTCGCATTACATCTATAACTTCCGGCAGAATCTCGTGTCCCATGTTAAATTCTCGATACTGCACCGCAGCTCCCCAAGCCGTCAAACTCTCGCGCGATCGCACACCAGCACTAACGGGAACAATAGTATCTTGAGTACCGTGCACAATTAAAACAGGTGGCAAAACACTCCCCGCAACGGTTGAAATCGACGGGTGCAAATAACCGCTCAGACAAATTAAACCGGCGACGGGCAAAGTCAATCCCACATCTAGAGTCATCGCTCCACCTTGAGAAAAACCGCCTAAAATTGTCCGAGACAAAGGCACACCCGTGCTGCTTTCCAAAGACAGCAAAAATTCCCTCAGCAATTGCCGGCTTTGTACCAATCCCTGAGCGTCTTTGTTTTGAAGGTCATACCACATTTTGCCGCCCATTACATGGGGATGAGGAAACGGGGCATCGGGAAACACAAACTGATAATCCGGCAGATTGAAAGCCGGTGCTAAGGAAGTCAAATCCCGAGCATTAGCACCCCATCCGTGCAAAGCGACAATCAAAGCGACAGGTTTGCGATCGGTTGTGCGCGGAATGCTAATAAATTGTAAAGACATCGTAGTTAGTAATTGGTAATCTGGCATTGCTAAAATTATAAATTGTAGCGGCGGCTAAAACCCCAGATATTTGTTTTGGTGAGCTTTGACTATAAATTAGCACGCGCTTGCCAATAACTATAACAGTTGACTGTTGACTGTTGACTGTTGAAAGTAGAGTGCGAAATCCGAAACTTTCCCAGGTCTAGTTCGGATAATTCACATTTTCTAAACAGGAATTAGGGAGCCTCTCATATTTGTAAAAACACTTCTTCTGGCTCCTTCTTTCTGACCAATAATTTCAAAGGTGGTACCCGCCACGCGATTTATCCGTGGAATCAATCGAAAGCATCGAAAATCGAAAATCCTTGCGTCCCCCAAATTTATCTCGCGCAAGTCAATCGAAAGCATCTAAAATCTCAAATCGCGCAATCGAATGACTCTTTCCTCCTGCCTCCTTCCTGTTGTCTCCTGCCTCCTGTCTCCAATTTATAGCTGGGCTGCTTTCATTGAGATGCTCCCAGTAAGACTCAGCTAAAACCGAGATTTCTCCCGCTCATTCAAATTGACACCTACCGCAGGTGAAACCTTAGAAACAGATTGCTCGAACTGTTGCCGTATGGGTATCTCAATCCAGAATTCAGTTCCCTCTCCCGGAGCCGATACGCACTCCTTGCGAACCGCGATGTTTTTCCACTATTTGATAGCCGATAGACAATCCCAATCCAGTACCTTTCCCTACAGGTTTGGTAGTAAAAAACGGCTCAAACAAACGTTTTTTTACATTTTCCGTCATGCCCGCTCCATTGTCAGCGATTCGCAGGCACACACAATTAGAATTTAAAATTTCAGAATGTATAGCATAATTTCGAGCAAGTGCAGGTTGAGCGAATTGCTTAAAATCTTCTCTGGTAACTTCAGTAGAGCCCCTGTAGAATGCTTCAAGTGAGTACAGAAATTCTAAATTTTTATTGATGCTTTGCTGCAATGCCACATTCAGGCGATCGGCTTGCTGATGAAATTCAGCTTGCATTCGTTGGTTTTCCCGTGCCACACAACGCCTGCGGCTGCCAATGACAAACTCGTACCGGTGCAAATAGTCAGGGCTGCTGGAATGTAACGACGATGCGACAGTAAGCTTTCGGTCAGCGAATTAAAGCAATTGCTTGTAAAATTCATATTTCCACACCTTCTGCCACCGGAGTGCAATTCGTTTAAGGACTTGTAAAATTCCTTGATAGCACGAAGGGCAGCGCAGAAACCAAATTGTCTAAAAACTTACGATCGCAGCAACAGAACTTACCTTGAGAAACCCAATTTCTACGAAAATATTGGTGTGGTAACGAGAAAATTGGGAACAAACCGGGTTGTTTATGAATAGTGCATCTACGACTGAGGAATTGAAGCCAATGGTAACTAAGTACAACGAAGCCTGTGCCAATCTGGGGGAGTCCAAGTTCCTGCCCCGAAAGAACCTGGGAACGAGAAAAAGCCTCGATCTGGTGGGGCGGGTACTCAATACCCGCCCCACAAAGCCAACTTAAATGTGGAACCGCTTACAGAACAGTCCCTATTTCCTTCAAATAAACCCGTGTAAACGGTTCATCATCCCCCAGAGTATACTGTTCGATCAACCCTTGGCGGCGAATAGAAATACTATTTCCTTCCCTCATCACAACAGTATCGTCATCAGTGCTTTCTCTGACCAAAATCATCTCAGTTTCCCCCGGATTGTCCAGCACCACCATATTGCTGCCCTGATAAAACATTCCCTCGGCTTCCAAAATATTGCCGGGATATTCAGCAATTAACAAATCGAGCTTGGGATTCCGCAGCAAATTTTGCACGTTAAGATTGTAATTCTTATTCAAAATTTTCTCTGAACGGTTGACAAAAAGACCCTCGCGACAAACAGCACCGATTGTCCAATCGGGATGCTGCAACAGAATGTGGTCGATTGTTTCTTGCAGATCTTGCACCGAAATTCGGTTGAAAGTAATAATCGGAATTCTGGCGGTTTTTCCAGAGTCAAAGAAGGTTTCGATAATATGCGAAGGCACATCAACACCTTCGCCGACAGCCGGGTTGAGGTGCATAAAAATCCCCGGCGCGGCATTGATTTCGAGAATCCCAAAATTGCCTGTTTTCCAAGATTTGGTGAGAGTTTCTGCGATCACATCAACCCCCAAACAAGCTAGCCGAAAATGTAGGGCGATATCTTGAGCCAAAACAATGTTATCCGGGTGAATATTGCGGGTAGCGTCGATGCTGACTCCGCCTGCGGAAAGATTGGCGACTTTGCGTAGATACACAATGCGATCGGGCTCCAAGACACTATCCAATGACAGCCCTTGTTCTTCCAGATACATTTCCATCGCTTCGTCGGACTGAATTTTGCTCAGGGCCGAAGTTGGCGTATCCAAACGTTGGGGTTTGCGGTTTTCACGGCGGATCAATTCGCGAATTGTTGAGTCGCCATCACCTGTTACCCAAGCGGGTCGGCGTTCAGTTGCCGAAACAAATTTGCCGTCAACGCACAGCAGCCTAAAATCCGATCCTTTGATGCTGTTTTCCACAATTACTCGTACCGGGTCTGTTTCGGGAATGGCCTTAACTGCTCTTTTAAAAGCTGCCTGCAATTCCTCACCATCTCGGACATCTGCTGTGACGCCAATTCCTTTATGACCGACTACTGGTTTGATAGCAACTGGGTAGCCAATTTCTCTAGCAACTGCCAGAGCTCCGTTTTCTGTGGAGACGATATCGCCTTTGGGGACAGGAAATCCTAATGTAGCGAGAAACGCTTTACAATCGTCTTTGCGCGTCGTAAAATCTGAGTCTAAGTGGCTGTCAGAATCAAAAGTAGTTGCAGAGCCGCGAATCAGTTTTTTGCCGTACCCGTATTGCATCAATCCTTCATCCCACAAATAAAATGCGGGAATGCCTTTTTGGGATGCCGATCGCATTAATGAATAAACTGTCGGGCCTCCGTAAACTGACTGCCGGAACATATTTTGCAGCGCGCCCATTTGTGCTTCCAAGGGAAAGTCTTGATTTTGATTGATGGCTTCAAACCAATCCCAAACAGCGTAAACGACTGCTCTGGCGCTGCGGGCGTGAAGCGCTTCTATGCTGATTCTGTAAAACTGAGAAAACGGCTTGACGTTCCAGTGTTGGAAATGCAAACCCATGTCGAGTTTTGCTACTTCTGAGGCGGTACGGCCGAACAGTTGGGCGTGGTTCGAGAAAGTTTCTTGCAGCAGTTGCGGGTAGCGATCGCCAATAATTTCCTGGTAATGTGCGATCGGCAAAGGTTCGCTCGCGCCCGTCAGTGCCAAATCGAAAACTAAAGCCGCTGTTCCTAAATAAGGGTTGGGCCCCATATAGTGTTTGAAGTTGAAAACATCAAAAACATCTGTTTTTCGAGCATTGACGCGGGCTGTTTCGGTGCTTTTTTCTTGCAGCATTTTCTAACCTCCTTTGAGCTAATTCTAAACCGTAACTTTACAGTCGCTGCACGGGATACTACCTGCGGGCATAGATATTCCAGCAGTGAGATAAATACTCCGACCAATTCTGCCTTCAGTATTGCCCGAAAGGGGGAGCGGGATAGATGGGGAGATGGGGAGATGGGGAGATGGTGAGAGTGGGAAAATATTCCTTCTTCTTTCAATATCTGACTAAGTATTGATGACTAAACACTTATGACTCATTACTACTTATTTCCCCGTCCCGAAAAAAAGCTATAACTTTTGAGAGGTACACTCTGTACTTATAATTGTTTATGACAGTGAAAGAAAATTTAAGAGGCAGCAAATTATGAAAATCGCACAAACTGCTCTCAGGGACAAAGTTCACCACTTAGCTGAGGAAGCATTTCACCGGAAGCTAATTTCTGGCTACGGCGACGGTCAAAACAGCAACGAATATCAAATTGTCTGGAACGGCAAACCCAGACACCTCCCTTTAGAACGGGCGAGTACCATATTGAGCAATTTGATCGAACGCTCGCACTAACGGGCGATCGGACTAATTGAGGACTGACGCTCATCAATCTGATTTCTACGACCGATCGGAGGAGGATTAGCGAAGAATCTGGTCAGAAACCCGATCGGTCGCCCCCGCGCGTCAGCCTTGTAATTTAAGCTCATTTTTTGACCCCTCCTATCTCTTGTTAGGGGGGGTAAGTTTTTTGTGTCGATCGTCGAGGATGAGTTAAATAGATAGTCCTAGACGCAGAAACCCCTGTTTTTACCAGTCGCGGACGCAAAAGCTCTCTCAAAAACCGGAGTCTCTGAGTTAAGTTTTTTCGTTCAAACGTAGAATTTTCGTTCGGATTCCCGCTTTTTTTAGTCTAGTGCCTCCAGGACTGTTTGCAAAACCATCGTTACAGCCCGGAGCAAGAGTAAAAAACAACCAGAAGGCTTGAGCTGTGTGCGCCCTGGAGGGGTAGAAGCCTCAGATGTTTTTGGTATCTATATATACCTTTGGGCAGTTCTCGGAACAAGGCATTGTGTGTTTTAGTGAAATTAAATAAATTAACAGTGGAGATAATATGGCGAGCAACGAAAATCAGGGGAAGTTGCTAATTATTGGGGGCGCAGAAGACAAAGAGGGGGAGTGTAAAATTCTGCGGGAATTCTTGCGGTGCGCCGGAGGCACTAAAGCCCGCATTGTGGTCATGACGGCTGCGACCAGCCTGCCGGGAGAAGTAGGAGATAATTACATCCGAGTGTTTGAGCGACTCGGCGCTGAAGACGTGCGAGTTGTTGACACCCAGAGACCCGAAGATGCCAACAATCCAGAGTATTTAGAAGCGATCGAACAAGCCACTGGCATATTCTTTACCGGCGGAGATCAAGCGCGGATTATTAGCTGCTTGAAAGACACCGTACTCGACCAAGCTATGCACAAACGCTACGCGGAAGGGATTATCATTGGCGGCACCAGTGCCGGCGCGGCGATGATGCCAGACATGATGATTATTGAAGGAGACTCGGAGACAAATCCCCGCGTTGAGGTAGTAGCAATGGGCCCGGGAATGGGTTTCCTTCCGGGAGTTGTCATCGACCAGCATTTCGCCCAGCGAGGTCGTCTGGGACGCTTAGTTTCCGCACTCTTGCTGCAACCGGCCGTGTTGGGATTTGGTATTGATGAAAATACAGCTATTTTAGTCAGCGGTGACGAGTTGGAAGTTATTGGCGAAAGCGCCGTAACTGTCATCGACGAGTCGGAAAAACTCCACGACAATATAGATGGACGGTTGAAGGATGAGGGTTTAGCGATTTGCGGCGCCAAGCTGCACATCCTCCCCCACGGATACCGATTTAACTTGAAAACTCACCAGCCGGTGTTCGATAACGTAGCAACTACAGCAGACAGGGAAACGGCGATCGCCTAATTTACTTGCAACTGGCAAACATCTGAAAATTATGTAAGGTGAACGCTGCACACCTTACCTCTTCTACCAAGTAGGATGGTTAAAAACCCAGTTTCTGTATCCAAAAATAATAAAAAGAAGAGGATTTTACCTCTTCTTTTATTGCGGCGGTTTTGTTTTTTTTTAAGCGCTTTTCTGTTCGCCAAAAATCGACTGCTGCCCTTCTTCAGTCGATATTAAATTCCACCCTTGAGTTCTCAGCTTCTGAAATGTTGCCCATCCATTAGAACCGCCCGGTTCCCGGTAGTCGGCTACAGCCAACTGCGGAAAAGCTGTATAAGGCCGCCACGCCTGACGGGGATCGGTACGCAATTGCAATATCTTTTCTCCATTGCCTCCGAGTCTGGGCAACCAACACATTTGTTTTAGCATTTTTAACACTCCAGAGTTTTACAGTAACGGTAATTCGCCAACATCCCGCATTAAACTTTTAGAGCCTTAGAGCCACTGCTCGGAATATCTAACGGGTAACAGGGACGAATGAGATTTTCACCAATTACCAATTACTGAGGTAGCAGCAGTCGTTAAAGCTGATGAAAGGTTCTACAAAGTTTGCCAGTCAACAACTATAAAACAAGTGCTGCCCAGACATAAGCAAAAATAATCATTGCTATTCTCGGCTCACACTTGACTTAAAGTCGCAGGAAAAACCAATAGAATAAAGGATTCATCTTTCTGGTTTCCCTTGCTTTACAATTACAGCCTCATTCTCGCTCTTTCCGCATAAAATGACATCTTTCTACGGTATTACCCCTGTAGAACAAAAAATGTTTCTTTAGTTACAAATATTAAATATTGACGGCGATTTATCTAGTTATCAAAAGTTAAATTATTTTTCATACAATACTTCGGAGAGTTTTTGATAGCCAACCGTAGAATAAGGGTTTCAAGGATCTGCGGCAAGTTCGCTACCAACGGAAAATCTAAGGTTTCAGACTACCAACTAAAAAAAGTCCCGACTATTGTTCGGAAACAGCAGTTAATAATTTTTAGTTACTTTAACTACATTTTTGATTAAAATCAGGTTTCCGGGTGCCTAGGGGTGCATCTTACTCAATAGCTAGGGTTCGCACTACTAAATCCTCCGGCTGCGCCAAGCACGTTACCAAGAAATAGGGTCTAAAGCCCAGTCCTTGTAGGACGGCTTTAATGGCAAGGACTGTAAAGGTTTGTTAACATACAGACTGGAAAATAAAAGTTTCAGTAAAAATGGTAAACTATTGCAATGATAGTATTAGAGTTTAAATTGAAGGGCAAAGCAGAGCAATATCGAATCATTGATGACATGATTCGGACTGCTCAATTTGTGCGAAACAAAACTCTTAGACATTGGATAGACAATCAAGGAATTAAACTCGTAGACCTATACAAACAATGCGCCATCATGGCGAAAGAGTTTGAATGGGCAGGGAAGCTTAATTCTATGGCACGTCAGGCTTCCGCCGAACGTGCCATTTTTGCTATTCAGCGTTTCTTTGCTAATTGCAAAGCAAAAATACCAGGTAAAAAGGGCTATCCGCAATTTAAAATGCATACCCGTTCTGTTGAATATAAAACTTCAGGATGGGTGCTTTCTCCCGACAAAAGATGCCTAACATTCAAGGACGGCTTTGCTGCCGGAAAATTTAAGTCGATCGGTAGTCGGGAGAAAGCACTTTTATGCACCTGATGAGATTAAACGAATCAGAGTTATACGCCGTGCCGACGGATACTACGCACAAATTTGCATCAATGCAGAGCGAAAAGAGGAATTTATTTCGATCGGTAAAGCTATTGGAATAGACGTAGGGCTGAACCATTTTTATACCGATAGCGATGGCGAAACAGTTGCAAACCCTCGCTATCTCCGAAAAAGCGAAAAAGCTTTGAAGAGATTGCAGAAGCGAGTTTCTAAAAAAAAGAAAGGTTCTAAGAACCGGAAAAAGGCGATTAACAAGTTAGGAAGAAAGCACCTAAAAGTCAGCAGGCAGCGTAAAGACTTCGCCGTAAAAACGGCGCTGTGCGCGGTAAAATCTAAGGATTTTGTAGCCTGCGAAGACCTTCAGGTGCGGAATATGGTGAAAAACCACAACCTTGCTAAATCAATTAGCGATGCAGCTTGGTCGCAATTTGCTCAGTGGTTGGAGTATTTTGGGAAAGTGTACGGCAAAACAATAAGTGCTGTTCCACCTCAATACACTTCGCAAGAGTGTTCAAGTTGTGGCAATTTAGTAAAAAAAAACCTGTCAACTCGAACTCACATTTGTAGTTGCGGTACGATACTGGATCGCGACCACAACGCTGGAAAAAACATTTTGGCGAAAGGGTTGAAGCAGGCAGGTGTCAACTTAAATACGGTGGGGCACACCGAAATCAACGCTTAAGGACAGACCGATCTCTACTTTTTGATGGCAGCATCAACGAGCAAATCGACTGGTCGATGTAAGAATCCTCGCGCCTTCAGGCGCCCGAATTGTCAAAGGTTTAACTCTTAAGAACGATGGCTGCAGATTGGCAAAATTGTAAAAATCAATACTAATCACACTAATAAGTTCTGCAAACAAGGTATTCATGGCCGCTGCAATTGCATTCAAGCTCTTCGCTCCCAACAACAAAGCAGCTACACTGCTCGGCTCCTTTTCCCAATGGGCAGAAATTCCCTGAGAAAAAGATGAGAAAGGTTATTTCCGCACTAACATTAAGTTAGAAGACGGTATTTATCAATACAAATTCCGAGTTCAGTCGCAAAGTCCATGTTTTGAACCGGACGAATGGGTAGAAGTCAATGACCCCTACGCGACTGAAATTGACCGCACTACTAATACAAGTACAGTTCGCATCAAAGCAGGGGCGCGAATTATTGATACCTATGTATGGCAGCACGACGACAAAAAACTCCCCGAAAATGAAGAATTAGTCGTTTACGAACTGCACGTTACTGATTTTTCCGGGCTGGATGGTTCCGACTGTCGCGGTAAATTCCAGCAGGTGAGGGAGAAATTAGATTATCTGTGCGATTTGGGGATAAATGCGATCGAACTAGTGCCAGTTAGTGAATATCCCGGCGATTATAGCTGGGGCTACAAAGTCCGCGATTTCTTTGCTGTAGAGTCCAGCTACGGTGAAACCGCAGATTTGAAGCAATTGATTGACGAGTGCCGCGGACGGGGCATTCGGGTGATTCTGGACGGGATTTACAACCACTGCGATGAAGAATTTCCCTTATTGCTCGATCGCAATTATTGGTACTACCGCGACAAACACTATCCCGAAGATCCGGCTAACTACTGGGGCCCGGAGTTTAACTGCGAAAACTCCGATTCAAAACTCGGCATTCGTCCCGTTGGGAAATTCATCGGCGATGTCGTTAATTTCTGGATTCAAGAATATCATATCGACGGCATTCGCCGGAGATGCAGTGCGGCGGTTGGACAATAGAGATTTCCTGCACTGGATAACTCGCAAAGAGAAAAAACTGCCGGCAACAAGCCATTTTATAACACAGCAGATACACATTCCCGAACTTCCCGAACTGGTGGCAGCAGACGGGCCGATGGACGCTTGCTGGCACGAAAGTTTTCGCATTTTTGCCATAGAAAATCTCGCGTGGGATCGTTTTGATCTCGAAAAGCTCAAGCAAGTTCTGGAGGCGAAACAACAAGGCTATCAAAACACAACTAATGTTATCAATTATTTAGCCAGCCACGACCGATCCCACTTGCTGGCTTCCGCCAGCTTTCGGGATATCGGCCGAGAAGCTGCTGTTAAGCGAGCTAAATTGGGAGCGATTTTGTTAGTCACAGCAGTAGGAATACTGATGCTGTGGATGGGCGAAGAGTTAGGACAATCCACTCGGCAAAATCCCAACCAGCGGAATCAACTGCAATGGTCTTTTTTGAAAAATCAGCTATAGCCTTTCTCAAGCGTGGTGAGGTATGATTGACCAAGACTTTCAAAGGTGGTACCCGCCACGCGATCGATCCGTTGAATCAATCGAAAGCATCGAAAATCGAAAATCCTCAAGAAAGAGAATTTATCTCGCGCAAGTCAATCGAAAGCATCTCAAATCTCAAATCGCGCAATCGAATGACAGATTATGTAACTACTTAAACGTCTAGGGCCCTTTCGGCCCAACAACGTCCGTGAATCTTTCGCTCGAACCGCTATAAATCATGAGTTGTTGGAATACTACAAACACGTGATTCGGCTGCGGGAAATTTTGCCTGAACTTTTTTACACGGAAAATATTGAATTCATCTACGAAAATGCCGAAGCCAAATTCCTCGGTTGCTACCGCTGGAGCGATGAGGGAACGCGAGCAGTAGTTGCGGCAAATTTTTCGGATACTTGTCTATATGGTAACAGCATTCCTAAGTTTCCGGCTGCGGGAACTTGGCAGGAGTGGATGTACAACAAAATCGTAGAAGTTGGGGAAGAAGGGTTTAAGTTTGATTTGCCGGAATGGTCAGCGCAAGTATTTGTTTGAGAGCGGGAGAATTATGTCTCCAGGCAGATGATCGGCAAAGTTGTACAACACTAAATTGTATTTAGGATGGGCGTACCAAACTCGATAAACCGGGTTTTTATACCCGGGCCGATCGCTGGAATGATACTTTTTTGTATAAAAATCCGGTTTCTGCGTCCCAGAGTGCGATCGTAATTCCTGGTATTGAGAATAACAATTACAGGGCGACTTGCCAACCGTGAATTAACAGGTCAATTAACAGGTCAATTAACACAAACTTTGTTGGAGGACAAACTCTATGGGCTGGCTAAAAAGATTGTTTGGTTTAGAAAAACTAGAAAATCAAGAAACTGTTGACGCTCCTGCTTACCAAGCACCTGCTGCTCAAGCTCAAGGTCAAGCTCAACCTGCTGCGAGCGCTCAGACAATTCCGCCGGAACGTGTGGGATTGAATGGAGAATACGATCAAAGCGGTTTAGCTAAGCGGGTGGCTCAGGCTTTCGATGCAAATCCAGATGTTGCGGATATTGAGACTGTTTATGTGGCTCAACATGGCACTACGGTGGTTCTCAAAGGTACAGTTCCCAGTCAGGAAATTGTCAACAAGTTGGTGACAATTGCTAAAGGTGTTAAGGGTGCAACGGGGGTGGAAACTAATCAAGTGACTGTTGGCTAATGCGACGGTTATTTCTAACACTTAGCTGTTAGCAGTTAGTAGTTAACAGTTAAGTGTTAACTGCTAACTGCTAACTGTCTTTTTTTAGATCTCTTTAATAAAAAATATGACAGGGGAAACCTTAGAACCTACTCGGGGGAAATTAGAACGGACTCTTTCGCAGGGAATTCAAGCTTTGTACCGATCGCAACTCGGGCACCCAACGAGTCAGGCGCTCTGCAATCTTTTGGACAACAAATTGATAATTGTTGTCGAAAATGGGCTTACTCAACCCGAAAAACTGCTGGCTCAGAACGGTCAGGAAGATTTGGCTTTGCAGGTGCGGACACAATTAGAATCAGCTCTCGAATTGCCACTGAAAGAATTAATCCAAAAGGTTTTGGGCGTGGGAGTTACTGATTTGCTCCGCGATGCGACCTTGGAGACAGGCCGCACTGGAACGATCGCAATCTTGGAATCTGCACCTCAAGTTCGTGATTCTAATTATAAATCTAAAACTCAACCAAAAGCAGTGGAGACTTGAGGTGCTGGCGGATAACTCTTTCTAAATCTTTGATGTTAAAAGGTTTGGAAAGGTATTCCACGCAGCCGGATTCGAGAATTTGAGCGCGGTCTTCTGGTTTTGCTAGTGCTGTGACAGCAACAATCGGAATATGTCTGATTTCGGGGTTTTGTTGAACGCGCTTTACTACTTCCATGCCGTCTATATCCGGCAGGCAAATGTCGAGTACGATTAGGTCGGGCTGTCTATCGACTGCTGCTGAAAGAGCTGCGTACCCGTCAACTGCTCCCACGCACTCGCAGCCGAATAAATCGAGTATTTGTGTCAGCAGCTCTAAGTTGTCCGGATTGTCGTCTACCGCCAACACTAAAGGACGCTTGTCAACCGGGGGTTGACCGCTGATAAGAGACGAGGATTCCAATTTATTGTTCCAATGAGGGTAGTTCATAAATGCCGATCGAAACGATCAAAAAATTTGTACCCGAGGCATTCTTCAAGTGGCGCTGCGGCACTTGAACCAGATTGGCTCGTATTTGTAGCTCTCCCATGACCAGTTTTTGGTCTTCTAAGCCGATACAATATCGGTACACGCTGCGGGCAAAACGACAGCAGTTGATTAACCCCATAGCATTTGCTTAATTCTACCTCTCCCAGCGCCAATTACCAACAGAGACCCTCTTGGTGCCTCAGCCTTGGTAAAAACACGCAATAAATACGAAAAGTGTTACCAATAAAGCATCCTCGCTTAATAGCATTGAATAGTGGCGACAGCTTTTTAGGATATTAACCACATAAAACATGGGTTTGTATACGAGGATCTACCTTTAGGTAGATTCTAACCCATACTTAATTTTAATAACTTCCACCTGCTGAGAGATACTTGATTACTCTACTTTAGACTTCAATGTTTTTAAGTAGTAATTATCACAATTTAAGCCAGTAAAAAATTTCAGTTTTTACATGAGCTTTAGCGGATATTAACCTAGGAGGTTTCGATGACAATTGCAATCAGAGACGACCTGACTTACATTTTGCTCAAAAAGATTGGCAGTGGCAACGGCAGGGGAGAGTCGGAAATTAGGAACGCAGCCGAAGAATATGTCGGTCACGAGGTGGCGGAAGCGGAATTGCTCGGTCATTTGGACTACCTCAACCAAAAAGAATTTATCAAAGCGGACTTTAGTGGAGAACCTTACGGAGGAACTGAGGTATTGCCGCCTTTAGTTGCATTTCAACAAGCTGATTTAACAGAAAAAGGTTGCAAACTGTTACACAAAATGGAGACGAATCCTCCGACCTCGCTCCACCACGAAGGATCGGCAGTTCCTATCGCTTCAAAGGATATGCCGTTTTTGGAAAAAGTGATGGTAAACGGTCACTTGGAGGATATTTTTGATGCCCGCGACATTACCGAATTGGTGTACCGGACAATGCGCGATTTGATGACAACAGAAGCAAGCGATCGCGTCAAAGCGGAACTGCACAAAGAAGTTTTGCCTACGGACGACAAAACCCTGCAAAAAGAAATAGCAGACCTGTGGAAAGATACCAATCCGCTGGTGGGATTACTCAGCCGGGTGCGTCCACCCTGGCACGGTCCTGCACCTTTCGTGATCGATTCCGACTTGTTTGCTTTTCGGGTGGAACAAGAAGGCGCACTTCCTTCGGGAGTAAAACCGGAAACCGCGATCGCGGCTGTATTTTCGGCAACGAAGGATGAGCTGTCCGAGGAGCGAATTCAGGAAATAGCTGGCTTTTTGCCGGACAGAATTCGGGGAATTTGGGAGTCGGCTTAACGAGACATTGAAGGTATAAATACTTACCAGCCGGCTTGACCGACGAGTATTCTCCCTTCCGAGGGCAAAATACTCGTCGGTCAAGCCGGTTTCTGCATCCCCTCCCACAGACATCTCCTCAAAAGCAAGTCGGGAACAGGCATCCTGCCTGTTCCACAAGAAGAATTATTGGAAAGGTCTAATAGGTTTGTAGTAAGTACGACCGTCCTCATAAAAGTGCTGTGAAAAACCCGGTTTCTCACCGAAATTTGTCGGAAAAGCGGAAATATCCCCAGAAACAGAGTTTTTCGCTTTTGGGTTGGGTCAAGCCCCTAGACGCCGCGAAAGTATTGTAATGTATAATACAGGGCAAGTTAAGACTGTGGCTCGCAAAAATGCTGTCAACAGCCCGGGAGATCAATAGGCATGACCCGCACCAAAGTTAGACAAATGTCACGATCGACTTTAAAACAAGAGATTTTACTCAATCGAATTACCAATCGCATCCGCAACTCTTTAGAACTCCAAGAGATTTTGACGACAACTGCCCGAGAAATCCGCAGCTTTTTAGAGAGCGATCGAGTAAAAGTTTATCGCTTTGAGGCCGACGGTAGCGGTGAGGTCATTGCTGAGTCCATCAACGGCGACAATTTGCCATCTATGCTGGGTTTGCGCTTTCCAGCAGGCGACATTCCCCATAGCGCTCGGGAAATGTTTCTCAAAGCGCGGCAGCGAGTGATTGTAGATGTGGAATTGAAGCATCAAACAATTAATCGGTTAGATTGTCCCGAAACCGGCAAAACTTTAGCAGTTGAAGATATTAGCTATAGTCCTGTTGACCCCTGTCATGCTGAATATCTCAAGGCTATGGGGGCACGTTCTTCTCTGACTCTGCCGATTTTGCACCAAAATCACCTTTGGGGGCTGTTGGTGTCTCACCACAGCCAACCGAAACGGTTTAGCGATCGAGAATTGAAAATGGTGCAGTTGCTTGTGGATCAACTTTCAATTGCGATCGCCCAATCTTTTCTGCTGAGTCAAGCCCGACAGCAAGCGCGCGACGAAGCCGTTATCAACCAAATTACCAGTTTGCTGCATTCTCCTCTGGAACTCAACGAAATTCGGAAATCAGTTCTCGAACAAACTGTCAAGCATTTGCGCGGTTCAGGAGGGCGACTCTACATTGCAGCCGAGTTTGGCGATCGGCCTGCTTTGCTTTATACCTGCGGCCAGCAGCCCGGGGACATCAACCTCGAGATCAGCCCGTTTTGGCAGCAGATTATGGGGAGGGCAAACCAAGACGATCGAGTACCAACTGCCAATCATACCAGCCAATTAGGTATTTTTGAAAATATATACTCCCAGCATTATAGTTCAATTGACAGCAATATTTCCAGTTTTATCGTACCGCACTTGTACCCAATTTCCGATATTTCTAAAGAACCTCAACTCAAATCTGTATCTGCCAATTTACTCGCAGCTTCCATTCGCTCATTTTTGGCAGTACCGCTGCAATACCGCCAACAGTGCATCGGCTGTCTCACCATTTTTCGCAGCCCTATAGAAACAGAAATTTTGTGGGCGGGCCGTTGCAGTTCGGACACCCGGCACGATCGTCCCCGACAGTCCTTTGCAGCTTGGAAAGAAATCAAAACAGGCGAAGCTCAAAAGTGGACCAGCGAGGAACAGAAGCTAGCACAATCTTTAGGAACTCACCTGTACATGGCTGCAATGCAGAGGCGCGTCGAGGCGATGATCCGACATCAAGCTTCTCACGATCCATTAACGGGTTTACCTAATAGATTACTGTTTAATGAAAGGCTGTCTTTAGCTTTAGCTAGCGCTCACCAAAATGGAGAAATGCTGGCGGTAATCTTTCTAGATTTGGACAGATTTAAAAATGTTAACGATACTCTCGGTCACCCAGTGGGCGATTTGTTGCTGCAAAGTGTATCTCGGCGTTTGACTAACTGTTTGCGCGTGAGGGATTCGATGGCTCGTTGGGGCGGAGATGAATTTACTGTGCTGCTGTACAATATCAAGAGCCCGGAAGAAGCAACTAAGATTTGCCAGCTAATTATCCAGAGTTTAAGCAGTCCTTTTGATTTTGAGGGTCTAGAACTTTATATTAAGGCTAGCTTGGGAATTGCTTTGGCTCCTTATGACGGAGAAGATGCAGAAACTTTGCTGAAAAATGCTGATGCTGCGATGTACAGAGCTAAACAGAAAGGTCGCAATAATTATCAGTTTTACACCCAGGCGATCGGCAGTAAAGTCTCCGAGGATCTTAACTTAGAAAATCATCTTTACAAAGCTCTAAACAAATCTGAGTTTGTCCTGCACTATCAGCCGCAAATAAATTTAAATACTGGTAAAATCGTGGGCATGGAAGCTCTGATTCGCTGGGAACATCCCGAACGCGGTTTGATTCCTCCCGATCGATTTATTCCCTTAGCTGAGGAAACAGGATTAATCTGCCAAATTGACGAATGGGTGATGCGGACTGCTTGCTTGCAAAATCGAGCGTGGCAGTTACTCGGATTGCCGCCGATGCGAATAGCAGTCAATTTATCAGCCCGGCAGTTTCTGCAACCTCACACGGTACAAACCATCGCAGAAATTTTATCAGAAACCAAGTTAAATCCCGAGTATTTAGAAATAGAAATTACCGAGAGCATTGCCATGACAGATGTGAGCTTTACGGTGTCGGTATTGCAGCAGTTGCAGGACATGGGAATTCAGATTGCTCTGGACGATTTTGGCACCGGTTATTCTTCGCTGTGGTCTCTGAAAAACTTTCCCCTCAATAATTTAAAAATAGACAAATCTTTCGTGGCAGATTTGGTGACCGGCAGCAGCGGTGCTACTATTGTGAAACTGGCGATCGCCTTGGGACAGGGCCTGAATTTACAGGTGATTGCTGAGGGTGTGGAAACAGCAGAACAGTTGGCGTTTTTGCGATCGCATCAGTGCGATATCGGTCAGGGTTACTTCTTTAGCAAACCAATACCGGCGGCGGCTATAACTCAATTGTGCCTAGAAAATCAATCTGGGAAATAGTATCGATTCCGATTGCACCTTCGGTGATTGTTGACTGTTGACTCACAGTGAACAGTCAACAGTCAACAATGATAAGGAGTGCAACCGGAATCGATATGACAGCCTACTGCCAAACAAACACTTTCGCTTCGTATTCCGGCAAGTCAATCATAATATTGTCATCGCCAGATTCAATATCATAATTCCCCGTCCATTCGTGCCAAGTTCCGTTTGCCGGGAAGTGGGGAACGCTATAACCGGCCAGATAATTTTCCGACATATTCGCCACTACTACTACTCTCGAACCTTCATCGTTCCAGCGAGTGTAAGCAAAAACTTTCGAGTCTGGGTCTTCGTGGAAAAACTCGATGTTTTCTGTGTAAAGTGCTTGGTTGTTTTTACGCAGGTGAATCAAGCCTTTGTAGTATTCCCACAAACCTTTATTCATGTCATTTCCTAACAGCGTCCAGTCGATTTTAGCTTGCTCAATAGTTTTGGCTTTGTATTCGCCAAATTCTTCGCCCATCCAAATCAGCGGCACGCCAACTGCTGTCATTAACAGCACGGTTCCCAACTTCGCCCGTTTGAATGCTGCTTCATCCAAAATCCCGCGCGAACCCAATTCGGCAAAAACGCGATCGTGGTCGTGATTGCTCAAATAATTGACTACATTCGTAGCACCCAAGTAACCTTGCCGCTTGCAGTCAATCACATCTTTGAGGCGTTCTAAATCAAAAGAATCGCCGCACAGTTGTGGAATGATGGAGTGATAGAAACTGTCGTGCCAGCAGCCGTCCATCGGCCCGTCTACATTCGTGATGCTGGGCTCGTCGGGAATGTATTCGGCAACGGTATAAAACGGTTTGGGGCCGGCGGCATTTTTGGCTTCTTGAACGATCCAGTGCATGAAATCGTAGTTAGCAATTTGTCGCGCTGCGTCGAAACGAATGCCGTCGAGATGATATTCTTGAACCCAGAAGCGGACTGTATCGCCAATAAATTTGCGCGCCGGATATGTTCCTAAGTTTTCGTCGTAGAATTCGTAGTTAAATTCCGGGCCCCAATTGTTGTCTGGATCGCGGGGTGCGTGGTGATACCAATAGTCGTGATCGATTTGAGTGAGGGGGCTAGATGATTCGGAGTGGTTGTAAATCCCGTCGATGATGATGCGAATCCCGCGCCCGTGACACTCGTCTATGAGGTTTTTGAGTTCTTCTGTGGTTCCGTAGCTGGACTCGGCAGCGAAGAAGTAGCGGGGGTTGTAGCCCCAACTGTAGTCGCCCGGGTATTCTTTGAGGGGCATGAGTTCGATCGCGTTGACGCCGAGTTCGACCAAGTAATCGAGTTTTTCGACGACGTGTTTGTACTTGCCGCGGGCGAAGGGATCGGCTTCGCCGCCCGAAAAGTCGGCAACGTGCATTTCGTAAATCACTAATTCCCGATCTGCAGGCAGCGGTTTGTCGTCATGTTTCCAGACGTAGGTATCGACAATGCGCGAGCCATCTTCGATCCGAACCACGCCGTTTTGAGTGGGATCGTCGATGTCAGTGGCGTAGGGATCGACCACATCTACCCACCGATCGGGTTCCAGAAACCAGCTTTTCGACTGAACGCGGAATTTGTATTGATAAACGCCATCCTCCAACTCAACTCGCGTGCGGAAATAACCCTCTTCGTCCTTTGCCATCGGAATCTCTTCCCAATTAGAAAAAGAGCCAATCAAGGTAGCTCCTTTGTTGTAGGGAGCAAATAACTTGAATTCAATTGGGGCGGCCATAATACCTCTGTCTAAAATATTTCAGTAGCAGTTGATACTTTTAATTTCGCAAATTTAAGCGAACTCAGGCATCGCTCTACGGAGATAATTTCTTGAAGGCTTAACTCTTCCTAAAAGTATCGCAATCTGGCCTCTGTCTCCGCCTTTTATGAATTGAGAACCCGCAATATTGGCAGTGCCAGCGAAATTTATCTAACCGGGTATCGGCCGACAACAACTATTAATAATAAGCTAATTTATTAGCATCTCTCTTAAGATATATTCACTTTAAAAAATATCTTAAAAAATATCTTAAAAAATATCTGTACAGGGATAGATGCAGCTTGAAACTTTATCGCTTTTATAACAACAAATAATTCCTCGGCTGGTGCACACTGCCTACCCTAATTTTTGGGTAACAATTAGTAAGTCTGTGTGCACTGCACACCCTAAATCCGTAGCCGTAAGGTGCGCCCAGCGCACCCTACTTTTAACTTGATTTTGCCTGATGATAAGGCTTCATCCAACCAAGCCAGAACGCAGGGCGAGAACGGCTGCCTGAGTGCGGTCATCAGCGCAAAGTTTGTTGAGAATATTGCGGACGTGAGTCTTGACTGTACCGACAGTAATGTAAAGCTTTTCGGCGATTGCAGCATTGCTGTAACCCTGTACGATCAGTTCCAAAACCTCTAATTCCCGCTCGGTTAAAGGGTAAGTCTCAATAATGTGACTAAACTCGGGTTCGGCCGCCTTAATTGTGACTCTTTTGCCCTCAGCCTTCGGTTCTTCCGGGGCGGGTTCCTGAGTGCGAGCTTGTTTCAGGACGATACGGGCGATCGCCGGATCGATCCAAGAGTTACCTTCGTGAGTTACTTTTACTACATCTAATAACTGATCGAAGCTAATATCTTTCATGCAGTAAGAGTCAGCTCCTGCGGCAAAAGCTGCCAGAACTTCTTCTTCATTGTCCTGAAAAGTCAGAATCAAAATTTTTGTATCTGGATCGGACTCCGCTACGGATTTTTTGAACTTTTGTGTCAGTTCAATGCCGTCAAAATCCGGCAACCCAATATCTACAATTGCCACGTCAGGTTTTGAAGACTGAAGCAGTTTCAATCCCTCTGTAGCGTTAGCTGCATCGCCGACAACTTCTATCGTGTCACGCTGTTGTAAAGCTGTGCGGATGCCGACTCTTGTCAGATCGTGGTCTTCTACTAAAGCAACGCGAATTTTACTCATCTTTCTTCCAATAGTCCGCTAAACTTTTAAAATATCGTCAACTGACTCAGCGAAACTGAGTCAATTTGAGAATGTGTCCTGATTTAGGGTTTTACAGGCTGCACGTCATTTTTAAGCATACTCATGCAGCAGCCAAGAATGCAAGTTAATTTTTAAGTTATTTTGCAGCGATGCCTGCACGAGCCGGATCGGTCCCGATAAGCTCTCAATGTTTTAACAGTTTAACTGAATTATCTCCTTGTCCGCCCGTTGATAGAGGTAAAGATACCACTACCCAGATAAATTTAAAGTATAAAAAGTTTTGATGTACCAGGGCGGTGAAAATCAATAAAGCTAGCCGCACGAGTCTTTAACCGATGTTAGGGCTCAAGTCCTATGCTTATTTATATAACCTGTTATGACTCAGTATCACGGCAATAAGTCTTTTGAGTCGGAGTTTTCAGACTCGGAAATCTTAGACAAAGTATCTGAAATGACATCCCCCCAACCGCAAGTTGGCGACGGCGAAACTCAGGACGATCGCCTGTGGTCGGAAATTCCTCACATAGTTTGGAAAACAAAGGCCGACGGCTGGGCGACTTATTTCTGTCAGCACTGGGAGGAGTACACGGGCTTACCAGCAGTAGCAGCTTTGGGTTTCGGATATCTGGCGCGCGTCCACCCAGAAGACCGCCCTCGTCTGTTGGCGAGATCGCACACTTCTAAGTTCCCGCCACCAAGTTACGAAATTATATTTCGTCTGCGGACGCGAGAGGGCTCTTACCGCTGGAATCTGGCGAGAGCAAGACCGGCTAATCTAGATAGTCAGGAAGTTTTCGAGTGGGTGGGAACCTACATAGATATGGAGCCGATCGAACAAACTCAATCCGAGCCCCAAGCAGAACCAGAGTTTTGGCGCCATAAAACGCGTTCGGAAGCTAACTTCAAAGATGAAAAATGGTGCCAAGCCCGGACGGTAATAGAGGCTGGGCAGGAGTTACAGGTGATAGAGCAGTTTACAAATATATTGAGCCAGCGCGCAGGTAGCTTGTGCCAGTTGTTGCAAGGCATTGCGGATGCGACTGTAGAGGCGATCGCAGGAGCTGAATTTTGTCTAGTTGCTCTCTTGGAGTGCGATTGCAGCGGCCTGAAACTCAGCGCTGTCGGGGGCGCGGAAAACTTTGCTGGCAAAACCCCGCACGTCCAAAACAAGCTGCTGTGGAAAGCCTTTGCGACGGGAGAGTCTGTACTGTGGCGGTCCGAGTGCGGTGACGGCTGGCTGCCGGCGGCGGCCTGTGCTGCGGCGATCGAGTCGGGAGAAAGCGGGCGTTTGGGCGTGTTGGCGATCGGCAACGGGAAAGACAGCATGGCGATTGACGCCCACACTCAGCAACTGCTGGCGGTGATGGGGAAACAAGCTGCGGTCGCAATTAACAACGCGCTGGCGATCGAAAAATTAAAAAAGCAGGAACAGCTTTTAGACTTGCAAAACGAGCTGCTAATTCGCCAGCAGGAAGAACTGGAAAATCAAGGGCGACGCATTCAACAGCAAAAATTGGAACTGCTAGAAGCAGCCAAGTTAAAATCGCAATTTTTGGGCATTATGTCCCACGAATTGCGAACTCCCATGAATTCGATTATCGGCTTTTCCCAATTGCTGCTGCGCCAGCACAAACAACTGCTGAGCGCCCAGCAAAAAGAAATGGTGGGGCGCATTTTAGATAACGGCAAAAACCTGCTACTGCTGATTAACGATATCCTCGACCTCTCCAAAATCGAGAGCGGCCGCACAGAATTAAAAACTCAAACATTTGACTTAGCGCATTTAGTAATGGATGTCGCCGTCGAATTCAAAAATCAAGCCGCCGAAAAGAATGTGGTCATGTCCGTCAGCGCCTGCTTGCAGAATCAGTTGATAGTGAATGACAAGTTGCGCCTGCGGGAAATTTTGGTCAATCTCGTTTCCAACGCGGTTAAATTCACACATCAGGGCAGCATTTACATTGAGGTGCGGGAATTAAATGGCGATCGGCTAATTATCACCGTTCGCGATACAGGAATCGGCATTTGTGAAACAGATATTCCCCACATTTTCGACAAATTCCACCAAGCCGACCAAACCACAACTCGCCAATATCCAGGCACCGGTTTAGGACTAGCTATTTGTGCTTCTTTAGTCAAAATGATGAACGGTACAATTAAGGTCGAAAGTCAACCCAAAAAAGGTTCGACATTTCGGATAGAATTACCGCGAAAACTTGCCCCTAAAAAACTCACTTGCTGACTGAAAAAAATATATAAATAATAAGCGGCTGTTAAAACCGCTGCTACAATCATTTTTATTACTCTATAATACAATAAAGAATCAACAGGATTCATAGGAATTACGCAACGAGCACATGAGAAAAAGGTATGTAGTTGCGATCGGGCGCTCTTCCCTAAGCTAAGGAATGAGAATTAAATAAAATCCACTTTTCATGACTGTTGTGGGATGGGCGTCGGACCCAGAAAGGACGGGCCAGACGCCCATCCCACAAGAAAAAAGGGAAATTATTTAATAGACGATCCTAAGCTGTTGTGCATCTAATTAGACAGTTATTCGATTGCGCGATTTGAGATTTGAGATTTTGGATTGACTTGCGCGAGATAAATTCTATTTCTTGAAGATTTTAGATTTTCGATGCTTTCGATTGATTCCACCGATCGATCGCGTGGCGGGTACCATCAAGAAATTATTGGTCATTTTTTCTACTACAATTATTGTGAAACTGGCAGGAAAGCCCGTCTCTGGATTCAATTTAAGTGCGTCGTAGTAGCTTAAGAGCGCTTAAGCGCAACTACATACCTAAATTTTAACCCCTATTTGTGACAGTTTGCCTTAGTTATAACTATTATCTATTCCGGTTGCACCCAAAAAATAGTGGACTGTTGACACTCCTCCAAAAATCTGAAAAATGTACTTGTATGAGGTGGCAGATTGAAGGAGAATCAGGCAATGAAATGGTTTGACCTGCCAATGATATAAGTAAGGTGCGCCGAAGAGCACCCTACATATACAGGACTAAGGCAAAAAAGGTTTGACCTGCCAATTGTCGCGGTAAGCTAGGCAATTTAGTCCACAGAGACGCACTTCGTTTGACTCTCGGCAGCGGTTTGAACCGCCGAGTCCGATCTACAAACTAGAAGTTTTCCCTACTTCGTCCTGAGTAGCAACTGGTTTAACATCGGTATAGCCCATATTATTAGCTACGTCGCGCAGCACTGTAATTTGCTGTTCAAACTCAAGACCTTCAATTTGACCCAACACGCCATTGACAGCCTCAGTTGCCTCATATCCTTTGGGAATATCGACAATTCTTTTCCCCATATCAATAGCCCAAGCATACCAAACCAGCAACTGATTGTTAGCAGTTAAAGCTCCGTAAGCGTGAGAATACGGCGTGTTGTCGCCGTTGACAATACCTCGCATTATATTCAGTTGTTGGTCGTGGGAAAGCTGGTAAAAATCATCCAGCAGCATGGGAGCTAATTCTGGTTGGGCGGCGACGGGAGCTGCTGGCGTAATTGAATCTCCCATTTTTTCATAAACAAAGTAGAGCAGCGCCAGTTTTTCATCTGTACCCAACCCGTTGATTGTCTGAACGATGTTTTTAGTGTCGTTGGAGAGAGAGTGAGGATTGGTCGCGGCGGGTGAGTTCATAAATCAAATTCCTTAAAAATGCTTCCAGAATATACAAATATCAACATTTGTATGTGCCCGTCACCATCCCCGAGAGGTAATACAATTTTAGATTTTCAATTTGAAATTTTAGATTAAACAATCGGGAATGGCTTAGTATGTATGGGTTGGGAGCTTGTCTAAAGCTGCATTATTTTCGGAAAGCGGTGTAATGTTAAGGCACTACTCTAGAAAAAATCATCCTTAAGATAGAAGCCAACGATACATCTAGGGGTAGATGAAAAAGCAGGGGATATAAGTAATTATTGAGACAGTGAATTGTTAAATAAAACTAGCAAGGAGTCGGCTATGTCTCAAATCAATACAGAACCAAATAACACTGAAAGCTTTGACGCTCAGCAGATAACTGAAAGCGCGGAAGCTGGAGAACAAAAGTTGCCGACTGTTGATGTATCAGCAGACTACGAAGCTTCAAAAGAATTCAGCGTTAGTGAAATCGATCGCACGGGTGCCGGCGCTCAAGCTGCCACCGCTGCAACTGCACCTAAATTGGATATTCCCGCTCCTAAAGATATCGCAAAGCCTGCAGATTCAAGCGGCAAACCAGATGATTTTCGTTCGATTGCTCGGGAAGTTAAGCCTACAGCTACACCGGACAATGTTACCGACGATTTGATAGATAAAGCGATCGATCTTGGTACTGCCGGCAGTTAATTTAGAAATTCTTCATCCTCGACGGACAACTTCTTTAATGTAGTGTGCTTAAGGCGCGCCTTACTGGTATAATTCGCGTGTCAAACCACTTTTTGCATAAGTTATTTCTGAATTCTCAAGTGAGTCCACGATAAGCTGCAATAGAGTAGGGACAGAACAAGGTTGTGTCCTTAAAGGCTGCAATAGGGTAGGGACACAACATAGTTGTGTCCTTAAATCGTTAAATTTAACACTCCCTAATCGCTTAATTTTAAGTCGATCGCCCGAAAAATTTTGCCAACAGTGCGATCGCTCAAAACTTCAACTACTAAATCCACCCGATCGCCCTCCACCATCGACTTAATAAATAACTCCGGATGCAGCGCTTTCCAAAAATATTCGACAAACCGATTAATTTCAGCTTCTGACATTCCCGACTTCCCCGCCGCCATCATTTCCCGTTCCGCCTGATTGCGCCAGACTTGAGAAATGCGATAATCTTGGGAATACAAAACCATCAACCGATCTAATCGGTTCCACAGTGGCAGATAGTCGTGCAGCTTGGCATTCATATCGCGCGCAAACTGACAGTCGCCCTCGGTGGAAATCGGAAACGGTGCCGCAGCCAAAAACTCGTTCAATTTGGCATCAACCACCGGATTCACACCGACAAACCAACCTTCAAAAAGTACAATATCCGCACCGGAAATAATTTCGGGTTGACTTCTATCTCCGGCACCTCCGCAGGCAGATTTGTCAAACCGGGGAATTTCTATATTTTTAATTATATCCGGTTTTATTGGATCGGATTTGGGATTGTCAACTGCTGCTAATTGGCGATTTTGAGAACCCCGCAACTTGTCTAAAACTGCGATTCCCAAGTCAATATCGTGAGTGCCGGGGGGGCCGCGCCAAATTAAACGCGGGTCGGCTTTTTGGAGTTGTTGGCGATCGGCATAAGTTTTGTAAAGATCGTCTAAAGAAAGACTGACAGTAGAATATCCCAATTTTCCCAGAATCAGCCTCAAAACTTGGCATAAAGTAGTTTTTCCCATTCCTTGCCCTCCTAAAATTCCTTGAATTAAAGGACGGTTAAAACTTTTTTTGGCAGTCGATAGTTGGATTGCCAGCGGCAGCCAAAGATTCCACAAAGTTTCGAGAAAAACAGTTGACTTTAGCGGGAAAGTATGCAGTTCGTCAAGAATAGAAAAGAATAAATCGGTTTTGCAGCGGACAACATCAGCTACACTGTTAAAAGTAATGCCAAAAGCGCGCGACCGCACATGATCCGCAATTTCCAAAAAAGCCAGGCGATCGAAGTCGCGAGCGATCGGGCGCTCGCCCGCTTGCCATCGGTGTAAAATGTCAACAAGGGTTACAGTCGATCGCTCCATATCCTATAAAACTCTCTATGCGGGGGCAGGTTTTGTACAAATATTATCTGCAATTGGCAAATATTTGACCCCACTCAAAACGGATACACACCCCAACTCCTGTAGTGTAGAGCTCCAAAATTCCGACACTAGTTCAAAATCCCAAATTCATCTGTGGAATACATCTCAAATCTAAAATCCTTTGACTGAGGGCCCAGGCCGAAGTCTAAAATCTCAAATCGACTGACATTAAACTCGGGACTACAGATGCAATTTTTTTTAAGAGCAGGTTTGTATAAATACTATCTACAACCGACAAATATTTGGGCGTGTCATCAAATAGAGTGGTTGACTTTTTGAACATTGTGTGAAGATATTACGGAACTACAATCATTTACTTTCAGGAGGAGCCTTTTGATGAGCCGACGCTATGCTTGGCGCGACGACCAATGGGAACGGATTAAAGAGTTATTACCAGGACCAGAAGGTATGGTCGGAGTAACCGCCAAAGATAACCGTTTGTTTGTCGAAGCGGTTCTCTACCGCTACGGCACAGGCATTCCTTGGCGAGACTTACCAGAGCGCTGTGGCGACTTTCGAGTGGTTGATACTCGCTTGGGCCGTTGGTCTAAAACAGGCGTGTGGCAACAAGTGTTTGAGGCACTGGCAGCGGATGCCGATCGCGAATATGCCCTGATTGATGCCACGATTGTTCCGGCTCACCAGCATAGTGCTGGAGCCGAGCACAGTACACCCGAACCAGAAGCGATTGGTCGCTTTCGAGGGGGTTTGATCACTAAAATTCACGCCGTCACCGATGCCTTGGGCAATCCCACTCATTTTTTTTAACTCCAGGTCAAGCCTCCGACCTGGAAGGAGCCGATCAGCTATTGCCTCAAGTTCAAGCAGAGGCGGTTCTTGCCGACAAAGCGTATGATGCTGATGAACGGGTAGTGATTCCTTTGCAACAACGAGGAATCCAGGTAGTCATTCCACCGCAGAAAAACCGCAAAGACCCCCGTGATTATGATGCTGTGTTGTACCAAGCGCGTCATCTGATAGAGAATTTCTTTGCCAAACTCAAGCAATTTCGAGCCATTGCTACTCGCTACGACAAGCGTGGGCTGAACTTTTTGGGAGGGATTTATCTAGCTGCCTCAAGTATCTTGTTGGCGATAGCTGTCAGCCGAATCTTGCCCCACACCTTGTTCATTTTGTCAACCTTGCTAATTGATGACACGCCCTACTGGTTGAACTTGTTCTGGATTTTCTATATTGTGCTTACACTGTAGAGTCGCGAGTCCTTGTGTATATTCGTAAATCTCCACTAAAAACGGATCGATCAGTATCCCAAATCTTGTATTAGAGTATTTCAGATACGTTTGTAACTGAATGCGAGCTGCCGCATCAAGTCTAGTTTTAGCCGTCTTAATTTCAACCAGAAAGTTCATATACCGACTCAAGTCTTCTACTAAGAAATTAACCTCTTTTTGAGTCCAAACTATCGGGCTATTGGCAGTCAGCCTAGGTACTTTAACCTTAAACTCTGGAATCCAGTGAGAATAACTACTTTTGCGAGGCAAACCCGCTATCTCCAGCATTGTCTGAACTAGATGCAGAGACACATAAGCCTCATTATTCCAGTCAGAAGACAGTTGAACCAGGTTGAAGACTCAGACTTTTCTCTATTATTACCCAAAATGAGGTTTAAAGGATCGATCGCACTTATTCCTGCTTAACAGACTCAGCCAACCGCTTCGCATTGTCCCGCCGATGAACATTAATCGGACTGCATTTTGCTTCGACCCATCGATCTTATTCCATCCATCCGTTACATCCCGTACATTGCTCGTTGCCGAACTTCCTTCTGCTATACAAAAAAATCCCCCGCCAGAAGGCAGGGGATTTCATTTAATTACCTAGAAACCAGAGTTCAGAGTTACCCGAATTTGCCGGCCGTCGAGGCAATTACAAAGGCCGCGTAAGTGAAGACGTTGCCCACAGTAAAGTGAACTAAGCCAACCAAACGACCTTGGACGATGGACAAAGCAACAGGCTTGTCTTTCCAGCGAACCAAGTTAGCCAAAGGAGTGCGCTCGTGAGCCCAAACCAAGGTCTCGATCAACTCTTGCCAGTAACCTCTCCAAGAGATCAGGAACATGAAACCAGTGGCCCAAACCAGGTGTCCGAATAAGAATATCCAGGCCCAGATAGACAGGTTGTTAGTACCGTAAGGGTTGTAACCGTTGATCAACTGAGAAGAATACAGCCAGAGGTAATCGCGGAACCAGCCCATCAGGTAGGTAGAAGACTCATTGAACTGAGCCACGTTACCTTGCCAGATGCCCAGGTGCTTCCAGTGCCAGTAGAACGTTACCCAAGCTAGGGTGTTCAGCATCCAGAAGACAGACATGTACATCGCGTCCCAAGCAGAGATGTCGCATGTACCGCCACGGCCGGGGCCGTCGCAAGCGAAAGCATAACCGAAGTCTTTTTTGTCAGGCATCAGCTTAGAACCGCGTGCATCCAGAGCGCCCTTGACCAAGATCAAGGTGGTGGTGTGCAAGCCTAGCGCGATCGCGTGGTGAACCAAGAAATCGCCAGGTCCGATCGCCAAGAACAGAGAGTTAGTGCCACTGTTAATCGCGTCTAACCAGCCCGGGAGCCATACGTTACCGTAGTTCGGCCAAGCAGTAGAAGCAATGCTGTCAGGGTTCGACAACAGCACGTCCATGCCGTAGAGAGCTTTTCCGTGAGCAGCTTGGATGAACTGTGCGAACACTGGTTCAATCAAGATTTGCTTTTCAGGAGTTCCGAAAGCGACTACAACGTCATTGTGAACGTACAGGCCCAGAGTGTGGAAGCCCAAGAACAGCGACACCCAGCTCAAGTGAGAGATAATCGCTTCTTTGTGCTGCAACACGCGATCGAGCACGTTGCCTTTATTTGCTTCAGGATCGTAGTCCCGCACCAAGAAGATAGCTCCGTGGGCGAAAGCGCCGACCATGATGAATCCAGCAATGTACTGGTGGTGGGTGTAAAGCGCAGCCTGAGTCGTGAAGTCCTTACCTATGAAAGCGTAGGGAGGCATCGCGTACATATGCTGCGCTACCAGAGAGGTAATGACGCCCAAAGCGGCGAGGTGCCAGCCCAATTGGAAGTGCAGCGAGTTGTTGTAGGTCTCGTAAATACCTTGGTGAGGCATATTGAAGGGGCCTTCAACCTTCTTGCCAAAGAAGTCTTTAGCATCGCACATTTCTTTGATGCTGTGACCGATACCGAAGTTAGTCCGGTACATATGACCGGCAACGATAAACAGAACTGCGATCGCCAAGTGGTGGTGAGCGATGTCTGTCAGCCACAGGGATTCTGTTTGAGGGTGGAAGCCGCCCAAGAAAGTCAGAATTGCGGTTCCAGCGCCTTCGGAAGTACCGAAGACATGGTTCGCTGCATCTGGATTCTCGGCGTATACACCCCAGTTACCCGTGAAGAACGGAGCCAAACCGGCTGGGTGAGGCGGGGTAGACAAGAAGTTGTCCCAACCTACGTGCTGTCCGCGAGATTCGGGGATAGCAACGTGAACCATGTGACCAGTCCAAGCCAAAGAGCTGACACCGAACAAACCAGCCAAGTGGTGGTTGAGGCGAGATTCAGCATTTTTGAACCAAGACAAGCTGGGGCGGTACTTGGGCTGGAGGTGCAACCAACCTGCGAACAGGAAGACAGCCGCCAGTAGTAGCAAGAAAATAGCTCCTTGATACAGGTCGGCGTTTGTCCGAATCCCTTGGGTGAACCACCAATGGTAGACACCGGAGTAAGAGATATCCACCGGGTTAGAAGCGCCCCCTTGAGTGAAAGCTTCTACAGCAGGAGCGCCGAATTGCGGGTCCCAAATCGCGTGAGCGATCGGGCGGACGTTTAGGGGGTCTTTAATCCACTGTTCAAAGTTACCTTGCCATGCTACGTGGAACAGGCTGCCCGAAGTCCACAAGAAAATGATTGCTAGGTGGCCGAAGTGAGAAGCAAAAATCTTTTGGTAAAGATTTTCTTCGGTCATGCCATCGTGGCTTTCAAAGTCGTGTGCTGTGGCAATCCCGTACCAGATCCGCCGTGTGGTCGGGTCTTGGGCAAGGTCTTGGCTAAATTTTGGAAATTTCGTTGCCATAAGCCTTGATTAATCCTGAATCCTGAACAAAGTTGAAGGGATTCGGTGCCGAGTTTGGATTCTCGATTTGAGATTCCTCCCAAATCGAGAATCCAAAACCTAGGGGTAGTTTACCCTACCGAAATGATTCGCGCTAGGAAAAATGCCCACGTAGTGACAATTCCTCCTAGGAGGTAGTGAGCTACACCCACAGCCCGACCCTGAGTAATGCTCAGAGCGCGAGGCTGAATCGACGGAGCTACCTTGAGCTTGTTGTGAGCCCAAACAATGGACTCAATCAGTTCTTGCCAGTAGCCGCGGCCGCTGAACAGGAACATCAAGCTGAACGCGAACACGAAGTGTCCGGCTAGGAACATCAGACCGTAGGCCGACAGTGCCGAACCGTAGGACTGAATCACCTGAGAAGCTTGTGCCCAGAGGAAGTCCCGCAGCCAGCCGTTAATCGTGACCGCACTTTGTGCGAAATTGCCGCCAGTGATGTGAGAAATTGTGCCGTCTGGCGATACTGTTCCCCACACGTCCGACTGCATTTTCCAACTAAAGTGGAAAATCACGATCGAGATGCAGTTGTACATCCAGAACAAGCCTAGGAACACGTGATCCCAACCCGAAACTTGGCATGTGCCGCCACGGCCGGGGCCGTCGCAAGGGAACCGGAAGCCCAAGTTACCTTTGTCGGGAATCAAGCGAGAACTGCGTGCAAACAACACGCCCTTCAAGAGGATCAGGACTGTAACGTGAATGGTGAAAGCGTGGATGTGGTGGATCAAGAAGTCCGCCGTACCCAACTCGATCGGCATCATCGCTACTTTGCCTGCGACTACTACTGCACCGCCGCCAAAAGCGTGGCTGACGATTTCCGTAGCATTAGGCGCTGTTGTGCCCGGAGCCAAGGCGTGGATGTTTTGTACCCACTGGGCAAATATCGGACGCAATTGAATCCCGGTATCCGAGAACAAATCTTGAGGACGACCGAATGCCCGCATTGTATCGTTGTGAACGTACAAACCGAAGCTGTGGAAGCCCAAGAATATGCAAACCCAGTTGAGGTGAGAGATGATTGCATCTCTGTGGCGGATTACGCGGTCTAGCAGGTTATTAACGTGCTGAGCCGGATCGTAGTCCCGCACCATGAATATTGCTGCGTGAGCGGCTGCTCCAACGATCAGGAATCCGCCAATCCACATGTGGTGGGTGAACAGCGATAGCTGAGTCGGATAGTCGGTCGCGATGTACGGATACGGAGGCATCGCGTACATGTGGTGAGCCACGATGATGCTCAGAGAGCCCATCCAGGCCAAGTTCCACGACAGTTGGCAGTGCCAAGACTGCGTGAAGATTTCGTACATCCCCTTGTGGCCTTCGCCTGTGAAGGGGCCTTTGTGAGCTTCCAGAACTTCTTTAAAGCTGTGGCCGATGCCCCAGTTAGTGCGGTAGAAGTGACCGGCGACGATGAACAGCACTGCCAACGCTAAGTGGTGGTGCGCTGTATCTGTCAGCCACAAACCGCCTGTGGTGGGGTTCAGACCGCCTTTGAAGGTCAGGAAGTCGGCATAAGCGCCCCAGTTGAGGGTGAAGAAGGGCGTTAGACCTTTAGCGAAGCTTGGGTAGATGTCTGCCATCAAGCTCGGTGTCAAAATCCACTCGTGCGGCAGCGGGATATCGGCAACTGTTTTGATCAGCTTACCGCCGACTGTCAGAGGTGCGCCTGCATCGATCGCGTCCATGCAAGCGTTGATCGGCAGCGAAACGTGAATCTGCTGTCCGGCGTAGCCCAAGCAACCGCAGCCGAGCAAACCTGCCAAGTGGTGGTTCATCATCGATTCCACGTTCTGGAACCATTCCAGTTTCGGAGCGCGGACGTGATAGTGGAACCAACCGGCAAACAGCATCAAAGCTGCCATTACCAAGGCGCCGATCGCAGTGCAATATAGCTGGTATGAGTTAGTGATGCCGTTGGCGCGCCACCACTGGAATAGACCAGAGGTGATCTGAATTCCGTGAAAGCCGCCGCCTACATCTGCATTTAAAATTTCTTGACCAAAAATCGGCCAGACCACTTGAGCGCTGGGCTTGATGGCTGTAGGATTTGTCAGCCAAGCTTCGTAATTGGAAAATTTAGCGCCGTGGAAATATGCGCCACTGATCCACACGAAGATTACTGCCAAGTGGCCGAAGTGAGCGCTAAAGATTTTGCGCGAAACGTCTTCTAAGTCACTTGTATGACTGTCAAAGTCGTGAGCGTTAGCGTGGAGGTTCCAAATCCAAGTGGTGGTTTTTGGCCCCTTAGCTAGAGTGCGATCGAAATGACCGGGTTTTGACCACTTCTCGAAGGAAGTTGGAACCGGATTATTATCTACTACTACCCTAGCTTTTACCTCTCGCTCTGGAGGACTAATGGTCATGAAGACTCTCCTCTCGGTAAGACAAGGAACGAGAACTGAATAATGTACCGGACACTCCCCGCGCCTGATTAGGCGAGGGATTCTCGAAAAAGCCGACACTGCACTGCACTTTACTCTTTGCAGAGCTAGACGCAGGTGCATCGTCTCCCCAAGCATTTTGCTTCTTTGAAGAAGCCAGTTTCCCAGTGTCGCTAACAATGTGACTGGGTACTGCCAACTCTTCTCACCAGATGAGCCGCCGATCTCGTCTTTGATGCAGACTTGATACGGCTGCTCGTTTTGAGGGAGTTTTATGAATTATAAGCTTGCTAGAGGAGTATTAATCGCTTGTTAACAATACTTAAAAAAGGCTCAATTCTTGATGTAATAACGCCTTTAAATTCCACAGTCCCTCGAAAAAGTCAAGGGGTACTGCCATTAACTTTACAAAACTCAAAGATCGAGAAATTTAGGAATACTCATTTGTAGATATATGTTTTGGAAAAAGACTGCAGGAATTGAGAGTGCGAGAGGATGGGTTGCCTGCTGCTGCCTCAATCCGGGTTCTGAAGCGGCTTTGGAATTTCCGAGCGGCAATTCCCCAATACTAAATTCATTTTTGGGCTATAGTTCCCTATGACAACGCTTCTAGGAGTATGGTTGCGTGATAGGGATCAATTGGCACAGAACGGTTGCGGGCAGGCTGCTGGCATTGTTCGCAGCAGCAATATTAATTTTGGGTTTAGCAAGTTGTGGCGCGGGCAATCCCGAATTGCCCAAACCAGGGAACAAGAGCGGCTCAGCTACCGCCCCAGCAAACAGAATCTCAGAGGTTTCTCCCCCAGAAGCCATTCAACAACTGCGTCAGGCTCTAGAAATCTACCAGCCTCAAGTTAGTATTTTGAATCCAAAACCTGACGAAGTGCTTCAGGATATAAATGTGTCTGTTCAGTTCCAAGTGAAGGACTTGCCCATTTTCAAAGATGCAAACTTGGGTTTAGGCCCCCATCTGCAAGTTTTATTAGACAACCAACCTTATGCAGCAGTTTACGACATCAACCAACCTTTAACGCTCTCCGACTTAGAACCCGGAACCCATACCCTGCAGGTGTTCGCCTCCCGCCCTTGGGAAGAAAGCTTTAAGAACGAAGGTGCCGCGGCTCAAACCACCTTTCACGTTTTTACCAAAACAGACGACAATAATCCCGATCGAACATTGCCCCTATTAACGTACAACAGCCCCCAAGGCAGCTACGGGGAACAACCCATCCTGCTCGACTTTTACTTGACAAATGCCCCCCCGCACGAAGTGGCGCAAGAAAAATCCCAAGATGAAATACTAGATTGGAAAATTCGAGCCACAGTCAACGGCCAAAGCTTTGCGATCGACCAATGGCAACCTATATATCTTAAAGGATTCAAACCAGGGAAAAACTGGGTACAGCTAGAATTAATTGACGAACGGGGAAATATCGTCAAAAACGCCTTTAATAATACAGTCAGACTGATAAATTACGAACCGCTCGGTCAAGACACTCTTTCAAAATTACTGCGAGGCGAACTAACAGTAGCAGAAACTCGCGGTATAGTCGATCGCGCCTACCAAGCCCCCGAACCGACACCAACCCCAACCCCCGAACCACAACCGACACCTGAATTAGAAAAAACACCAGTTGTCCAACCCTCACCAGCGGTTCCAGAAACCCCTGTTACCCAACCGAGCTTAGAGCCAGCAGTCGCTCCGGCAGTTGCTCCCGTTCAAGTAATAGAACCGACACCGACAGCAACCCCCCAACTCGAAGCGCCAAAACTTGTAGAACCGATTCAAGTAATACAACCGAAGCCGACAGCAACTCCAGAATTAGAATCATCGAAAGCTGTAGAACCAATTCCAGTAATAGAACCGAAGCCGACAGCAACTCCACAGTTAGAAACCCCCACAGTTGTGGTTCCTATTAAAATAATAGAACCCACAGCAACAGCATCTCCCGAAGCAAAAAAACAGGAATATAAAGGATACTACAATCGGTTTCGCAACTTTTTGCGTCAAGTTGTCGAACCTGCTACTCCTTCAGATTCCCCAACTCTGCCAGAAATAACAAAAACAGCTCCAGTACCAAAAGTAGTCGCTCCTGCGATACCAGAACAGTCTCCCAATCTTGTACCGCCAGCGCCACCTGTTGCCGCTGAAACTCCTCGCCCGCCAACCAGCGGCGAATTATCCACTCCCGAAACAACTGTTTCCGAACCCGAAAATCAGCCAAAATCCGAACAAAAAGTCGAATTTGCCACCTAACAAAAAATTTCTGAGCTTCTTCGTGGCATGGGCGTCCCGCCCGTGCTGCATCTGCGGTCAAAAATTAAAGGAAACCCAAAAATGACCTACCTAGAAACTGCCGCCAAATTCTACAGCGATGTTGCCGAAACCCCCCAAATCGGACTTTGCTGCGTCCAAAGCAGTCCCTTGCAATTGCCAGGATTAAAAATTCCCGAACAAATGCAAGAAATGAATTACGGCTGCGGCACAACCGTTCACGCCGCCGAACTTGTCGGGAATCCATTCGTGCTTTATGTAGGCGTCGGCGGCGGCTTGGAAGCACTGCAATTTGCATATTTTTCAAGACACAAAGGAGCGGTTATCGCCGTCGATCCCGTTCCAGCAATGCGAGACGCGGCTGCACGAAACTTGCAAATTGCCGCCCGAGAAAATGATTGGTTCGATCCGAGTTTTGTGGAAATTCGTGAAGGCGATGCTTTTGCGTTGCCAGTGCCGGATGCTTCTGTAGATGTTGTCGCCCAAAATTGCTTGTTTAATATCTTTGAACCTGCGGATTTAGCTAAAGCATTAAAAGAGACTTATCGGGTATTAAAACCCGGTGGCAGGTTGTTGATGAGCGATCCGATCGCAACTCGCCCCATTCCGCAGCATTTGAAAGAAGACGAACGGTTGCGGGCCTTGTGTTTGTCCGGTGCTCTGACATACTCAGAATACGTTCAACACCTTGTAGACGTTGGTTTCGGGCAAGTCGAAGTGCGGGCGCGCCGTCCTTACCGATTGCTGGACAAACACAATTATCAATTGGATGCGGATTTGCTGTTAGAAAGCCTGGATTCGGTGTCTTTCAAAGTGCCTGTACCGGATGATGGAGCTTGCATTTTCACTGGCAAGACGGCGATTTATACGGGGTCACAAGAGCTGTTTGATGACGGGGCAGGTCACGTTTTGCAGCGGGGAGTTCCGGCGGCGGTATGCGATAAAACTGCTGGGAAATTGGGGGGATTGATGCCCGATAAGGTGTTAATTACGGATTCGACTTGGCATTATAACGGCGGCGGTTGCTGTTAGCTTTTGTGTGGGTTAAGTCGAGCGTAAGTGCGATCGACCAGAAGAAAATTAACGGTGTAAGCTGTTGCGGTATTTAAATTGTCTGTCAAAAAACAATCAAACAATGAGTGGGGTGTACCGCCCGCGTCGAATATGCAATTTAAATGCGCGACAGCTTATTGGTTATTTGGGAAAATAATTGCAGGGAAAAGCAAGCATAACATTTAGGAGAAGCAAGAGACGCCAATTGCTGAAGTTGGTTGACAAGAGTTTCCTAATACTATAGTATTCGATCATGACATATAAGACTATTGACTTATTTTCTGGTGCGGGTGGCTTGACTACAGGATTTCACCTGGCTGGTTTTGAATCTTTATGTGCGATCGAGGTGGATGCGAAAGCTCTAGCGACCTATAAGCATAATTACCCAAATACCAAAATTGTTCATCAGGATATACGTGAGGTCAATCCTTTAGATTTGCGATTATGTTTGGGTTTGCAGAGAGAGGAACTAACAGCGTTGATAGGCGGTCCCCCATGCCAAGGATTTTCAAGAAATATTCCTGCTGACTATCGCTACCTCAGCGACTCTCGCAATCAGTTATATCGGACATTTTTAGAATTCGTACAGGAATTTAGACCCCTTTACGTTGTTATGGAGAACGTACCTGAAATCTTGAAAGCTTATGGTGGTGTAGTTAAGAATGAAATTACACAGCAACTTGAGTCGCAAGGTTATAAAGTCACTTATGGCTCACTAAACTCCGCGCATTATGGAGTACCGCAGACCAGATCACGGGCTTTTTTCCTGGCTAGTTTAGATAAACTACTTCAATTCCCTGAACCTACACACGCTGGCGAGATTAGAAGCGATTACAGGGCTACGAAATCTTATGACCAACTTAGTCTCCTAAAATCAAACATTTCTTCAGTCGTCACAGTTAGAGATGCGATTGGAGATTTGCCGTCATTGAATGCAGGAGAAGAATATAATGCTGAAGTTTATCCTTTTCCACCCCAAACTGCATACCAAGCAATGATACGTAATGCAAGTACGAAACTTTTCAATCACGTTGCTCGTGCTTTGAGCCCCATTCAAATGTCAAGAGCGCGTCTTCTTAGTGAAGGACAAGATGCTAGAGACTTGCCACCTGAATTAGCTCCTAAAAAGCACTATAGCGGTGCCTATGGAAGGCTTTACTGGGATAAACCAGCAAGAACTATCACAAGGTGGGTTTTCCATCCCGGATCTGGCAGGTTTTTTCATCCCACTCAAAATCGGACAATTACAATCCGTGAAGCTGCAAGATTGCACTCTTACCCAGATAACTTTCACTTTCTGGGAACATACACTGATATGGCTTCTCAAATCGGAGAATCAGTACCCCCACTTCTAGGTAAAGCAATAGCTGCATCTATTCTCCAAGTTCACTGTCAAAAGACTGTGTACTGAGTTGATCTTGCAAAGCTGAGAGAACAGTTTGCACATATCGATCGAGTGTAATACGAGTTCGCTTAACCCTGATGTGAACTGCTTCTGGAGGAATGGTTCTAGCTCTAAAAAGTTGCTTTTGATTCTTGTACCAAACTAACTCTAGCTTACCTGCAACATTGCCTTGTAGGCCTGCTCCCGCTCTTCCAGTAACTCTATCAACTGTCCAAGCCCAAGAAAAAGCATTTGGGTCAAGTGGATTAAGAGGGAATTCACAGTAAATATATTCATATCCTCTAATGGTTTTCAGCAGTATGCCTTCATAGCTATTGGTAATGCTCTGTGCTGCTTGACTCGATATAATTTTCTCGTTCCAATGCTGAACAATAGCTGCTCCGAGTTCAGCAGGTGAGAATTGTTCCGTCAAACCAGGAAAACCAAGTTTGGCAGCCTTTGTGATAACATCTGCTCTCTGAATGACAAACGAAAATGTATTTACACCAATAAGACTGTTCAGTTGGAGAGATTTGAGTGACCAACCAGTTGCAGTCGTGGTGTCAACAGCATCATAGAGGCGTTTGGTACGTCATAATGCTGGATATGATAAAGGAATATGCTTGACATAATGAAAAATAGCTTCCCAAGTATAATCCTCTATCGAGCCTATAACTGGAGATGCAATGGTAGCAATAATGGCTTGCCTCAATCTTTCAATCTCGTTTTCCGTCAGCATTCAAGAGTTCCTCTACAACTCGTAAAAATTCACTCATTGTTATGTCCAGAGCATTTGTAATGTGACTAAGAACTCTAACAGATGGACTTTTCAGCCCTCGCTCAAGCTGGCTGATATAGGTTCTGTGCAGACCTGTGACTTCTGCCAGATATTCTTGTGACCAACGTTTCTCTATGCGACGACGTTGTATTTCTAGTCCTAAAGTTTGGTCTAGTTTGCTAGGCTGCATAGAGAGAAATAGTAAGATTTTGAATACAAAAGTGCTACAGACTAAAGTATTCAAGGTGACATATGAGCACTGAACTCACTCGCCTCTGGTGGCGCAGCCATCTTGGCTGTGTCCAAAAGCCCAGGTTTAACCGGCTTTTTCCCATCCTGCCAAACTTCCCGCTAAATTAAAGAAGTAAAAAAATCATTCACGTCCTACCCAGGAGATGCCATGCCTCGCGTCAGAGCACCAGAATTCCCCGGAAACTACCCCTGGCTGAATACCGAAAAACCTTTATCCATTGAATCCTTAAAAGGGCGCGTCGTCCTCCTCGACTTCTGGACGTACTGCTGCATCAATTGCTTGCACGTCCTGCCAGACTTAAAATACCTCGAACAAAAATATAAAGATTCCCTCACGGTTATCGGCGTTCACTCGGCCAAATTTGAAAACGAAAAAGAAGTAGAAAACATCCGCCAAGCTATCCTCCGCTACGATATCGAACATCCTGTAATCGTTGACAGCGGCATGAAAGTTTGGCAAAGCTACGCGGTTCGCGCTTGGCCGACTTTAATGGTGATCGATCCTGAAAGTTATGTCGTTGGCTTTGTTTCAGGTGAAGGCAATAGAGAAGCACTTGACGAGTTAGTTGGCAAGTTAATTGCTGAATACAAAGATAAAAATGCACTCAAGTTTAAACAACTCAGTTTTAGCTTAGAAAAACAGCGCAAACCTGTATCAACACCGCTGGCTTTTCCCGGTAAAGTGCTGGCATTTGCGATCGCAGCCACGGAGGCAAAACAGCTTCACCAACAGGTCGCTCTTTTGGGCGAAATGACTCAGGAAAATGAATCTGTAGATGAAACTGTATTGCCCGGGCCTGCTAATTCAGTCATACAAAACTTAGTCGGTTCTTGCTTATTTATTGCCGATTCCGGCCACAATAGGATTGTTGTCAGCACCCTTGAAGGTGAGGTGCTGCACGTTATCGGTAGCGGCAAACCGGGTTTAACTGATGGGAATTTTGAAGGGGCTGAGTTTTTTGCACCTCAAGGTATGGCTTTTGATGCGGAAAGTCAAATTCTATATGTGGCTGATACGGAAAATCATGCTCTCAGAAAGATTGATTTTACGACCCAACGGGTAGAAACTGTTGCTGGTACGGGCGAACAAAGCCACGAAATTTCACCCCGCAGCGGCAAGGGTTTAGAAACGCAATTGAATTCGCCTTGGGATTTAGAAAGAGTTGGAAATAGACTTTTTATTGCAATGGCGGGTTCCCACCAAATTTGGGAAATGCAGTTAGACACTGGCACGATCGCCACTTATGCGGGTATTGGTCGAGAATCCTGTGTGGACGGGAATCTTGCAGAATCTGCTTTTTCTCAGCCCAGCGGCCTCGCTACGGATCGATCGGAGTTGTTTGTTGCTGACAGCGAAGTTAGTTCGATTCGCGCTGTGGGTATAGATGAAGACCCGAAGGTTCGCACTGTTTGCGGTAGCGGTGAATTGTTTGGTTTTGGGGATAAAGATGGTCGCGCCGATCAGGTAAGGTTGCAGCACTGTTTGGGTGTTGAATACGCTCAAAATTACCTATGGGTGGCTGATACTTACAATCACAAAATTAAGCGGATCGACCACCGGGGCGGTACGTGCAGAACAATGATGGGAGACGGTACAGCGGGTTTGGTTGATGCTAAAGGTCTCAAGGCTCGATTTTTTGAACCTTCAGGGTTGAGCGCGATCGGACCTCATTTGTTTGTTGCTGATACGAACAATCATGTAATTCGGCGAGTTGAGTTGGATACGCTGGAAGTCACAACTTTGGATTTCCCCAGTTTGTGCGCTCCTGATGTTTGTCTTCCTGATTGAGCCGATCGACCTTTTTCCGATTAGCCAGGGTTCTCTATTCTCCTGATTGCCAGATTGATTGCGGTAAGGTAGGTTGCTCTTCGGCGCACCTTACCGAAATTGTTCAGCAAAGTAAGTTAACCTAACAGTCTTGGAGGCAAAAACCAGGTTGATTCAGGTAATTTGGTCATATACGCTCGATCGCGACAACCATCGAGCGAGTTTTTTTGGCAAGCCTGCGTCCAGGACTGCCTAAACCCACATTCCGCACCAGCGAGCGTGTCACACTACGAATTTTGGGAGTTTGGCGAAGTTGAACTGGCGATCGCCACTCCAATTACCACTTTTGTTGTATATAAAAAGTGAATGTTTAGGTTCACAAAATTACGCAAAAACCGATTGTGACAGTGGAGGGTGCCGAAAGTGGGCCTAAATCGCATCGGGGCCGGTGAAACCGGGTGTTTTACTGAATCTGCGGTCTACAACGCATCTTTCCGTAAAAAAACCCGGTTTCTAACCTACATTCGGCACGCTGAACTGGCACACTGTTTTTTGGGAACAAAACAATGGGGGTTGTACGAATCATTCCTCCAATTTATTCTTAAAAATTGTTAGCTATTGAGAATGACTGCTCGAGAAAAAGATTTGTCTGCGAAAGCATAAAACCCTTACTTAGTAAGCATTTTAAGCTCTTTTCATTCGATGTGACAGTTGAAGGTGCGGAATGTGAGGTGCAGTAATCATGAGTGCACCAGAGTGGTAGGATTTGTTTTGGCGAGTAAAGAGGTTTTTACCATGAATCTATTTCAAAAACTCACTTCTCTCATACGTCGAGGACTAACTGTATTGGCTCTTGTTGGTATGCTGGGTATCAGCTTTAGTGCTCCAGCATACGCGGCTGCACCTGCTAGATTTGTCTTTGAGGCCCTACCCGGCCGCGATGATCCGTTCGTTATTGAACTCACTGATGAGAGTAAGATCCAACAAGCCCGGAATATACTCAATGGAACCGAGACAGATAGAACCCATGTAATGGGAAGAATCATAAAAACACCTGCTCCCTACAATTCAAACTGGAGCTATCAATTAGATCCAGCCACTATCGGCTTCTTTAACATGGCGATAGAAGTTTGTGATTCTTCAGCTATGTACCTCGAAGACCACCTTGATGAAGCGGGTGGAGCATTTTTACCAGGTGGTTGGTGGTGTCCTTGGGCTTCACGGCTAGTCAAGGAAATTCAGTAGCGCGAAAACTTGCATTTAAAGAGCGATCGCATTTTTCTGGAGTTAACACGTTTTGTCGAAGAGCCTGGTTTTGCTGATGTAAGTCGGCAATTACTTTTTGTGCCGCATCCAGTTCCTCTTTAAGTCGAGAAACTTCTGCCTTCAGTTCTGCTACTGCATAATTTTGGAAGGATGTACGTATTGGCGCACATTACCGAAATTTTTCAGCAAAGTAAGTTAAGCTAACAGTCCTGGACGCAAACAACTGGTTTCTTCAGGTAATTTGGTCGTAAGCTGTACTGCATTTAAATTGTATGTTGAGGGCGGATATCCTGCCCGATCCACAAGAGAAAGTTTTTTTTACCATAAAATTTAAATTCGGATTAGCTTATACACTCGATCGCGACGGCGAGAAACCTGGTTTTTTTGAGAAGCCTGCGTCCAGGACTCTCTAAATCGCATCGGGGCCGGTGAAAGCGGGTTTTTAACCAAATCTGGGCCCCGATGCGTCTTTTCGTAAAAAAACTGGTTTCTAAACGAACGTTCGTAAGTTATATATTGTTAATTCAATGGTGAGTCAACCGGCGATCGCCAGTCTTAAATAATCGCCAAAATCTTCGCCCAAGTCTAAAATTCTGAATAGCTCAGCAGCCGCAATATTTTTTCATTATCGTTCAATTCGCCAACAATTCGCCGCACGGGTTTCGGCCAGATTTTAATCAAAGTAGGAGTTGCTGAAATCTGATCTGCCTCAGCTTGTTCTGGATGTTTCAAAACATCAATTACTTTTAAAGTGTAGGGACGATCGAGGCATTGCTCTAAGAATTGGTGTAAAGTTTCGAGGGTGCGTTCGGTGGTGGGGTTGCTGCCGGAAACAAACAGACGCAAAACGTACCCTTGAGTTTGTGGCGGTGGGGTGAGTGCGGTTTGTTTGCGAAGCGAAGTCTGCTGCGATTGCTGGAAGGATGAGGGAGATACGATCGAACTGCTCCAGTCCGATCGAGCTTCGGGGCTGGCATACTGTACAACTAAGTCATGATTTTCCCAAAGTTCGGGGAATTGTTCGTGATAAGTAGCAATTGCCATCGGTTCGCACATTTCTTCGCTCCGGGGATGCCACACTAAGTCGCCAGTCCCAAAAATGGCGTTCAGCAGCGTTTGATGTCGCAGCACGGGGGGGTAAGCCTCGGCAGCAAGCCGCACCTGCCGATCGCCTGGATCGAGCCAGCAGTCAACGGTTGCCGTGTAGCAAGGTATCAGAAAATGCGGGGGTTCCGACAAACCGAGGATCTCCTGTAGAGCTACGCACAACTGCAAATGCCACCGAGTTTGCTTGTGGGGGTCGATGCAATAGATTAAGTCTCCCCCTGGCGTAAACAGCGCAATGCCTTTGAAAATTTCTGGCAAAATCGGGCGATCGACTTTCAATTCAGTACACCAATAAAAGTTAAAAGTTAACAGTTAACAGTTAACTGTTAACTGTTAACACTCTACCTTTAGACTCGACCTCGGAGCATCTGAGCCATTTCGTTCGGGAACGGCGAGTTCTCTACACAAAGTTCTTCAGTAATCCGACCTTCTTGATAAAGGCCGTAGAGCGACTTATTCATCGTCGTCATGCCTTCATAAGTATCTTTGATCATGATTTGATTGATTTCCTCATTTTGGCCCTTCAAAATGTATTCCTTAACCACGTCGGTATTGATCATAACGTCGTGGAAAGCAGCCCGCTTTCCGTCTGTGGTTTTGCACAGCAGTTGAGCAATAATCGCTACTAGGGATTCGGAAATTGAAACCCTTATGGCATCCTGTTCTTCCGCCCCGAACATATCAAGAATCCGGTTCAGGGTCTTAACCGCACTGTTGGTGTGCAGGGTTCCTGCAACTAAGTGACCGGTTTGAGAGGCTTTGAGGGCGATTTCCACCGTCTCTCTGTCCCGAATTTCTCCTACTAGCAGCATATCCGGGTCTTGCCGCAGAGCGCCTTTGAGAGCGCTCATAAACTTGAGGGTGTGCCTGCCGACTTCCCTGTGCTTAATCAAGGATTTTTTGCTTTCGTGTACGAATTCTACCGGGTCTTCGATCGTGATGATGTTGTAGGCTTTAGTCTTATTGATGTAGTCGATCATCGCCGCCAAGGTGGTAGACTTACCCGAACCTGTCGGGCCTGTCACCAAAATCAGCCCTTTGTGGTAGCCGCATATTTTTCTAAAGACCTCCGGCAGCTTCAATTCCTCCAGTGTCATGATTTTGGAAGGAATTAGCCGCAGTACCATTGCCGGCCCGGCCAAGGAGTCCATGCAACTGATCCGAATCCGGACGAACCCGAAGTCGAAAGCGCCGTCAAAGTCTAGGGTTTTTTGGAAAATTTCAATTTCTTCATCGCTCATGCACTCGCGCAGCCAGCCAAAAAACGTATCTAAATCCGTCGGTGGATAGCCGATGTCGGCAATCTCGCCCCGGGTGCGGAAGCGGGGAACTTCGTTTACTCCGAGGTGAAGGTCGGATACTCCTTCTTCTTTGGCTCGGATTACTAGCTCTTTCAAAGTGGGAGATCCGCCGCTGCTAGTGCTCGGGCCTTTAGGTGTGGCGAAGGATTGCGGCGGCGGTGCTGGTGCTGGTGCTGGTGCGGGCGGCGGCGCGGGCGGCATTCCTGCTGCTCTGGGGGGCATCCCTGGAGCTGGAGGGCGGGGTATTCCTGGCAGTGGGGGGGCTCCGGGTACGGGCGGGCGAGGAGCTGGCGGATGCTGTTGTGTCATATGCGCTACCTTAAGTTGGTGAGAAGGCTGACTCGAACAGATGATTTGTGGGAGTTGAACAATGCCGATCGCCATTGTGCGGGTCTTGCACAAAAGCTTAACTGTTCTACTCAGTCTATCCTAAGAGAGAGTCATAATGCTGCACTACTAAGGCAATATTCTGCCAATTGGAGGATGCGATGACTATCGAGCTACGCGCGAATATAGATTCTCCACATTTTTGGATAATTTTTTTTAAGAAAAAGAGTTTTCCGCAACCAAGCAGTATAAATTGCTACTTTAGCCAAAGATTAAGGACTTAAACCGATGAATGCTGTCGATCGGGCTTTTACTCCAGCTATGGAGTTGGCGGAGTCGATCCGCACCCTGGAAGTGTCGCCTTTAGAAATTGTCAATCTGTACTTGGAACGGATCGATCGATTAAACCCCGAGCTGGGCAGTTATTTTACAGTAACGGCCGAGCGGGCGATCGCCCTGGCTCAATCTCAAACCGAGCAACTAGCTGGGTTAAACAAGTCACAGGAATTGCCACCTTTTTTCGGAGTGCCGATCGCCATTAAAGACTTGACACCAGTTACAGGCGTTCCCTGCACCTACGGTACTCAGGCTTTGCTGGGTAACATCTCAGCCTACGACGAGTCAGTGGTATGGCGGATCAAAGCAGCGGGATTTAACATTCTGGGCAAAACAGCAACCTCTCAAATTGGCTCGTTACCTTACACCGAACCAGAAGGCTTCCCGCCCGCCCGCAATCCCTGGAATTTAGACTATACGCCCGGAGGTTCCAGCGGCGGCTCAGCGGCCGCTGTAGCAGCCGGTTTGTGCGCGATCGCCCAAGGTTCAGACGGGGGCGGTTCGATTCGAGGTCCAGCTTCCTGCTGCGGTTTAGTGGGCATTAAACCGTCGCGGGGGCGAGTTTCCTGGGCACCTGTCGGAGATTACCTCAGCGGCATTTCTGCCAACGGCCCACTGGCGCGCACTGTAGCTGACGCCGCCGCACTTTTGGACGTGATGTCAGGCTACACAACAGGCGATCCGTACTGGCTGCCCGATGCAAATCCGACATTTCTAGAGGCTTCCCGTCAAAAGGTGGACAAACTGCGAATCGCTTTTTCTACGACTATTTCCCCTGTGGGCGAGGCGGAGGCTATCTGTCAGCAAGCGGTACTAGAAACAGTAAAATTACTGACAGATTTGGGTCACGATGTCGAACCTGGATGCCCGGATTTTACGGGTTTAATCGAACCGTTTACCGCAATTTGGCAGTCGGGGGCGGCGGCAAGCGGCATTCCCGGCCCTGCTTTGGAACCGATGAATCGATGGCTGTTAGAAAGAACTATTTCGGCTGGGGAATATTTGCGGGCGGTGAATCAAATGCAGGTGATTTCACGGCGGATTGTGGGATTCTTTGAAAAATTTGATGTGTTAGTTTTGCCGACTTATATGCACTCCCCCATCCGGGTTGGAGAGTGGGCGGATTTGAGTTTTGAAGAAACTTTGCAGCGGATCATTAATTGGATTGCTCCTTGTCCGCCATTTAATGCTAGCGGTTTGCCTGCGATCGCACTTCCTGCCATTTTAGATAACAACGGTTTGCCCGTGGGAATTCAAATTATCGGGCGACCGGCGGCGGAAGCAACTTTAATTGCTTTAGCGGCGCAGATGGAAGCTGCGAAACCTTTCCCCGTTTTAGATTTTAAATAGGGAAGAGCAAGGGATAAAAGCACGTCTTCCTTTTTTAGGGGTATGCCAAATCAGGATTTGTGCGCGGGGAACTAGAAATCCGATTTTTCGCAGAAATTTCTATTGACTGTTGACAATCAAGCATCCAGGATACAAGCCCCCGGATTCATTCCAACGCGCAGACTCAAGACCCAGAAATAAAAAACCTGTATCGGATAAAGGAGCCCCCGAATTTATCCGTGGGGTCAATGCTTCAAATCTAAAATCTAAAATCTAAAATCTAAAATCGCGCAATCGATTGACTGTTTGGCATTTGAACAATACTGATGCAACGGCAAACGAGAGGATTGAGAAAGGGGACAAATTTCCGGTTGAATTTTTGTAAACTAATATCAAAAACTTCTTAAGGTATTTGACTTTTTTGGAAAAAAGGGTATAATTTTTCAAATTCCTTCCAGATGGCGGGTGTATCTAAAAAAATAGCTTATGTTTAACACAGCAGGACTGTTTGAAGAAAATCAGATTCCGGGAAATGTTGTGGGTGTTTCAGCGGAAATACTAGACTTATTCAATAATTTCGATCGCTCAAATCGGCTCGGCAAAATTGCCGTCAGCGATACCAATGTTTTATTTGATACCAGCTACGATTTGACTCAACAACCAGATTGGGCTGCCGCTGCGACTGGTAGCGCGATCCTCTACGAGGGCTTCGCTAACGACCTTTTTGAGCCATTCACCGACTTCGGTCTCCAACCGTCAGGAGGCGACAATCTTAAAGTTGATAGTAGTATAAAATCCCAGAGCGCTGTCTCCACTCAAGTTCAGACAGACGAATTGACAGGGATGGATTTTGCTGTTGTTGATAGCGGTGGCGAACCAGAACTCACCCTATCCCAAACTGCTTCCTTATTTCCTGATGAAAACTGGGCTTTCAATTTTCAAGATTACACTATCGATCACCAAGGTTTAAACACCCTAAACCTCAAAGTTGGTTACGGATTAAAACCGGGAATTACCCAGAACGAATATCCAGATTTTGTGCCTATTTACCAAAGTATTGATAACTTCCTAGTTGACTACCCGAACGAAACAGATTTTTGGGAAGTTGTTAACAAAAATTTGACGGAAAAGGTGCTTAATGAAAATCCGGTATTGACAGATGTTACGATTCAACTTGAAGTTTTGCCAACGGAGATATTGCCCTACGATCGCGCCAGCAAAGTTTTTCGCAGTCAATCGGGCAAAATCCAAGAAAATTGGAATTTTTCAGTCAAAGACTACGCAATCAATCACCAAGGATTGAACAAGCTCAATCTAGATGTTAATTACCAGTACAAGCCTGGAATTACCCAACAAGAATATCCCGATTTTGTGCCAATTTATAAAAGCATTGATAAGTTTTTAACCGAGTATCCGAACGAAACAGATTTTTGGGAAATTGTCAATAAAAACTTGACTCAAAATATCCTCAACGAAAATCCTGCCTTGGCGGCAATTCAGATTGATTTCAACGTTTTGCCAAGCCAAAACTTGCCCTACAACCGCACCAGCAAAGTTACTCGCACTCAACCCAGCAATCCTCAAGGAACTTTCCTAGTTGGCAATACCAGGGGAAATAATGTACTTCGGTTTGACGGCAATACCGGCAATTCTCTAGGCGAATTTATTCCACCGGGAAGCGGCGGTTTGTACAATCCAGATACGATCGTTTTTGGGCCAGATGGCAATGGCGACGATAAGTCGGACATTTACATTGCTAGCGGCGACAAACCCGGAAATTCGGGAGAACCGACAGCATCTGCGGTATTGCGGTATGACGGAATTACTGGGGCATTTATTGACAAGTTTGTCGGCGATAATCCGAACACGGCGGTCGATGAAACTGGCGGATTGTTTCGCCCTTACGGTTTAGCTTTTGGCCCAGACGGTAATTTTTATGCGAGCAGTTTTTTGAGCGACCAAATTCTCCGATACAACGGCAAAACAGGACAGTTTATTGATGTATTTGCTTCGGGAAACCAGCAAGCAGGAGGGTTGAATGGCCCGAACGGTTTACTGTTTGCCCCTGACGGCAATTTGTACGTGACAACGCAGGGGAGTGTTGCCACCAACGGTCAACCAGATTTTAGCGCAAGTTTCCCCAGTCAGGTGCTGCGTTACAACCCGCAAACCCGGCAGTCAAGTATCTTTGCTTCGCCAGATCCTTCGCCTCGGAGTCAGGGATTTACAAGTCTTTTGGGAATGGCAATCGGACCCGCTGACGGCGACCTTTATGTCAGCGATTTTGCTAACGATATCAGGCGCTACAATTTAAAAAGTGGGGAATTGGTCAAGGTTTTATCTACCAATTATACTGATACTTCGCCCAGTAGCAATTATGTAGGTAGTTTGGCTTTTTCGCCGATCGGCAATTTGTTTGCAGTGGGCTTTGACAACCGCGCTAATGCTAACGCTGCCGGCGCTGTTTTGCGGTACAATGGCAAGACTGACGAACCGCTGCCAATATCGGGAAATCCTGGGTCAAATAACAGTTCTATTTTTGTCCCTCCCGACAGCAAGCTACAGCGTCCAATAGGAATTGCTTTCTTTCCCTCCGACGATCGACTGACCCAGAAATGGAATTTTACATTGGCAAATTACCCCATTAATCATCAAGGGTTAAACAACCTGAATATTGATGTAAATTATAAGTACAGAGACGGGATTCAAAATTATGAATATCCTGATTTTGTGCCGATTTACAAGAGCATTGACAATCTTTTAGTTAACTACCCGAACGAAACAGAATTTTGGGAAATTGTCAACAAAAATCTGACCGAAAAAGTGCTTGCTGACAATCCGGCAATTTCGTCTGTGACGGTTAATTTGGACGTTTTACCGACCAACAAATTGCCTTACGAGCGCAGCAGTACCGTTACTCGCACTCAAGATGGTAAATTAGGCGAAGCGTGGGATTTCAAGCTTCCTAATTACTCGATCGATCACCAGGGTTTGAATAACCTCAATATTGATGTCCAATATCAGTACAAACCAGGAATTACGCAGGATGAGTATCCAGACTTTGTGCCGATTTACAAAAGCATCGACAATTTCTTGACGAATTATCCCAACGAAACGGATTTCTGGGAAATTCTTAATAAGAGTTTGACGCAAAAGCTGCTAGCAGAAAATCCGGCTTTGGATTCGTTGCAAATTAATCTGGAGGTTTTGCCGACTAACAGATTGCCTTACGAGCGAGCTAGTATTGTGTCGCTAGCTTAGCCTATAATTAAAAATTAGATGGACAAAATCTTGACAACAAATACATACTTAGCTACCGTAAGGATATGGTTAAGTACGTTGCATAGAAACCCGGTTTTTCGCGTCCAAGACTAACCCATTTAAGTTATCTGTGGTGGTGAAAAAACCAGTTTGTTTAAGAAACCGGGTTTCTGGATTTGACCGAGTTTGCCAAGCTCGATCTGGGGATATACAGCGTATTCCAGGTTCATAAAGTAGTAGGGACATGGCATTGCCTTGTCCCTATTGGCATTAATGACTTACGGGTGTACTTCACAAACGTGAAATCTGCTGTATGTCTGTGTCCCCCTGCATTTGATACCTAAATAATGGTGGACGCAAATAGGATAAAAAACCAGGTTTCGGCGTTAACGCCGATCGCTCACAACCTGTTATTTTGACTCTTAACCTGGTTTTTGTGCCTCCAGAAAAAATATAGTTGTTTTTAGAGGAGTTTGCGATCCACCCAATTTCTAGCCATTAAACCCGTATTTTACCAATAAACCGAGTTGCTACCTCCCAGTCCTACTTATTACCAATTACGCTGTAATTAATTGATAATACCTCTTTAGATTGATAGATATTGTGCTTATTTTGTTTTAAAAATGGTAGCAGTTCGCTGCCAATATGTAGGGTGAAAAATTCATGTTAACTTCCGGGCCGATTACCGCTCCCGTTCCCGTTTTTCTAGTTCTTTTAGCAATCATGCTACTCGCCCCGCTGGTATTTGAGCGCTTGCGACTACCGGGAATAGTGGGTTTAATTATTGCTGGCGTAATCGTCGGGCCCAACGGTCTCAATTTGCTGCAACGAGACGCTACTATTGTTTTGTTAGGTACTGTAGGATTGCTGTTTTTGATGTTCCTAGCGGGACTGGAAACTAGCCTCGACGACCTCAAACTCAATGCGGACAAAGCTGTCATATTTGGGCTGGCTACTTTTTCGCTACCGATGATATTGGGGACAGGAGCGATGCTGCTGTTGGGATATAGCTGGCTGGCTTCAATTTTAGTCGCTTCTTGTTTTGCTACGCACACGCTTTTAGCGCTGCCAATTCTCACCAAATTGGGATTGATGCGAACTCAGACTATTACTGCGACTTTGGGCGGGACTTTAATTACGAATGTGTTGGGACTGTTGGTGCTGGCAATTGTTGTCAAAGCTTTCAAAGGAAATCTCACTCTCGAATTTTGGCTGTTTCTCATTCCATCTCTTGCTATCTACACTTTTGCTACTTTGTGGGGAGTCCCCAAAATCGGTCGCTGGTTTTTTAAGAAATTCGGTCACGACGAAAATGCCGAATTTATATTTGTATTGGCAACCCTATTTCTGGTTTCTTACGCAGCAGAAATAATTGAAATCGAGGCGATTATTGGTGCATTTTTATCGGGAATTGCCATTACTCAACTTATTCCCAAAATGAGTCCCCTGATGAATCGGATTGAGTTTATTGGCAATACGCTGTTTGTCCCGTTTTTTCTGATTTCTGTGGGGATGTTAATTGACCCGCTAATTTTGGTAAAGCAGCCGCAGTCTTTGTTGGTGGCGGCGGTGATGATTTTAGCTGAGGTGGCGAGCAAGTTTTTGGCAGCTTGGCTACCGGGGAAATTATTTGGTTTTGAGTTTCCGAACATTATGGTAATGTTCGGTCTTTCTGTTGCTCAAGCTGCTTCTACTTTGGCTGCGATTACGGTTGCTTTTGACATTAAATTGGTCGATCGCGTAACGGTGAACGGCATCATTGCCATGATTTTAGTAACTTGCGTGGCTTCTCCTTGGATTGTATCTCGGTGGGGTCAACAAATGCAGCAGCCGGGGTCGAGTTTGCCGGCCGCTACTGCGGGAAAGAATTCATGGGGAGAGCGAGTTTTAGTGCCTGTTGCTAACCCGAATACGGAAGATAATTTGCTGCGTTTGGCTTTGATTTTAGCAAAAACATCTCACGGAACTTTGCTGCCGCTGCATATTTTGTCCGATCGCGGGGAAGCAATTTCGCCGGCAGATAAAATGCAGCAAACTCAACTTTTGACGGCTGCGGAAACTGTCGCCCATGCTGCTGCTTGTGCGGTTGAACCGATCGCAAGAATAGATGATGCGATCGATCGCGGAATCCTGCGGAGTGCAACCGAACGCGAGGCTAGTTTAATAGTTTGCGGTTGGAAGGGATTTTCCACGACTCGCGATAATTTTTTTGGCAGCATCATTGACAATGTGCTAAGACGATCGCCCGTACCCGTACTGATTGCTCGATTTCCCGATCCTCTCCAGAATACAGCCAGAGTTATTTTGGCCGTAACTGAGGGCGAGTTGACTCGGTTTGGGTTTCAGGAAACCGTGGATATTGCGAAGAGTTTGGCCGAGGAACTCAAGGCGACTTTGCAAGTGGTTTTGGTGACAACAAAACGGGAAAAAAACAACAAAAGTGCGGCGGAGGTGGAAATTCTCTCTGAGATACCAGTAAATCGGGTGCGGGGAAATTTTATCAAGCTAGTTTCGCAGCAGTTGTTAGAACACGATTTGCTGATTTTAACAACACTTTCTCAGCAACAGACATTGTGGGAACAACCGGGAACTCTCAAAGAACCGGAAGCGATCGCCCGGGCTCACCAAAATATTTCGATGCTTGTTGTTTATTTTCCTGTATCTTGAGGAAGATTTTAACCGCAGATTACGTTCTGAATCTGCGGTTTATATTTTAGGGCTAAACCCAACTGACAAATTAAACAAAGGTATGTAGTGGCGCTTTAGCGCTCTTTCTTAGCTTAGGAAAAAGCGCTAAAGCGCCACTAAATACATAAAATTTAAGCCCTATTTGTGACAATTGTGTAAGTTCTATATTTAATCCTAATCCAACGGAATTACTAGCAAAATTTCCGCACCTTGGCGCGGTTCGGAAATACACTAGATCGCTCTTTTAACTCGCAAAGTTTGTATTGTTTGACCTGCACATTAAAAAATCTTTCAACCGATCGTCATTAGCACCCGCAGAAGAAGTGCACTTAGGTACCGAATGTGCGATCGGCAAGTAAATATGCGTAGAGGCATTGACGATCGCGCTCCGATGGAGGCAAGTTCTCGGTATCTGGGAGAATTTTGAGAATATGGTGATATATCTCCTCTAGTTCAATAAGGTAAAAATGAGCATCAGACCAAATTTCAGATGGTTTTCTTCAGTGGCGAGTGTTTTGGGTTCGATTTCGATTAATCCTTTCAGCGGCGCGACATCTTCTGTAAAAGCTGCAAAAACGGTTGTTGTCCGCAAAGGTATTTTAGAATCGTCAATATCCGTTGCGGATTTGCGCGAACTCGCAGAAACAGGAAAAGTCCCGGCCAAACTGCAAGCTTATGCCAATCTCCTGTCTGAGGAACAGCGGAGTAAAATTTTTCGGGCGCTGCAAGCGAAAATTCCCCTAAATGTAGTCGGCCTGAGCAACTTGCTAAATACGGGCATCGGCACTGCCATCCTGACGGATTTGAGCACAGTCATACCCAGGCGCGACGGTGCGGGTGTGGAAGCGCTGCGAGCGGCTCTGGTGCAGGGAGCGAACGCGCCGGAAGGCTTATCGGTATTGAGTTTCCTTGAATCTTATCCGAGTTCGCGGGTCGTGGTGGATCTCGATCGAGCTTTCACAGTTTTGGGAAATATGAACGCAAGTTTTTGGCAAACTCAGCGCTTTATGGCGGCGATCGCGCCTCAGCTAGCAGCGGTTAAACCCGCGTTTAACCTGCCTTTCGATCCCACCCAAGCCGGCCCTAATGCCGTGCAGGTACGGGCGCTAGATTTGAACGATAGCGCCCGCAATCGACATATTCCCGTTGACGTGTACTGGTCGAGAGCAGCGACAGCCGACAAACCGGCGATCGTCTTTTCTCACGGGTTGGGTTCCGTCCGCACGGATTTGCGCTACTTAGCCGAGCATTTAGCGTCTCACGGCTATGTAGTAGCAGCTTTAGAACATCCCGGAAGCAACGAGACGAATACCAATGCTGCGATCGCGGGTAAGTCTCCCTTGCTAGCTCCTCAAGAGTTTTTAGACCGTCCCAAAGACATCAGTTTTGTACTCGACGAACTGACAAAATTGAACCAAACTGATGATAATTTGCAGGGGAAAATCGCGATCGACCGATCGGTAATAATTGGCTATTCCTTCGGCGGCGCCACAGCCTTGTCCTTGGCCGGCGCCGAACTGCAATTGAGCGGACTCAAACAGCGGTGTCAGGGGGATTTGATTGGGTTCAGCTTGGGCGAAGGCATTCAGTGCGCGGCGGCCGGATTGCCCGAAGAACAGTATCAATTGCGGGATGCGAGGATTAAAAGGGCGATCGCCATGAATCCCATAACATCATTATTATTTGGAGAAACGGGTTTAAGTGCAATTCAAATCCCCACATTAATAGTAGCATCTTCAGCAGACAAAACAACTCCCGCCTTAGCCGAACAAATTGCCGGATTCCCAAAAATTCCATCTCCCAAATGGCTAGTCGGTTTTGTAGGAGGAACTCACTTAAGCGTCAAAGATCCGAGTACAACTTTAGACCAAGTTCGCAGGCCGAACACGGTAATTAGCGGCGATGAAGTTGTGGGCGATCGAGCTGTTAGCATACGCAATTATATTCAAGCTGTAAGTTTAGCTACCGCCGCTCAACTGACTGATGAAGCTGACAAATATGCAGTTTTTCTGACGCCTGAATACGCACAATTTGCTTCTACATCGGCAATCCCGGTGCGGATGGTAACAGAAATTTCCCCTGAAATTAATGCAGTTGTGCAAAGTTTTATTCAAGGGAATAAGTAGGGCTTGCTGAAAAAGCCTAAAACCTTTACATCAAAAGACTTTGACTGGTTTGAACGCTCCGCGTGTGCAAGCTGA
>JAUBSN010000013.1:55331-114236 GCA_036704825.1 Microcoleus sp. F8-C3 | reverse complement strand
GTCTGCTTTTTCCCTCATCTGACTACATTACCATATTTCTCGGCTCTTGATGAACTTTTTTTGACCTGAATCCTTACGTTTTAGTTAGCCCAAAATACAGTATACAAAAAGCTGACGGTTCTCAACCCGGAGCAGACAATGTGAAAAGAAGACAAGCAATCAAATTGATAACAGTAAGTATTAGTTCTTTAATAGAGACAATATATTACTCGGTAAACGAATATATGCTTGGAAGTACGGTCAAAAATCATTATGACTGGATATTACTATACTGGATGCCCTATGACAATAATCTCTCAAGATTCGGGCAACCAATTCTTCAAATGCTAAGTAAAGGTGTAAAAAATGACAAAGTTTTAGTAGTAGTACAATCAGACTTTAGTGGAGCAGCACAAGTTTCTAGAAGCCTCATCAGCCAAGGTAAAGTTGATACGCAATACTTAGAAACAGCAGATAGTAGTAGTGCAGAAGTCTTGAGTGAGTATCTGACTTGGGCCCAATCTCAATTTCAAGCCAAACGCTGGGCTATTGTGTTTTTAGGTCATAGTGGAACGCTTATGGAAATTAGCCCCGACGAACATCCTACGTCCCCTTTAATTTCAGAAATTAGATGGATGAATCTTCAAAAAATCAATCAAGTTATATTGAATTTTAACCGCTCTGTAAAGGGAAATCTAGAATTATTATTTTTCCAAAATTGTAATAAAGGAAATATTGAAATACACCATACCTTCCAAAATACTGCTAAGTATACGCTTTCATCTCAACTGCAACTTGGAGCGCCAAATTACTATTACGATCAAGTGTTAAGCCATTTGAGCGCTTATCCAGACATTGATGGTTCTCAGCTAGCTAAAAAGATTATGGATTATGAACAGCCTGATATGTACCATAGTTTGACATTAACTAACAATCATTATTTCCGCTACTTTGCAAAAAAAGTTAATGCTGTGATTGATTCTATTTTGCAAGCAGATATTGCGCCAGTGAAAGTTTTTATATCCTCCATTTTAGGGGCTGAAGTCAATTTTTCCAATAACACTACTGTAGTAGTTTATCGTAGCTTTGGAGAAACCTTTGTTGATTTCGCAAATTTTTTACAAAAACTTACCCAATTATCAGGTGCAAGTCCGTCAGCCTGTAACGATTTATTGTTATTTTTAAATAATTTTCTCATTCAGAGAGTGCAACAGAATGGTGAATTACTCGACTCAAAAATTAGGCATAAGTATAAAAACTTATCAGGCTTAGGTTTATTCTTACCTAGAAATCGGCAGAAACTCGAAAAATATTTGTATTTATCGGTTTATTCAGACTTAAAGCTTGTAGAGCTTTTTGAGGCAGTTGTATTCGAGACAAAAAAGAACTAAAGGTATTGGGGATATTTTACTTTCCCCACTTCACAGAAGCAGTCTGGGAGGTAAAACAACAGCCAGCATTCGCTCCCAATTCCCACTTCCCAATGCTATAATATAAATAGCAGAATTAAAGCCCTGCTGCCAACCCCGCACACAAGGTTATAGGAGTTAAGTCAAATGGCAAACAAACTCCAAGTAAAAACAGAGTCGATCGGCTACAGCGACTTTTACTGGAACCGCTTTAGTCCGAGAGTGGCGACTATCAGCAGCGTCCGCAACGCCAATCACTGGGACGGCGGATTTATCACTTATATTGCATTTCCCACAAAAGTAGAAGCTACAGCAGCAATGAAATATTTGCTCTTGCATCAAAAAGCTGCTGATGTCGATATGCGGAAAGCCAAGCGAATGAAAGCAAAAGGCATTCGGTGGGAACTCAAAATTCGGGGTTTAGCTTTTAATGAAGTGCTGAAACTGGCAACGATGGATATAACTGGAAAGCTAGTTATGTCGCCTGCAACTACTACTGAAGCCACAGGCTGATACTTGAAAAACTTCGTAGTTGCGCTAAGGGTTGTAAAGCGCAACTACCAACCTAAAAATCCTAAAAAATTGCATTTTCCTTCTGCCTTCTGCCTTCTTCCCTCTTCCTTCTATAATATGCGTTTCATCAGCCCCAAAACAGACTTTGCATTCAAAAAAATATTCGCTTCTTCCGAACATCCAGAAATTTTAATCAGCTTCCTAAATGCAATGCTGTATAACGGAGAATCAACAATCCAAGAAATAGAAATCATTGACCCTTATTCAGCCGGAAGCGTTACAGGATTGAAAGACACTTACCTGGATGTCAAAGCCAAGATTACCGGCAACAAAACCGTGATAGTGGAAATGCAGGTACTCAACGTCGCCGCCTTTGAAAAACGGGTAGTGTACAATGCAGCCAAAACCTATTCTACTCAACTCAAAGCCGGAGAAGGTTATTTAAAGTTAAATCCGGTGATTGCTTTAACCATCACCGACTTTATTTTATTTGAAAACAGCGAAAAACTAATCTCTAACTTTGAATTCACAGAAACCGAAGAGAAATTCGTCTATCCCAACTGCGAGTTAAAATTAGTGTTTGTGGAGTTACCGAAATTCAAAAAAGAATTGAATGAACTAGAAAATCTGCCGGAAAAATGGATTTACTTTCTGAAAAACGCCCCCTCTTTGGAAGCAGTACCAGATAAATTGGGGTCTGTTGAAGAGATTAATACCGCGCTGGGAATTGCCAACCGAGCAAATTTGACACTTGACGAATTGAATGATGTAGACAAGCGAGAAATGTTTATCCAAGACCAAATCGGGTCTGTGATGAAAGGGATAGAAATTGGTATACAACAGGGGATTGAACAGGGAATACAACAAGGAATCGAACAAGGAATCGAACAAGGAATCGAACAGGGAATTGAAAGGGGTAAAATTGAGGGGGAAATAGGATTAATTATGCGTCTGCTAGTGCGGCGGGTGGGTGATGTTACACAAGAAGTTCAAACTCGCATCCAGGGGTTATCTGCGGAACAGTTAGATGATTTGGGAGAGGCTTTGTTGGATTTTAGGAGTCAAGAGGATTTGATTGCGTGGTTGGAGTCGGCGGCGGGATGAATTCTCGTAGGGGCGAGTTTTACAAACAATCTGTGCCTTTGACCCATAATCTCATAAACCCGCTCCCACCCAACGGCAAATCTCGCTCTACCTCTATCAAACCTGCTTTAAATCATAGGAGAATTGCCTTAATTGCTGACGATCGCACTTACGGATATAATTACATCGGGAAATGCGATCGGGTTAACTGTTCCACCTGTTAGCGTGAATTTGGAAGCGTAATCTCCGTCTTGGGGGTCTCGAAATACGACCAACTGTCTGTTTTTGAGGTTAACTACCCAGTATTCTGGGATTCCGACTTCAGCATAGATTTTCGTTTTCGTCTCCAAGTCTTTGATGAGAGTGGAATCAGAGTATTCAATCAGCCAAAAAATATTTTCTGGATAGGGGTGATGTTCGAGGTATGTGCGGCCCAAAGGCTGTACGATCGCAATATCTGGTTCTGGTTCCGAGTTGTTAGGAAGGGTAATGGGTTTTGCCGATCGGATTGTAGCGCGATCGCCTAACAGCCGGATCAGATATGCTCCTGCCTCGCTGCTAAAATAGGCGTGGGGTTCTCCTTCCGGCGACATTTCTACAATTTCTCCTTTTAGCAACTCTACGCGCCGATGTTCCAAGATGCCCGCAGATATCATTTGGTGGTATTGGGCGATCGTCCATTTGGCTGCAATTACGCTCATGGCGATGTTTTTTGATTGCTTTTTAATTTTTTATTGTAGCTGATTTTTGATTTTAGGCGATCGGCGATTGAAATCGTTTCTTGTCAAACGAAGTCCTAGCAGAGGGGGGACTGAAGAATCAACCCGATATTAAAGCAGGATTTGCTATGATATCGAATGTCGCTTAAATGCCTCCTCGATTTAGCTTGTCTGCGGAAGCAGATTTTGCTTGTGCACGATCGGTTTCAACCGCCGGGTGCAATCTATGCAAATACTGCTTCTACGGCTTTCGGCAATTCTATCGGCACGAAATATGCAACTGGATACAAATAATCTTCGGCGGATTCATCGATAACTCGGATAAATTGATGTTCCGCAGCGCGATTATCCGGTATTATTTGGTAGATTTTTCGCACTTCTAAGGATGCTTGATAGTCTTGATTGTTAATGCAAACTACAAATCTGGTTTCTAAGTTAAACTTCATATTCGGAGAAAGTAGTGAGTTCATAAATGGTTGCGTCTGTCATCAACATCGACCCTTCTGCCGTCAATTCCCATCTGTCGCGCCACGAATCTGTTTCGATATATCGTTTAACCAAGCCATCAGCAGCCAGTTTTTTTAAGACAACCATCATATCGGGCGATCGCGGTACATCTCGATAAGAAACTTGCTTTGCGAGTTGGTACCAATTGCACTTTCCTTGACCTCTCGCTACCAATGCAAGGAGCACTAATTCAAGCTGAGTTAAGTTTTGCATTAAAAGTCCTCCACGCTAGGATGAAATAAAACGCCAAATCCTTGTCCCTAGCTGACGCACCCTACTTCACGAGAATTTATTGATACTTCTGGTGTTTTGCTTTGACTAGCTGCAATCTCTGTCTTTAATCCTAAAGCCTTCAGCAAACCAATAAATCGGTAAATCTCTTCTCCCCCTGATGCTTTCAGCAATTCCTGAAGTCGAGCCCAATTTTGTAAATCGTCTTCAGCTATGATAGAGACTTGACTTTGAGCTTTAACTACATCTCTGAGTACCGTCAGTAACAGTTCAGGTTCCGCTGCTGTTTCTTCTAAAATTGCTTGAATATAAGCAGCAGTTTCTTCAATATCTTGAAGCGAGTTAATCAGATAATCATGGTAACTGTGCGTTTTAGGCATCGTCTCTACTCCTGAATTCTATCCAGTATTCTTTGGCTTTGCGAATATCTCGATCTTGGGTACTTTTATCTCCACCGCAAAGGAGGAGTATAATAGTTGAGTCTCTTTCTGCGAAATAAACCCGGTAGCCGGGGCCGCAGTCAATCTTTAACTCGGAAACACCCTCTCCTACTGCTTTACAGTCTCCTAAATTACCAAGAGCAACTCGCTGAAGTCTACCTTTTATTTTAGCTTTTCCTTCGCGATCGCGCAAAGCATCAAGCCAGTCTTCAAAAGGGATTTTTCCCTCTAAGGTTTCATAGGTTTGAATTTCACGCTTGTGGACTTCCATGACTCTATTTAGTAAAAGCCTAAGTGTCAAATGATATCATTTCTGGTAGCTGCGATTTTGTATGTCATGGCGTGCGATCGAAGTGAAGCAATCTCAAGCGGTAGGGTGCGTCAGTGTGGTAATTCTCAATCATCACCGAAAATATAATTCTGACGCACCCTAATTCACTCAAAAGCTTCATAGTCCCTGCGATTGCTTTCCCGAAGCGCAATGACATCCTTTGCTCAGTGAGCCGTATTGAGATATAATGTAGTTTGAACACAACACCAATCATTGTCCTATGAAAACCATAGACAAAAGTCAATTAGCAGCTCAATTACTAGAATGTTTGCGACTTGTCGAGCTTGAAGGCGAAGAAATTTTAGTGATGGATGGGACTAAACCAGTTGTGATAATTTCTCAGTATGAAAAGTCTCTTTCAACTGAAGAATTATTTAAGGATATGCGGGGGAAAGTAAAATATTTTGAAGATTTAACTGCGCCAACAACTGAAGAATGGCAGGAAGTATGACAGTTGTCCTTGATCCCTGCGCTCTCATCTGGTGGAGTTTAGATCCAGAGAAACTTTCTCAATCGGCAAAAGATGCTTGTCAGCAGATGGAACAAGAAAAAAATGGTTTAGTTCCATCAACGGCTATCTGGGAAATAGCTATCAAGATCAAAAATCATAAGTTAGATTTAGGAGTAAGTATTGATGACTATATCGCTACTTTAAAAAAGTCTAATGTTATTCGGATCGTTCCAATTGATGAGGACATTTGGCTAGAAAGTGTCAAATTAGAATGGGAACACCGAGATCCAGCAGATAGAGTGGTTGTAGCAGTTGCCAAAAGAAGTCAAGCTGCTATTATTACAGCGGATCAAAAAATAGCTAGTTTCTATTCTTTAGTAATTTGGTAAATCGAATGTGCCCGGTATCGGAAACGTAGAACAGGCGCGGTTTCGTGGTTAAAGCCTCTGTTATAAATCTTTATGAAAACCTGAAACGCTTAGATGTTACAGTCTACAAGTCTCGACGAGGAAGAAGAGATTAAACCTCTACCATACATCACACATCTATAAACAAACAAACCACCCCTGTCATACCACACACCCAAAATAGGGAGATGTCCCTCTGGTGTTCCTTTGTGGTTGAATTTTATATGATCGTAATCCAACCACAAATTATTTACACACCAACCTACCTGATCGCCAAAAGCATTCCAAATTTTTTCATCATATTCTTTGGTTCCTCCCAGACTTTGATAAATGCGTTTCTGCACCGAAAAGCCAAAACGTCCATTACTGTATTTTACCCAAAGTTGGTCAATAGTTCGTAAATCTTCACAGGGGAATCGATCAATATCTTCCCTTCTCAGCCACCCATCCCCTGGTTTGCCTGCTGCTTCCCGCATTTTTTTATACGTTTCCTGATCCGCCTCTTTCCATTCTCCGCCAGCCAACAGCCGATCGAGTTGACGATAATCAACTCCTTTTGCTGAAATCAATTTTACAGGTTGTGGCGGTGGCTGCGGGCTAGGAATCGTTGGCGGAACAACCCCTTTTGGCCTCTCATTGCCAAGAGGAGGTTGGGGAAGCATAGCCAACCATTCTTGAACCGACTGAGGGCGCTTTATCGCATCCATTTCCATCCCTTGAAGAATTGCCTCATTCACTTCATCGCTGATGCAGGAATTAATCTGAAGAGGCGACTTTAAAGGATGCTTCAAACCTCTCAAGTCCGCACCAGTTGGCAATGTTTTCGTTAGCAGATAGTATAGCGTTGCCGCCAGAGCATAAACATCTGTGTACTGAGCAAATTTTCCAAATCGGCCGTACTGTTCAGGAGGAGCAAAACCCTGTGTCAGTTCAACAGTGATTTGCTGAGTGCGATTGGGAATAAAACCACGTGCCAAACCAAAGTCAATCAAAACTGCATCTTGATTGTCACGCACCATAATGTTTTGTGGCTTGATATCCCGATGGAGCAAACCTTTTTCGTGAACAACTATTACGGCTTCTCCTGCTTTGCGGATGTAGTTTAAAGCTTTGGTTTCTGACAGAAGACCGCGCTTTTCCACCCATTTCCACAAATCTTCTCCTGCCACATATTCCATCGCAATGCAAGGGAAATCATCGTGAGTGAAGTAGGTGTCTATTTGCACAATATTGGGATGCTTGCACACAGCTAGTAGTAGCGCCTCATCGCGAAATTTGTCCCGATACCTGGAAAAATTTAGATCGCTCAATAATTCATCTTTCAGCGTTTTGATGACAACCCGCTGGCTGTTTTGCGCCTTCTGCGCTAGGTACGTGACCCCAAAGCCGCCCTCACCTAACTTGCCTTCAATGATATACCGATCGCCATTTAACCGCTGCCCTGGCGTCCAAACCATTCCCCTCACCGCCAACCAATATTAATTTTTATCTCGGCATAGCCTGTATTTTAACTGTATTTTCTAAGTTCGGTTTAGTTCCACGGGCCCAACTTCAGTTCGCCTTCCCGGTGATGGTTGGCTTTTAGTTCGATCGCCCTTTTCCGACATAATTCGATCGACAAATTCCCCACAATCCCATTAAGAATCCTAAATCCCAAAACCTCATTGTCCAAACAGACCCTTTCTATGGCAACCTGAAAAATAGGAAACAGAATTTTATAGAGCTTGGTAACAGAACACTAGCAATCACTTATGCAAACTCTACCAAATCCAACTAAAACCGCATCTAGCCAACCGATTTTCGACACCACCATCAAACGCCGCAAAACCCGGCCCGTCAAAGTCGGTAGCGTCACCATCGGCGGCGGCAACCCCGTCGTCGTACAATCGATGATTAACGAAGACACCCTCGACATCGACGGATCGGTCGCCGGAATACGGCGCTTGCACGAGATAGGCTGCGAAATCGTCCGCGTCACCGTGCCCAGCATGGCCCACGCCAAAGCATTAGCCGAAATCAAGCAAAAACTGCACGCCACCTACCAACCCGTGCCCCTCGTCGCCGATGTCCACCACAACGGCATGAAAATTGCCCTCGAAGTGGCCAAACACGTAGACAAAGTGAGAATCAATCCCGGACTGTACGTGTTCGAGAAGCCGAAAGCCGACAGAAGCGAATACACCGACAGCGAATTCGCGGAAATTGGCGAAAAAATCCGCGAAACCCTGGAACCTTTGGTGATTTCCCTGCGCGACCAAGGCAAAGCTTTGCGGATCGGCGTCAATCACGGTTCCCTCGCCGAACGGATGCTGTTTACCTACGGCGACACCCCCGAAGGCATGGTGGAATCCGCCCTGGAATTCATCAAAATTTGCGAATCCCTCGACTTCCGAAATATTGTAGTTTCCCTGAAAGCCTCCCGCGCGCCCGTGATGGTGGCTGCTTACCGCTTGATGGTGCACCGGATGGACGAACTCGGCATGGATTACCCGCTGCATTTGGGCGTCACGGAAGCAGGAGACGGCGAATACGGCCGCATCAAATCCACCGCAGGCCTGGCACCTTTGTTAACTGACGGTATCGGCGACACCATCCGCGTCTCGCTGACAGAGGCCCCAGAAAAGGAGATTCCCGTCTGCTACAGCATTCTGCAAGCCTTGGGACTGCGGAAAACGATGGTTGAGTATGTCGCTTGTCCTTCCTGCGGCCGCACTTTGTTTAATTTAGAGGAAGTGTTACACCAAGTGAGAGAAGCGACGAAGCATCTCACGGGTTTGGATATAGCAGTAATGGGCTGTATTGTCAATGGCCCGGGAGAAATGGCTGATGCTGATTACGGCTACGTCGGGAAGCAGCCGGGTTATATTTCGCTGTACCGGGGCCGGGAAGAAATTAAGAAAGTCCCGGAAGACCGAGGGGTGGCAGAATTGATTGATTTGATTAAATCGGACGATCGCTGGGTCGATCCTTAGCCGATTCTTTCTCTGTTGTTAGAGTCCGACAATCTGACAATCCGACAGTCCGACAGTCCGACAATCCGACAATCCGACAATCCGACAGGGGTTTCAACCCCTGTCTCGTAGCTGAAGTCGGTTTAAACCGACTGAAGAGCACCTTTGTCAGAACCTGGAGGGTTTGTTCCACAAAGAGTGAGTGTTCTATTCAGGGTGGGAACCCTCACCGCCCCGTGAATAGAACAGGGCAAAGTGGAAAATAATATATGTACGTCAAACGCGACCGGGCCTTGCCTGTGTTAGATTGAGCGTAATTATTCTGAACTCTTTTCGTCTCGCGCGTCAGACAAATGGTTATAACAAAACGAGGGCTTGTTCTAAGTGCTGCTGCGGTGGTACTCACTGCTGTAACTCTTGCCAACACTGGTTGCAGTTCTAAATCTCTGGCTTCTTTTCGAGGAAGCCCTAAAGAGTTAGTTGATGAGGTTTGGCAGATTATTGACAAAAGTTATGTTGATGGCACTTTTAACCAGGTTGACTGGAAAGCGGTGCGGAATGATTATTTGAATCGGACTTATACCAGCGACGAGGAAGCTTACAAAGCAATTCGGGAAATGCTGAAGAAGCTGGACGATCCTTATACGCGGTTTATGGACCCTCAAGAGTTCAAGAATATGCAGGTTGACACTTCTGGGGAATTGACAGGAGTTGGGATTCAGTTGACTCAAGATGAGGAAACCAAAAAGTTGGTGGTGATTTCGCCGATCGAAGATACCCCGGCTTTTACTGCTGGTATTCTGGCAAAAGATATCATTACTAAGATTGACGGCAAGAGCACAGAAGGCATGGATACGAATCAAGCGGTAAGTTTGATTCGCGGCCAGGTGAATACTGAAGTGACGCTGACTGTTTTGCGGGGAACCAAGGAATTAGAATTTAAGCTGAAACGCGCTAAAATAGAAATTCATCCGGTGCGGAAGTTGGTGCAGAAAAGTCCGATCGGAGAAGTCGGCTATATTCGCTTAAATCAGTTCAGTGCGAATGCTGCATCGGAAATGCGATCGGCAATTAAGGATTTGGAACAGAAAAAGGTGACGGGCTATATTTTAGACTTGCGTTCCAATCCCGGCGGGTTGCTGTACGGAAGTATTGAAATTGCTCGGATGTGGCTCAAAGAAGGTACGATCGTCTCGACGGTCGATCGAGTCGGTGAGGCCGATAAACAAACGGCAAATAAGGGAGAGCTCACAGACAAACCGTTAGTTGTACTGGTAGACGGCGGTTCAGCAAGTGCTAGCGAGATTCTATCCGGCGCTTTGCAAGACAACAAACGCGCTGTTTTGGTGGGAACCAAGACCTTTGGTAAAGGTTTAGTTCAGTCAGTACGCGGTGTGGGCAACGGTGCCGGTTTGGCGGTGACAATTGCCAAGTATTTTACTCCCAACGGCACTGATATCAACCACGCCGGGATTGAACCGGATTTTAAGGTAGAACTCACCGAGGCTCAAAAACAGGAATTGAGGCGCGATCGCGATAAAATTGCTACGGCGGCCGATCCGCAGTACGCGAAAGCTATGGAAGTTTTGACACAGCAAGTTACTGGTAAAACAGGGAACAATAAGGCGGAGTCGAAACCGAATGCAGCGCCGCCTAAGCCGACTGCGGCACAAGCAAAACCGAGTGCAGCACCTTCTAAATCGAAGTAGAAAACCTGTGTAGGGTTTCAGTTAAAAAAAAGCATTCGGGGCAAGATGTAGGGCTAAAAGCCAAGATTTTAAACTCGAATGCTTTGCTGTTTGTGGCAATTCGTCCGGTCAACCGAAATTGATATAATTCATCTGCGTTAATCTGTGTTTATCTGCCCTCATCTGCGGTAAAAAAAAGAGAATGTAAACCGCAGATGACAATGGATGGACGCCCATTTACGCAGATGAAGACAAGATAGATATCAATAATTCCGATGCTAACAGATTTGATATCGCGTTAGCTTTCGCGATGAGGAGGAAAGCAATCGCAATCCGTCATTGGGGCTGGCATTTTCCGGCGCGAATTAATCCGATGCGGCGGGCGATCGCATCTTCGGGGGAATCGTAAGGACCCCACTTTTCAATAATACTGGGGTTTTGTTCTTCGAGCTGCGCGAGCGGCAAAATTTCGCAATTACCGGCAGGACGTTTGATAATATAAAATTTTGGTGTTTCTGTCATAGCTAAATTCATCAAATAAAAGCTGGATACTAACTAAACAATTAGCTCATTATATCAAATAGGGAAACAGCTCTACCCTGCCCAAAGCGTGTCTTAGCATTAAACCCGCAGTCCGACATTGGTTTCAACCCCTGCAAAACTGCGAATTTAACCGCATGGAATTAATAAGAATTAAAAAAAACTAACACTTTGGGAAGATGCCACAATATTTATCTATGATAAAAATATAGACATTTGTCTAAACAGTGCATTCAACCCTTTCAGAAGCGCCGAAGTATTCTAATCAATACCAAAAAAAACCATGCAATTTTTGCCCAAAACAATCCCCGAAATTCAACCAGAAATCATATCAGTTAAAGCATCACCCCCAGAACTTGTTACTTTCGATGTCGGCGGGATGAAATGTGCCGGTTGCGCGAAAGCTGTGGAACGCCAACTCATGCAGAATTCAGGCGTAATTTCAGCTTGCGTTAACTTGGCCGTAGAAGTGGCGACGGTTGAGTGTCAACCGGGGGCTGTCGATGCAGAGGCTTTAGCGAAAAAGTTGACTGATAATGGATTTCCCTCTCAGTCTCGTTTAGGTGACAATCAGCGGGAAGCAGAAGCGGCAACAATTGAAAGGCGACGGCAAGAAATTCGACAGCAAATTAATCAATTGACGATCGCCCTAATCTTAATTATTCTATCCGGTTTAGGCCACGTACTCGGCACAAAAGCCCCAATTCTCAGCAATATTTGGTTTCACTGGGGACTCGCCACCCTAGCATTGCTGTTACCGGGTCGCCCGATTATCGTTGACGGGTGCCGCAGTTTGTGGCGAAATGCACCCAACATGAATACTTTGGTAGCTTTAGGCGCTGTCACAGCTTACACCGCTAGCAACGCGGCGCTGCTGTTTCCACGGATGGGATGGGAGTGCTTTTTTGACGAACCGGTGATGCTGCTGGGCTTTATTTTGTTGGGCAAAACTATCGAACAGCAAGCCAGACGGCGCGCTGCATCAGCTTTGCAAGTTTTAATTGCATTGCAGCCTGCGAAAGCCCGCTTAGTTGATTTTAAACTCCCGAGTTTAGATTTGCGCTCGGAAGAATTGCCTTTAAACTCGACATCAGAGGTCTACGATCCACAATACATTGAAATTCCAGCCGATCGCGTCCGAGTGGGAGAATGGCTGCAAGTTTTGCCAGGGGAAAAAATACCCGTAGACGGCGAAATTTGCGAAGGTAAAACAACCGTAGATGAGTCGATGCTGACTGGTGAATCGCTGCCGGTTTTGAAGCAACCAGGAGATACAGTGGCGGCGGGAACTATCAATAAATCCGGGGCAGTTGTGATGCGCGCAACTCGCACCGGTAAGGAAACAACTGTAGCTCAAATGGTGGCTTTGGTGCAGGCAGCCCAAACTCGCAAAGCGCCGATTCAAAATTTAGCTGATACTGTCGCGGGATATTTTGTCTATGGGGTAATGGCGATATCGGTTTTAACTTTCCTATTTTGGTATTTTGCCGGGACTCATATTTGGCCTTCTGTGCTTTTAGGACACGGGGCAATGGAGATGGGACACGGGGCAATGAATATGGGAAATCTATTACCAATTACCCATTATCAATCGCCTTTGCTGTTAAGTTTGAAATTGGCGATCGCAGTTTTAGTCATCGCTTGTCCTTGCGCTTTGGGACTGGCTACCCCAACTGCAATTTTAGTCGGTTCTGGCATCGGGGCGGAGCGCGGGCTTTTAATTCGCGGTGGTGATGTTTTAGAACGGGTGCATCAATTAGATACGGTGGTTTTTGACAAGACTGGCACTCTGACAACCGGAAATCTCACACTCACAGATTATTTGCCGATTTTTCAGAATTCTGAGTGGGATTTGAACTCAGGTATTAATGTTGGAAACAAACAAGATGCCTGTTCCACAATTGATGGAGTTGCTGGCAGGGTTGACTCAAAACTGCTGCAAATTGCGGCGGCGGTAGAAAGGGGCGCTTGTCATCCCATCGCCGCAGCGATTTTGCTGGAAGCCCAACAGCAAGGTTTGCCGCTGCTAGCTGCTGAGGATTTTTGCACGGAACCGGGCTTCGGGGTTTCTGCTGTGGTGGAGGGCCGGCGGGTGTTCGCGGGGAATGCCGAGTGGATGAAGCAGCAGGGCGTCGCTGTGGCTGCGGAACTTTTTGGGTCTTGCAAAGGCAAAACGGCGGTTTACGTGGCTTCTGAGGGCGTTTTGCTGGGGGTAATCGGGCTAAAAGATACTCTGAGACCGGATGCTAAGGCGGCGGTGGAACGTTTGCGGGGCATGGGATTGCGGGTGATGATGCTGACGGGAGATACAGCGTCGGCGGCGGCGGCGGCGGCGCTGCAGCTAGATTTGAGGGCTGCTGATGTTTTGGCCGAGGTGCGGCCGGAGGGGAAGGCGAGGGCGATCGCGACTTTGCAAGCCCGAGGCTGTAAAGTGGCTGTGGTGGGGGATGGCATCAATGACGCGCCGGCTTTGGCTCAAGCGGATGTCGGTATCGGTTTGCACTGCGGCACTGATGTCGCAGTTGAGACTGCTCAAATTGTGCTGATGCGAAATGCTTTGATGGATGTTGTTGAGTCGATCGAGCTCGGGCGCGCTACTTTCAACAAAATTCGCCAAAACTTATTTTGGGCTTTTGGTTACAATACTCTGGGAATTCCGGTTGCAGCGGGTATCTTGCTGCCTGCAACCGGAATTCTACTCAGTCCTGCAGCTGCTGGGGCATTTATGGCGTTTAGTTCTGTTAGCGTTGTTACAAATTCTTTGCTGCTGCGCCGGAGATTTCGATCTTAAATTTAGGGATGACAGATAAAAGTAGGAGGTCAATCGATATTGAGATTTGAGATTTGAGATTAAAGAATTGAAGAATTGACCCCACGGATAAATTCGGGGGCTTGTATCCTGGATGCTTGATTGTCATCGGTCATTAGTTAGAAATTAATGACTGATGACCTCATCCCAATAGGGTGACAAACCCATCACACCAGGAGTCGAGATCCAAGAAGTTTCGACGTTAGTTAGAACCCCCAGATTCATCTGTGGAGTCAATCTAAAATCTCAAATCTAAAATTTCAAATCAACTGACTGATGGCTACAGTGCCATACTTTCCAAGAGCCGCCAATTATTGTTGTTCATAATTGAACGACTGACTAGCTCGAACATTTGACGGCAGTGGTTGTTGGTTTGCAGGGGCAGTTCCTCGTTTTTAATCACGAAGTTCATGCGAACCTCTGAGTCGCTGGCCGTGTTTTTCTCAATTAGGACTTCTGCGGTGACAAGTTTGGCAATGGAAACTTGACCGGGAAGTTCGCGAGCCATGACGGAATCTCCTGTATTGTAGATAATATCAAGATTGCATGACTCTAAAATTTCAATCAGGGACTGACGGAGACGGTCGATCGGAACGGCAACGATAAAAAAACCAGTATAGCGAGCCATAGACAACTCCAGCCGTGAGGCATTTAGACTTTATTATCATACCGAAACTAGAAGAGATGCACAGCACAATATGGATATATTTTATTCCGATGGGAAGTTAGGGCAATGAAGGGCAAACTTATCGTGTTTGAGGGGGTTGAAGGTGCGGGTAAAACTACGCAAATGCAGCGCTTGATACAGTTCCTGCAAGCAAGTTGCTTTCTGAGAGTCCCGTTGCTGGCTACTCGCGAACCCGGGGGTACTCAGTTGGGAAGGGGACTGCGACATCTGCTGCTGAAACAAGATGCGGGCGAATCTGTATCCGATCGAGCAGAATTGCTCATGTACGCGGCCGATCGCGCTCAGCACGTCGAAACTTGTCTAAAACCCGAGTTATTGAAGGGAACAATTGTTTTGTGCGATCGCTTTACTGACTCTACGATTGCTTATCAGGGCTACGGCCGCGGTCTTAACTTAAATTTAATTAAGCAGTTGAATGAAATTGCCACCGACGGCTTGCAAAGCGATCTGACTTTGTGGCTGGATATTAATGTGGAGGCGGGTTTGGCGAGGGTAAGAGCTCGGGGAGAGCGCGATCGGATCGAGCAAGCGGATTTGAAGTTTCACCGCCTTGTTCAGCAAGGTTTTGCGGAGTTAGCCGAGGAAAATAAATCTCGAATTGTGCGGATAAATGGCGATCGCCCTGAATATGAAGTCGCTCAGGAAATTCAAGCTATTGTAACTCGCAGGTTAGAAGCTTGGGGATATTTAAATAATACCTCTGCTGAAAAATAGCGCTAGATAATGTGTACAGACACGGCAATTCCCTGTCCGGCTCCGGCAACTTACAATTGGGAGCATCTCAATGAAAGCAGTCCTCCGCTTGAAATTGGAGTCAGGAGTCAGGAGTCAGGAGTCAGGAGGAAAGAGTCAGAAGGAAGAAGGAAAAAGTCAGAAGGCAGGAGCCAGAATAAGTGTTTTTACAAATATGAGATGCTCCCTTACAATTTAACATTCTTAACTCAAAACAATTATTTAGCAGTGTATTAAACCACAATAACTTTTTGGTATCATTAACAAACATGGATTATTTTACATCATTAATCGGACAAAAGCAAGCAGTAGAATTGCTAACACAAGCAGTCGAGCGAAACCGAATTGCTCCTGGTTATTTATTTGTCGGCTCTAACGGCACCGGCAAAAGTTTAGCAGCGAGATGTTTCATCGAGCTTTTATTCTCAGCAAATATTTCCGAAACCCGACTAATAGCCTCCGTGCAAAATCGCGTGAGGCAGCGAAATCATCCAGACTTACTCTGGGTGGAACCAACTTACATGAACCAAGGCAAGCGACTTACACCAAAGGAAGCAGAGGAAGCCGGTTTAAAGCGGAAAGCACCACCACAAATACGCTTAGAACAAGTTCGAGAAATCGGTGAATTTCTCAGCAGACCGCCGCTAGAAGCTGCGCGTTCAGTCGTAGTGTTGGAACAAGCAGAAACAATGGGTGAGGGAGCCGCTAACGGCTTGTTGAAGACTTTAGAAGAACCGGGAAAAGCAGCGCTAATTTTAATTGCTCCGACTTTGGAAGGTTTACTGCCCACTTTGATTTCCCGCTGTCAAAAAATCCAGTTTTCTCGGCTGAATCCCGAAGCAATGGCACAAGTTTTGCAGCAAGCGGGATTCGCGGAGATTTTATCCCATTCCGAGGTAATGGGGATGGCTCAGGGAAGTCCTGGCGAGGCAATTTCTATTTGGCAGCAACTGCAATCAATACCCGATGATTTGCTGCAAAAGGTGAAGCAGTTGCCTCAAAATCTGCGGTCAGCTTTGGAATTAGCCAAGGAAATTGATAAAACTTTAGATACTGAATCTCAGTTGTGGTTAATCGATTATTTACAGCACTGTTACTGGCAGCAATTTTTGGCAGGAGGAATTAGCCGATCGCCCTTAGAACCCTTGGAGAAAGCGCGACAATATTTGCTAAACTACGTACAGCCGCGATTAGTTTGGGAATGCACACTAATGGGAATATGTCAAGCATAATTTAGTGCCCAGTTCGATCTCAAATACGATGAGTAACACGATGGAAAAAGCCACATTTGCCGCCGGTTGTTTTTGGGGAGTTGAACACAAGTTTCGCGCCGTTGCGGGTGTCGTCTCGACTGCTGCGGGCTACACAGGAGGTCACTGGCCGAATCCCTGCTACCTCGATGTTTGCGCCAGAGTCACCGGTCACGCTGAAGCCGTGTTGCTAGAGTACGATCGATCGCAGGTGAGTTACGAAGCACTGCTAGAGGTATTCTGGAACTCTCACGATCCTACCCAAATCAATCGCCAAGGCCCCGATAGAGGCGAACAGTACAGGTCTGTGATTTTTTATCACAATTGGGAACAAGAAAAAGCCGCTCGCTTCTCCAAACAAAAATTGCAAATTTCCGGTAAATACGACAAAGACATTGCCACCGAAATCAAACCTGCTAGTGATTTTTATATGGCAGAAGATTACCACCAGCAATATATTGAGAAGAAGCGGCTTTCGTCAAAAGTTATTAGTTAAAAAGCAGGCAGACTCACAAAAAATAAAATATCGTAGGGGCGGTAAGGCAATGATGGGAGCATCTCAATGAAAGCAGCCCTCCGCTTGAAATTGGAGCTAGGAGTCAGGAGTCAGGAGTCAGGAGGAAAGAGTCAGAAGTCAGAAGGAAAAAGTCAGAAGGCAGGAGCCAGAATAAGTGTTTTTACAAATATGAGATGCTCCCGCAATGATTGATACTAGCTGCCAGTTTATTATTAATGCAAAACTCTGCCTCCCCCAAGCCATATTGATTTCCACCTACTTAGTAATAAATCATTAGTGATGAGATAGTGTTTGGTAGCGGCAATTCCCCCGCGGTCGCCCGATTCTATGGGGATGCGGTGCAAGTCTCAGCTTTGAAAATCGGCAAAATAATATATAGCAATACTCGCATCATTTGTGAATTTCTTACTCCCGGATCTTGATAAGGGGAGGGTTGGGGTGGGGTAAAAATTTGACGACTCCTGCAAGAATTGCTATAGATGCGAGGCGGGGAATGCCACTCTGAAGAAGATTGCGTTTTAAAGAGCTTCTCAGGCAGGCTTTAATACAATCGAACTGCTGTAGTAGTTTGGCGCGCAAGACCAAAACATTTTTGCAAAAAAGCATCAATAAAGATGGGACATTTCTGTTTCAATTATATTGAGTAAATCCAACTTTTTGCGCCTGGAACGGTAGTGATTAATCAGAGGAAAGAAAGAAAAGAGAAGAATATCTAGTTTGGCAATCTTGCCTGTTTATTTGCTAAGCTAGAGCTAGCGCTCTGTCATCAACAAACCTTAGATTTATGCACAGGTTATTAACTGGGAAACTGCGAGTAGAGTATTTAACGATACCCATCGCCAATCTTCCAGCAAATCTATCCGGTACTAAAATTGCACAGCTTACGGACTTTCACTATGACGGGGTGCGGCTGTCGGAATGGTTGCTAGAAGAGGCGATTGCTGCGGTCAACGAAGCCGAACCCGATCTGATTTTTTTAACCGGTGACTTTATTACCTACGACCCCGCACCTATTTACACCTTAGTGCAGCGATTGAAAAACTTGCAAAGTCGGGTGGGAATTTACGCGGTTTTGGGCAATCACGACCACTATTGGCCGGGGGCAAAAACAGAGGTTGCTAATGCTTTAAATAGCGCCGGGATTCGGGTTTTATACAACGAAGCAATCTATCCTTTGGGGTCTGAATTGGCTTTAGTTGGGCTGGCAGATTTTGGGTCGGGCGATTTTGCGCCTAAACCTGTAATGGTATCAATAAATCCCGGGATTCCTCGGATTGTATTGTCTCACAATCCTGATACTGCTGAAAAGCTGCAAAATTGGCGGATTGATTTGCAGTTGTCTGGGCACACTCACGGCGGTCAAATCGTTATTCCCGGTATCGGGCCTTTGTACGCTTGGGTCAGAAAAATTGGCTATTGGATTCCTAAACGAATCCGAAAGTTCATTCCTTTTCTGTCGGCTGGCGATGGAGTAGTTACTCACTGGGAATGGGCTAGCGGTTTGCATCAGGTGGGGAGTAATTTGCTGTACGTGAATCGCGGTTTGGGGACTTATTCGCCGGGAAGGCTATTTTGTCCCCCGGAGGTGACAGTAATTACTTTGGTTTGTCAAGAGACGTAAAGGATGGTTTAGGGTGCATACTTTCCCGATAATAGATAATATAGCCGAGGGAAGAAGGAAGAGGGAAGAAGGAAGAGGGAAGAAGGAAGAAGGATTTTTGTACAATGTCTATTATTTTTAATTGGCTTCTCCAAAGCGATAGCCTCTGCCGTAGACTGTGTGAATTAGTACAGATTCGCCCGGGGCTTCTATTTTGCGCCGCAGCAGGCGAATTTGAGCTGCTAATACATTGCTGCTGGGTTTTTCTGCTTCACTCCACAAATACTGGTGGATTTGTTCGTGTGTTAGCAATTGACCGGGATGGCGCATTAAGTATTCTAACAACTGACATTCTTTTTCTGATAAATCAATTGTACGATCGCCCCGATAAGCTAATTGATTGTCGTAGTCTAGCTGTAAATCTGCAACTTGCAGCCGCCCGACAGCAACCTCGGCATCAAAAGTAGGAGGCCGCCGCAGCAATGCGCGGACTCTGGCTAGCAGTTCTCGCAGTTCAAAAGGTTTGACTAAATAGTCGTCTGCACCGGCGTCAAGTCCTTGTACGCGATCGTCTACGGTATCTTTGGCGGTGAGAAATAGCACTGGCGTATTCCGTCCTTGCGATCGCAACTTTTGGCAAATTACCAGTCCAGTTTGTCTCGGCAGCATCCAATCCAAAATTAGCAAATCGTAAGTGCCCTGCATGGCTAAATTGCTGCCGCTTGCTCCGTCAAATGCTACATCAACTGTATAACCTTCACGGGTTAAGACTCGACTCAAAGGGTCAGTTAACTCAACTTCATCATCAACTAAAAGAATCCGCATCCTGATTTCAAATTTGAGATTTTAGGTTAAGTAAACTGATTTTGGCTAGATTTTAAGGCGTGGAATACTTTCCGTTTCGCTGCAAGCTGCTGCTACCCATTCCTGGATGGCAGGCAAGGCTAAAATCGCATCCACATAAGCTTTGGCTATGGAATCTAATTTTACTCCGTAGGTGACAAAACGAATCACAACTGGGGAAAACATAGCGTCAACAACTGTAAATTTTCCGAACAGCATATTGCCGCCTGTTCCGAATTTTTGGCGGCATTCGCGCCAAATGGCAAAGATGCGATCGATCTCTGCTTCTACACCGGGAGTCCTCCCTTCACCCGAATAGCGGTTGCGGCAGTCCATCGGCATGTTTTCGCGCAAATTTTGGAACCCCGCGTGCATTTCGGCGCAGATGGAACGGGCGATCGCCCGTTCCGCTGCATCCGCCGGCCACAAATCGTTCGCAAAGCGATCGGCCACGTATTCGCAAATTGCCAAAGATTCCCAGACTTTCAAGTCCCCGTCGATTAAAACTGGCACTTTTCCCGAAGGAGAATAGCGCCGAATTTGTTCATTGGTTGTCGGCCAGTCTAAGGGGATTCTCACCTCGGCAAATTCCAGTCCAGCTTGTTTCATCGCCAGCCAAGCGCGCAGCGACCAAGAGGAATAATTTTTGTTGCCGATTACCAGAGTCAATTTGGTCATAATGTAGCTGTTAGCTATTTCCGATCGTTCGTGCAATTTTAAGTTTTAGAGTTGAATACACAAAGGCGCGAGACTGAATGGCGATCCTCTTCGAGGGCAACGCTTGCGCGCGATCGCCGCGTTGTCTGCACCAGCCTCTGCAAGCATTTTACATTAACAGCCTCCCAGCGTTCCGCGTTTTTCTGCAAACTTCGATCGGGGGTGCTGTATCGAACACACTTGATTTGGCATCTAACGATCTGTCTCTGTGGATTTTGGCATCGTTAGCGGTAGGTACGGTCACTGTATAGTGCATTTCCTCTGCCTCTACACCACCGCCTGAGAGGATTTCATCTACTGTAATTTTTTTGAGGGAATCCGGGTTTACACTGTGAAATTTTCTGTCCAATTGTTGACTCTCAAACTTTTGATTGTTTTCCATACTGACCAAGACTTTCAAAGGTGATACCCGCCACGCGCTCGATCCGTGGAATCAATCCCAAATCGCAAATCGAAAATCCCCCGAATTTATCTCGCGCAAGTCAATCGAAAGCATCTCAAATCTCAAATCGCGCAATCGAAAGACCACCCTTGAAAAACGTGACTCAATCAAAACTTACTAAATATAATATATACCAAAACAATGGATCGAGCAATACCCGAAATTTATTTTTAGCTGTGAACTCTATGTGTTATTCTGAGTAGGGTAAAAGCTGTTTCTGCTTAGACCGCGATCGGTCCTTTCCCAAATCGAGCAATTTACACTCTAAAAATTGACATGATTACTGTTGCACTTCCCAAAGGCGGACTTTTAGGAGATAGCATTCGGCTGTTTAAATCGGTTGGATTAGACTTCAGCGCTTTTCTCGATTCCTCTAACCGACAACTTCAAATTTATGACCCGACCGGCACTGCAAAAGCTTTGCTAGTAAGGACTCACGACGTGCCAGTTTATGTGGAATACGGTCAAGCCGATTTGGGGATTGCTGGCTATGATGTTTTGCGGGAAAAAACTCCGAAAGTTGCCAATTTAATTGATTTAAAATTTGGCAAATGTCGGCTGTCTGTGGCCGTCAAGGAATCTAGTTCTTATCGGCGAACGGTGGATTTGCCTCCTCACGGTAGAGTTGCTTCTAAGTTCGTACACTGTGCGAGGGAATATTTTCACAATTTGAATTTGCCGGTGGAAATTGTGCCGCTTTACGGTTCTGTGGAGTTGGGGCCGATTACGGGTATGTCGGAAGCAATTGTGGATTTGGTTTCGACTGGCAAAACTTTGCGGGAAAATGGTTTGGTGGAAATTGATGTTTTGTTTGAAAGTTCGGCTTATTTGATCGGTCATCCTCTGAGTTACCGTTTGAACGCGGGGGGGGTGAATGAGTTAATCGGGAAGTTGAGAGAGCAAGTTTTGACGGCTGTTTGATGCTAACTCCAATTAGATTAGACTTATTGCATAAATCTTTCATTGATAGGGAAAGCACAGACGCAACCCTGATGCAATGCAGGATAGTTAGCGACTTTTGCAATAAATTTAAACTATTGTGGGTGGGCACGCGAGCCGGGAGCATCTCATATTTGTAAAAACACTTCTTCTGGCTCCTTCCTTCTTCCTTCTGACTCTTTTCTCCTGACTCCTGACTCCTGACTCCTAACTCCAATTTCAAGCGGAGGGCTGCTTTCATTGAGATACTCCCCGCGAGCCCGCCCTAAAAGTTAAATCTTTCTGAACTGGTAGTTGCAGGTATCAAACCTAGCTTTTCCTGGCAGCGATTTATATAAAAACTGACGACTGTATCAGCAGGGTTTTGTTCGATTAGTTGCTGAAAATATCCCAAGGCGGCGACAATTTTTTCGGATTGCCATCCTTGAATTCCTTTGTCAAATAAAACTTGGGTAAGCCGCTTTGCCTCCGAGTCTGGACTGGATGCAATCCAGATTTCGTAGATTTCAATAGCTTGCTGCTTGCCGCGCGGGGTTACTCGATCGATCCAGCGATAGTAATAATTGTTTCCGGGCAAATCGCTGTCTCCAGCAGTCGCCCCAGAAGTAGAAATAATAGTCTCCTGTGTGTCCACTTCCAAGTCGCACTTTAATAATAGACTTTCTTTTGAGTGGCAGTTGGAACTAATGCCATTTAGAAATTCTCTCGCATGAACGATCGCATTTTCGCTAACAATAATTTGGCAGCCGTATATTTTAGTTAAATTTTCTAACCGAGAAGCTGTATTTACTACATCGCCGATGACTGTAGAGTCCATGCGGCGGTCGGAGCCCAAAGTGCCGATCATGCCAATACCTGTATGAATTCCGGTACCGATATTGACTGGAGATTCTAAATTGTATTTGTGGCGGCTGGCATTAAATTCCTGCAATCTTTCTTGCATTGCTACTGCGGCTTCGATCCCGTTCAGAGCGTGAGAGTTCGGCTTGTCAAATACTGCCATGATTGCATCGCCTAGGTATTTGTCAATAAACCCGCCGTGGGACGTTATGCAATCGTTCATTTGAGTAAACAAAGCGTTCAACCATTCAAAAGTCTCCCGAGCATCTTGAGATTCTGCGATCGCAGTAAACCCGCGAATGTCGCAAAATAGAATAGTCAGCTCTTCTTCTGTGACATTGCCCAACTGAATAGATTCTATTCCTTGCGGCGCAATTCGTCCGAGAAGTTGCTCCGGCACAAATAGCTGAAATTTTTCTGAAAGATATTCGTTGGCTTCCCAAGCTGCGGCAATTTGGCGTTTGCTTTGCTCTTTCACTTGCTGGTTGAATTCGGAAGATACAGCTTGCGATCGCATTTGACTCAACTGCAAAATATTTTCCACTTTCGCCAGCAACAAACGACTGTTAAAAGGCTTTGTCAAATAATCATCTGCCATCATTTCTAACCCTCGGAGGCGAGAGGTATCGTCGTCGAGGGCAGTTAAAAAAATCACAGGTACAGTTTGCAACGCCGTATCCTTTCGCAGGATCTTGCACACATCAAAACCGTCCATCTCGGGCATCATAATATCCAGTAAAATTAAATCGGGTCGAGATGCGCGGGCGAGGGAGAGCGCTTCATCGCCAGATAGTGCTGATACTGTGGCGTATCCTTGCAGGTGCAATAACTCTTCCAGTAAAATCAGATTAGCTGGCTCGTCATCAACCAGCATGATGCAGGGCGACTTGTTTGACATGGAATATGATAGGTAAAGTTTGGCCACCGATCGGTAAGGACGAAGGATTGAGGTATTTAGCTAAGATTGACGCACGGATCGCCTAGAAATCGGATTTTCGCCGAAAATACTGTATGCAGACTTTTAATCGGGGTAAACAACCCGGTTTCTTTAGTCTAATAGCGTCCATAACTGATTGTGCTGTATTCTCTAGTGCTTTCCGTTCTATGAAACCTACTCAAATCTACTCATGGCAGATTTAATGTTCACTTCCTGCTTCCACCAAGGGAGTCGGCTCCTACTTGTCCACAGGCGTAACTTCAGACCGAACTGGCCTTACTCATGCCAGATTGACGAGCTAAATTAATCGCAGCATTCAAGTCGCGATTAATTGCTATACCGCAATTCTGACACTCAAAAACTCGCTCTTTCAGTGGCATTGACTGAATATGACAGCAACTTGAACAAGTCTTTGATGACGGATACCATCGGTCAACCAATTCAATTGTCGTGCCGTACATAACCGACTTATATTCCAACTCACGCCGCAATTCATAAAAGCCACAATCTGAAATAGCTGCCGCTAATTTATGATTAGCAATCATGCCGCTCACGTTCAAATCTTCGATGCAAATGTGGGCATATTTTCGGCTAATTTCGGTAGTAGTTTTCTGCAAAAAGTCTCGACGTTGATTAGCAGTCTTCCCATGAATTTTGGCAATCCTACGATAATGCTTGTGGGCATTATTGGATGCTTTCACACCCAATCTTCTATTACCCAATATCTTGTTTCTATTTCTCCACTGTGCTTTGCTCAGCTTGATTTTCGCTGTTTTGAGCGGACGGGGAGATTCGTAATAATTGCCATCGGAAAGAGTAGCAAAAGTTGACACACCCAAGTCAATGCCTACCGTTTCCACAACGGGGTGAGACCGAGGTGGAATTTTTTCGGCTTTTATAGCGAAGGAAACATACCATTTATCGGCGGTGCGCGAGACGGTAAATGTCTGCGCCATACAAGGAAATGGGATGGATTCCTTGAGTCTAAAAGTCCCCAAGGTGGGAATTTTTATAGACTTTTGCGGTTTGAGTAAAACTGCATGATTCCAGTCAGCCGCATCTACTGTAAAAGAGTCGCCATCTTTTTTTCGTTTGAACTTTGGGAACTTTCCTAATCCTTTAAAGCATCGCGATAGTGCTTCACCGAAATGCCGGAATGTGGTTTTATAAACTCTGGAAGACAGAGTGGTAGTCCACTGATATTCTGGTAATTTCTTGACGTGGTTGGTGAAAAGTCGTTCGATCGCTGCTACTTTTTTGCTGCTGCTACCCCTCAGATATTTAACACCTTGATATAGAGATAAGGCGAAATTGTAGCAAAATCTCGCATAGCCAGAATGCCGCGCCATCAAGGTACGTTCTTGATTATTAAGTTTTAGTTCTAGTTTGATGGCGTACATATCTAATTAAAATTTTTGAACAATTTCCTTCCGATTCCCAACGTCTCAAGGTTGAGACGCACTCGAATTGTTTCAATTCGGCTGCTGAGCGAAATGGTTAACTTACTCAGGCAGATATAATAGCGCACTTAATAAGCAGCTTTAGGAAGATTTAGGTAGATTTTTGTGAACAGTGGCAACCCCCTCGTTTCTCAAAAGAGATGTCCCCGATGGCTCGCAGAAATAGTTGAGTTAGGTTAATATAAGTTGATTTTACATTCAATCTAAAATTTCTCTACTATTGAGTTTAGCGTTTCGGATCGGGAAATCTCATAAATTACACCTCTGTGGCAGTGAACCCAGCATTAGCGGCAGTTGGAAAAGTAGGATGCCCAGCAGTGGCAAATACAATAGTGCGATCGAAGATGGCCTCACGTAGGGCTGTTTTCTTTTTCCCTAATAGTCTTGGACGCACGGGTGGTCAGAAACCGGGTTTTTTTACGCAAATCCTCTGCTTTAGTCCGCAGATTAGGTAAACAACCCGGTTTCTTTGTCGGCCCTGGCGTCAGTTCTGCCTAAAAAACCGATTCCTACGATCGGTTATCGGTCTTGAGGTGTCAAATCAGTGCGATCGGGCAAAGCAAACACAACTTTCAATCGGACATCGGGGACTCGCTGGCGACACAACTGAAGATGTCCGTCAGCGTCCGATCGACTGCGGTATCGCCCGACAATCGCCCACTGCAAATTGGGCAGCAAACGGGCAACCGCCCAAGGCTTGAGGCACTCTTTGTAAGTCATAATGGATTTATCTCCTTTGCATAAGGGAGGCAAGCCAGCGCGGACACTTGGTAGGTAGAGGCGCTGGCTTTTGACTTGATTATTATCTTATAGCGCTAACGCATATACGTCAACCTATATGCTTAATTACATAGGTGTGAAAGTTCTAGTTCTGACACTGAAATACTCATAAGCTAATGGGTATGTATCGAGTAAAAGTTAGAGTCAAAGAGCTTTGCGAAGAGCGGAACTGGAGCCTTAACGAACTAAGCAGGCGTTCTGGTGTCACATACACTACCGTTCGCCGTTATGCAATGCAGCCAATGGCGAAGATAGAAATAGACGCAGTTAGCCGTATTAAGGAAACGTTTGGCTGTTCTTGGGATGAGTTGTTGGAATTGCTTGGAGATGATTCTTTTGATGAGTGAGTGCGATCGCTTTGCAACTATCCAAGCAGCGGCCCAGGTGCGATCGCCCCCACCCTAATCAAATCAATCCACTTGGATGCGATCGCCCTCCGGGAAATTACAGAGTGCGATCGCTCAATCAAACAGAAACAACCCCGGATCGACGTGAAAAAACCTCCCCAAAGCCTCAGCTTGTTTCTTGCTGATTTCTAGGCGATCGTTAATTACCTCAACTACCGCCTCACTCGAACCCATAATTTCTACTAAATCCTCTGCTTCTAGACTCCGAGCATCCATTAAATGCAGCAGCCTTGACTTGGGCGTTGATGTATTAAGTTGATAGTGCCGCTCTTCAAAATCCTCAATCAGTTTTACCAGCAGTTCCAACAGCGCATCTTCTTCTGGAGTCAGATTTGGACGTGACAGTAATTCTTCAACAATTTCCAAAAATATCTCGTTTTCCTCTTCAGTTTTGATAATTCGAGGCTGATATTGAGAGAGCAAGCTACTGTAAATTTTTAGATCAAAAGTAATAGTCATTTTTCCAGGTTTCCTTGTCATACTCGGCGTGAGTGAAAACGTATTTTATATAAATAATTTGCTTCTCATAGTTAATACTCGCGATTAAGCGATATTTATTTCCTTTGATATTAAAAACTGTAAAATTTCCAACTGCTTCAGCTTTGAGATAAACAGCTTGAACTTCAACAAGATTAGTCCAGGCTGCTTTACTGGCAATTTTATACCAGTCATCGAGCGCTTCGCAGGAATCAGCGTGACTTTGGCAGTAGTCTCTTAATTTTTTCCGACTGATAACGTGCATTAGCTATCATTATGATATTTTCTAGATGTCTGAATCCCGTCATCATCTATTATATAGCGCGTCTAAATCATTTCAAGCAAATTTTTATTGGCACTTTGATGGACAAGCTTTTCTCATCCCGTGCAAGCTAACAGTTACTTTGACAAGCTTTGTATAAATGCTGTTTAAGTGAGAAAAGAACGGACAGTAGAGATAGTCAAATTCAAATCCAGCGGCTTGCTCAAATAAGCAGAAGCGCCAGCTTCCAAACACCGATCGCGATCGCCCGGCATCGCCATCGCCGTCACAGCAATCATCGGTACCGACTCCCAGACAGGATCTGCTTTAACTCGGCGCATCAACTCAAAGCCGTCAACATCCGGCAACTGAATGTCCATCAAAATCAAATCCGGCAGCAACTCCGGGGCCGCAGAGGCAGCGAGAATACGATCGACCATTGCCTTCCCATTCGCGAGTATCTCTACCCCGTACCCCTCCAATTCCATCACCTCAGAAATTAACATTTGGTTAAAAGGCTGGTCTTCGACAACCAAAATCCGTTTGCTGCCAATTGGTAAAGCAATCGCAGAAGCAGGGACTAACTTGGAATTCAAAGCACAAGAAGCAAAATTTCCCAACTGTTGGCGCATCTCCGTCAAAGGCAGCCAAACGCGGAAAAGACTTCCCCGATCGCAAACCGATTGAAAAGAAACAGTTCCCCCGTGCAATTCTGCCAGACGTTTAGTCAAAGCCAAACCCAAACCTGTACCTTCGTGCCGTCTAGTCAGGGAAGAATCGACTTGTTGAAAAGGTCGAAATAGCAAGTGCCAGCGGTCTTGAGGAATGCCGATGCCGGAGTCTTTCACCTCAAAACAAAAATAAGGAGTGCTGGCATTTACAGGAGAACAGTCCGGCCGGTAGTCGCCCTTTATTTCACTGCCGTAGACCAGACGCCCGCTGAGTTTAACTTGTCCTTGTTCTGGGGTAAATTTGATGGCATTGGAAAGTAAATTAATCACAATTTGTCGCACTCGCCGTTCGTCGATCCAAACTTTAGTAATGCGGTAGTCGAGTTCTAAAGACAAACCGATTCGCTTTTTGTCTGCCCGCGGCTGCATCATTTTTATACAGTCTGTCGCGAGTTCGTGAACGCGAACCGGTTGTAAATTGAGTTCTACTTTCCCCGCTTCAATTTTAGAAAGATCGAGAATATCGTTAATTAACTGCAACAAGTGCTGGCCGCTTTTTTCGATCAGGTCTAAATAGTTGATTTGTCGATCGCTCAACTGTCCGGCCGTTTGCCGCAGCAGCAAGTCTGAAAAGCCGAGAATGCTGTTGAGAGGCGTCCGCAATTCGTGGGACATCGAGGCTAAAAACTCAGATTTCAACTGAGAAGAATACTCTAATTGTTCGTTAACTTGGCGCAGGTTTTCTTGTGTCTGAGCCCGCTCGATCGCCGCCCCCAGAGTCCGGCAAGCAGCCTCCAGCACTTCTTGGTTGAGGGCGGTTTGCAGTTTTTTGATGTTGCGGGACTCCAGCGTCAGTACGCCAATAATTGTACCGTCGGTGGCTGCGATCGGAAAAATGCCCAGTTGTCCGATTCCCGGATGCCGAAATTCCGGCACGGCATTGGGATGTTGGGCATAATCCTCTACGAACAAAGGTTTACGAGTTTTCACCACTTCCCAAAGCAAACCGATGCCGTAGGGAATGCCTTGGTCGAGCAATGCTTGCATTCCTGCGACTACGGGTTCCCCGTAAGTAGCTAAAAATTGACCGGAAACTTGGTTGCAAATCCCCGACGCTTGCCGGTCGTTTCCCAGGCCGTCAATCACCTTGACATCTCCGAAAGCTGCATTCATTGCCTCTACTAAATAGGTGAGGGCAAACTGACCTATTTCTTGCAAACTGTCAGATTTTTGCAGGCGTTCGGTTAAACCTAAAAGAAATCTCAGCCGCCTGACTTCTGCGTTCAAGCTAGCTTGGGAGTTTTGGTATACCGTAACGTCTCGAAAGGTAAACAGCCGTCCCCCGCTGTTGGTAATCGTGGCGCACACCTCCAAACAAACCGCATTGGATTGCTCGAAATAAAATGATAAACTTTCATCCTGAGATTTTTCGAGTGCTTGCTGAAATTCTTGCCACTGCTGAACCGACAAGTAACCCCGATCGACAATTTCCGCAAACAGCAAGTGGCACTTCGGCTTTGTTTCCAGCCATTCTGGGGACAGTTCCCAGATTCCGGCCAATTTTTTGTTAAACAAAACTAAGCAGTCAGACGAGTCGAACAGAGCGATCGCATTGTCTACTTGGTTGAGAATCAGTTCTTGGTCTGCCCTCAACTGGTGCAAGTCTCTCTCCATTTTGTCTGTGTGGGTAGCTCTTAGTTTTGTTGTCATAACTTTCTAGGGATATGGCAAGAGTTATTGTATAACCCATTACTTAATTTGACATAATTTTAGGTTGTTTGGCAGTGAGGGGGATCGATCTGCCTTGTGATCTGAGACACTTGCTGGTTTCGGAGGGCGATCGGAGCCCGCTTTGAACTGCGTCGGCTACATTGCTCAATCCTGAGGCAATCAGCAGTGAAAGCATTATAACAGAAAGAGAGTCTTTTAATAACAAGGCTCTCGAATTTGACGACCTCTGACTTAAAAATATTGTGTCCAATCCCGTGCTAAATTTACCCCTAATAAAAACCAATTATGGCGATAAAAAAAGAGGATATGTCAAAATACAATCACGACTTTACCATTAAATTTTATTAGCAATAATTTGCTGATTGGGATTAATATCATGTCCGCTCAATTAACCGTGATTCCTGTAGGGGATCGCCTCACCAAGATATTGAGTAGAAAGGGGAAAATTTGTCAACCCTTCCTAAGCCTTTAATCGCGGTCAATCGATGGGACACGATCTAACTGGTCGCGCAAGGGTTCCGTGCAATAAAATAGGGGTAAGGTACGCCCTAAGCAGGCGAAGGAAGTGAGATCGGTTTCAAATGATATCAGTTTCAAAAAAGCAACTGTATACCCGCGATCCCAACCCATACAAAAACAGTTATTCCCAATTGTTTAATCTAAAATCGTTCGACATAGCGCTAACGCCGAAGTCTCCAATAAAAAATGATATGAGTTATTGCGATCGCACTTAATCGCACTTAATGGAAAGGTCCGCCATCAGCGCCCTACAAATGTGATTAAGTGCGATCGCACTTAATGCTTCTTAGGATTTTTCGGAAAAGGAATGCCCAAACTTTGGTGAAAAACAAGCTGAGTTTTATAAGTCAAGCGCCGGTTAACTTGTTTGATAATTTTTTCCAAAAGCGCATCGCCGGTTTTTTCTATCAAAGGTTGAGACATCGATCGAATAAACTTGGGAAAGCAAACTCCCACAGCCAAATCCAGCTTCCACGCAGCGCTGGTAATCGCAGGCGGCAGCTTAGCACGTTCCGACGCAGGCCAATCGGCGGCAAACTCCTGAGACGGTATTTCCACTAGCTTCATCGCCGATCGAAAATCCACTTCATACCCAGGCGAGGTATAGTCTGGAACCGGAATAGTCTTAATCAAATAGCAGCCTTCAGCGTCAGGCGGCAGCAACTCTAAACCAATTCTCGCTTCAACGCAGTAGCCGAAAGCCCCAAAACGCCCGATTAATAAATCGTACCCGTTATCGCCGATCGGCTCGGCCTTCATCGGCGAAGCGCACTGGCAAAACCAAGTCTTGTGGTTGTTCAAATGCTTCGCCACCGTCTGGGCATCGGCGTACATCTCCATGCTGTCTTCAAAATGCGTGTGAAACCAAATCGGCTCAACTTCATCTGGTGCATCGGCGCTTCCACTTTCGGGCTGTCGGAAACTCGCATCTGGGTAGTAGTTTTCGTCAGAAGCTTCAACAGTTTGATATTCAACGGAATCCTGCTTCATCGTATGCTCTCCTGTTATACACGCCAATCAGTCCGGTTGGGGATGTGTTAAAGAAGTTTCCTCCCTACAATTGAGAAATTGATAGTAACAAAACTTACCCTAGTTCAGCATAACTCGACTTATGAAAGCATTTGTAGCAGGAGCCACAGGTCAGACTGGCCGCCGCATCGTCGCAGAATTAGTCAAGCGAGGTATTCCCGTGCGCGCCTTAGTCCGAAATCTAGAGACAGCTAGACAAATTTTACCACCGGAGGCTGAGTTAGTGACAGGGGATGTATTAAATGCGACTTCCCTGAGCAATGCCCTCGGCGATAGTACGGTATTGCTGTGCGCGACAGGGGCGGCCCCTGGTTTTGACCCGACAGCCCCTTACAAGGTAGATTTTGAAGGTACTAAAAATTTGGTAGATGCAGCTAAGGCTAAGGGCATCGAGCATTTTGTGCTTGTGACTTCTCTGTGCGTTTCTCAATTTTTTCACCCGCTGAATTTGTTCTGGCTGATTTTGGTTTGGAAGAAGCAAGCTGAGGAATATTTGCAAAAAAGCGGCCTAACTTATACGATCGTCCGTCCGGGCGGTCTCAAAAATGAGGATAATTCAGATGCGATCGTCATGAGGAGTGCGGACACAATGTTTGAGAGCAGCATTCCCCGCACCAAGGTAGCCCAAGTGTGCGTGGAGGCGCTGTTTCAGCCGGCTTCTCGCAACAAGGTTGTGGAAATTGTGGCGAAGCCGGAGGCTCCGCAAAAAAGTTTTGAGGAGTTGTTTGCCAGTGTGATTTGATTGAATTAGGCTCGCTTGGGTTCGGTGCGTCAGACAAAAAACACTTTGATTTGAGTCAAAGATTTGGGCTGACGCAGCCTGCACCAATTTTCCGATCGCCAAATCTGGCAAAATCTTTATAGTTTTACGATTCGCCGTTGAAATTTCCCTCTCTCAGCATGAAAACTCTCAAGTGGCCAGCTTGGTTCCCCTATCCGATTTCGTGGTTAAGGGCATTTGCTCTCGCTCAGAGTTTTAGTTTTGTCCTTCGCAGGGGCATTCCTTTTGTCAGCGACGATATCGGCTTTCTGACTCTACTGCTGGCGGCTTGGCTGATTCAGTTGCCTGTGTTTTTTGTTTTTCATTTGTTCGCCGTCAAAATCTTAAATCCCTTACTAATTATGCTGCCGGGGCGCTTTCGCGTTGCGCGCAAGTTCAAGCGCCGGCATACGGGTATTCGATCGCACTTGCGAGAAGGCTTGAATGCTGTTGTAGTGCTTTTTTTTGCATTTAATTTGTCGCTGCTGGTGCAACTTGCGATTTTTTATTGGCCAGCGCGATCGATCGATCCGGCTCAATTACTAACAGGAATATCTACTCTGACAAATGTTGCAGTCGCCAGTGAATTCGATTTCTGGCTGAGCAAATTGGCGGCGGCTTTATCGAGTTTAACGCTGTTAGCAGCGCCGCTATATCAATACGATTTTCGGGTGCGCCGGATGCGGGTGGCTAGAAAATTAGCCGAAATTGCGGAAATGGAAATGACTTTGCTCGAAGCTGAGAAATTGAGCCGTCGAAAAAGGGGTTTGCTGAGGCAATCGGAAATTCAAATCCTCGGATTTATACTTTTAATCGGCGCTGTGATTGGCGGCGGTGTTTTTTTAGTTGCCAATTTGCCGGGAAATCAGCAGTTTTCGCAGTCGGGGAGTGAGGTGAGAAAATTCCCACCGCTGGCTATGAAAACCGGCGATCCTTACATTCGAGCGCTAATGCGAACTATTTCTGCTAGCGAGTCGAATGTTGCTCGACCTTATCACGTTGTTTACGGTGGCAAATACATATTAGATTTGAGCCGCCATCCTGACTGGTGCGTGAAGATTGTTAATGGCCCGAATCGGGGCAAGTGTACTACCGCTGCGGGCAGGTATCAATTTCTGACTACGACTTGGAAAGAGAAGGCTAAGCGCTATCAGGCCCGTCGTGCTAATTTTTTATTCTGGGAAGATTACAGTTTTGAACCTGAAGATCAGGATGCTGTGGTTTATGCTTGGTTGAGCGATCGCAAGTTTTGGAAAGCTGATATTTCTGAGATGCTGCGGCAGGAAAGATTAACTGACGTATTGCGGATGCTTTCGGGAACTTGGACGAGTTTGGGATATGGAATTGAGAACAATTCTATGAGTGCTCGTTTGCCGAAAGTCTACCGGGAAATGCTGCGGGAGGAATTGGAAAATGCGGGTTCTTAGGGAGTTAAATGTTGGCTGTTGACGGTTGACTGTTAACTGTTAACTGTTAACGAATGTTATGCGTTATTAACAAGCCAAAGCGATCCAAAAATTACCGCTAACAAGTAACGAATAACTAATCTTTCAAATTTGGTAAAAATGCTGTCAAACATTTGTACAATTCTAATCCCGGCCCTGCTGGCAGGGGATAAAGCCTGTCGAAATTAATGGGGTTTCCCGGTGCTAATTTCCACTCGGTTTTCTGTGCTGTTTTTGGGGAAATCTCGATCGCTACCGTGATGTTAATAATATTGTTGTGCTGGGGGATGCCCCGGAAGCAGTAACTTTTGCCAGTGCGTTTGTCGGAATCGCTGCCGGTGATGTATCTGTCTTGTTTGCGAAATTGGATTTCTCTGAAAGGTCGATCGATCGCAAAGGAGTCTCGGTAGCGGTAGTCTCCGTCGCGCAAGCTTTCGACAGTCGGCTTGATTTGACTTATAACTGTTGGTGGACTAAGAGTTAGCATCATCGATCCGCGTTCCTCCTGTGAAATCGGTGATTTTGGTTGCTGGTGTCTGGGGAGCATCTCATATTTGTAAAAACACTTATTCTGGCTCCTGCCTTCTGACTTTTTCCTTCTTCCTTCTGACTCTTTCCTCCTGACTCTTTCCTCCTGACTCCTAGCTCCAATTTCAAGCGGAGGGCTGCTTTCATTGAGATGCTCCCGGCGTCTGTGTCGTCGCGGGCGATCGGCTTAAACCAACCCGCCGCTTAACAAATTAATAAAAATTGTGATGCAGTTTAAGTTGATCCCTGTCTATCGTGAATAATTATTTCATGCTTTCATCTCTGTTACCTATCCGATCAATAATAGACATATACAGCAAGCCCTGAGAAATTTTACGGGCGCATATTTAGGGATTAATTGACGATACTGCGAGGATACTGCTATGTTTTGCGTGACGCGAGAAACCAAAAATTTAGGGCGGGTTGAAACCGGAAATTCCCAACGGAGAGACTCTATAACTTCTGCATCCCAAAGTATCCCTAATGTCCGATCGCGAGTTTACAAAGATGAGGCCTTGGTGTCGGCCTCGCTAGCGGGACTGCCAGGTCTTTTGGCCTCCCTCGAAAGCTTTCGCGAGCAGTAGAACTTGGCATTTTCTATTGCTATATATGGCGCGTGGAGGTTGGCATCGCGGCTCCCAACCGAGCAGTGGCTGTTTTGAGTGCACCTCAAATTCTCCTCGATTTGAGTAGAGTTTTGCTGTACTGAACTCTTCCGGGACCAGAAACCTGGTTGTTTACACAAAAACATTTTTACTGCCCTTTGTTATGGTATGAAAAATGGTATAAAAACCCGGTTTCTTGTAGGTTTCCGCAAGTCTGTTAACAAAATTTATTTGTGAGTGTCATCGGGTGCGATCGATGCCTCTACCTCTTGGGAGGAACGGCTTAACATAGATTCGTGCAGGTGTTCGTTGTGCTGCCGTTCTTGAGCCATTAATTCTCTGGCTTTTTCTTCAGCAATTCCCTCCCCAGGTGTTTCTAGCTCGTGGGAGGAACGGTTGAGCATAGATTCGTGCAAGTGTTCGCTATGCTGCCTTTCTCGTGCAATTAGTTGTCTGGCTTTTTCTTCGGCGTTCATGAGTAGTATCTCCAAATGTTTGTTAGAACCGATTCTGATATTAAGATGCCACAATTTGAGGGTAAATGTAGCGATTTTAACATAAAATTTTACAAATAATTGTATAAAAAAAATTGAGTCTGCTGGCTGTGGGTATCGGAAGCGGTGGTTGCCGAGCTAATTATTGCCAGACGCCGGAAAAGATATTCTTGACTGCGATCGCAATTCGATTTAAGTCTTCCTTCAGCAGCGGCGGCCAAGAAACTCCTCTGCGGAGTCCAGCTTCAAATTGCTGCAAACCTTCTACGGACAGTAAATGCAGTGCCGAGATCAATTGTCTGTCGAGCATTGGAGATTCTTGCAGCCCTTCAAACAATATTTTTAAAGCTAATAAAATCGATGTCACCTGTCCGGGTACGGGAGGCTGACCTTGTTTGAGACGCATCAGGAAGGCGTCGGGATTTTTCTTGGTTTCCAGGGCGGTTCCTTGGTCGATCAGAAAACTGCGGGCTGTTTTGTAATCCATTTGACGTGCGATCGATCTCCTGCAATTAATTAGCTGGCATTATATCACTTTTTCTCGCGCTCAATTTGGTAATATATTTCCATACAGCCCACACTACAGCCACTCGCACAGGTGAGTCCACAAGCACGACAGCTACTGATTAGAGGCGTAGCATTTATCCCGCAGTCGCCTCGAGCCAAGTGAAACGGACAGGAAAAAATAAAACAATGGCAAAACACCAAGGAAATAGCAGAAAATCCAAGATTTATCGCTACTTGTGGCTGCTTTTTTTGTGTCTGAGCTTTCTGTTAGTTCCGCTCATCAAAAAAATAGCAGCCGATACGCCATTCCCGCCACCCGCTCCGATTGAAAATAGTGCTAGTTTTGGAGCGAGGATTCAAAGGACGATGGGGCTGCTTGCTACTAGCACTCCAACAGACCGCCACCAAGTGCGTATCCTATTCTACGGTCAATCCATCACTCAGCAAGATTGGTGGCAAGATGTAGCGAAGGATTTGAAACAGCGATTTCCCAATGCAGATTTGATTGTGGAAAATCGGGCAATCGGAGGATTTTCCGCCCCGATTTTAATCCGTCCTAGCGAACACGATTTGTATCCTTTTTATCCAGACTTGCTCATTTTTCACGTCTACGGAGGCGGTGAAGATTACGAAGCCATAATTGCGAATGTCCGCAGCCGCACTGCTAGCGAAATACTCTTGCATTCAGACCACATCGACTGGATGCCGACAGGCAACAGCGACGATCCAAATTCGGTCAGCAGATACGAATGGCACAACACTCATTCTACTCAATGGCTGCCGGAGTTGGCCGATAAATACGGCTGTGAAATCGCCGAAATTCGCGAACCTTGGCGCAGGTATTTGAAAGACAATCGCTTGCAGCCCCAACAGCTATTGAGTGACAGCATTCACCTCAACGATTGGGGGAATTTTCTCCTAGCTGCCCTCATAAAACCGCACCTGCGATACAAGCCAAATTCCTCTCAGCCGCCGCAGGATTTAGTGAGAACCTATACGGTTGGCAGGGATGTTAAGTGGCAAGATGGCAAGTTGGTTTTAGAATTTGAAGGAAATAGAATAGATGCGATCGCCGATCAAACCTTCAACGGCAAGGCAATTTCTGCTAAAATTGCGATCGACGGCAAAAAACCCTCAGAATTTCCTGAACTTTACAGCATCACCAGACCCAGCCTTAGCCTTGGCGTCCCTTGGCCGGCAATCATCCAAGTATCCAGCCAAAAACCGCTAATCGTCGAAGATTGGAAAGCCGTAATTACTGAGATTAACAGCGACGCCAGCAAGTTTAAATTTGACGTTGTAGGTTCAAAAACAGGTTACGACGGCAGCGGTACAAACGACGAAATGTTTGTCTCAAACTCCGGCCGCGTCGTGATTGAACCGAGAAACTGGTGGCTGAAAAATTCCTATGAAGACTCTAAAAAACCGACGCCTAAAGGCTTTGAGATTTCCTGGCAAGTGCGGCCAATGTTTGTTGATTTATACGTTCCTCCACAAATTGCAGATTCAAGCCGCGAGTATTCTACAACATTAGCTCAGAATCTGAGCAACTCCAAACACACCCTCGAAATCCTCCCCGAAGCAGATGGGAAAGTTCCTATTGAGGCAATTCGAGTGTACCGCCCTCCTTTCTCCAATCTACCATCTAAAGTTGAGAGTTTTAAACCGCACATATCAGCGGATGAACGCTGATAAAATTGCATCAGCGTTTGTTGGCGTTCATCTATCGCCAAGATTATCAACTTTTCAGCATCCTCAACTCATGAAATATCAACAGCGATAAAAAGAAATCCGCCACAAAAATCAACACCCAAGAAGTTACCACCGCCGCCGTTGCAGCTTGGCCTACTCCTTTCCCTCCGCCCACCGTCGTCAATCCCCAACCGCAACCGACAAGGGCAATTATCAACCCAAAAATAAAACTTTTAATCACCACAGTTACTAAATCCCCAGGCCCCAAAAAAGTCCGCACCGATTCCAAAAATACCGACGGTTCCAAATTATAAAAATGAACCGCTACAAATAGCCCGCCCAAAATTCCCACCGCTACCGCAAAAATTGTTAAAATCGGCAGCATGATGCAGCAAGCTATCACCCTCGGCACTACTAAATAATCTACCGGATTTGTTCTTAACATATACAGGGCGTCTATTTGCTCCGTCACCTGCATTTCTCCTATCTCCGCCGCAAAAGCCGAACCTACTTGTCCCGCCACCACGCCCGCCGTTAAAAGTGGTGCTAATTCGCCGCAAAATGCCACAGCAAAAGCACCTCCCATCGCCCCAACCGCCCCAAAGCGAACCAATTCTCTGCCGGATTGAATGGTAAAAATCATGCCGGCAAAAAGGGCTATTAGCAGCACGGAACGCAAAGAATCCAGGCCTACTGTTACTAAATGTTCCATGATTTGGCGGCGGTCAATTTTGCCGATGAGTATGCGCAGCAGCACTTGACCGCCCAGGAACAGCGTCACTAAAAACCGCTGAAACCACCTGTTATTGAAGGTTTCATCAAAATGTCGATCGCGCTTTTCTTGGTATTTTTTAACCAATTACTGACGGCTCGCGATTAATTGCAAACAGGGCGAAGCATTGCTAAATAGAGATTTAGGCAATTGTACAGCAATTATTGCACGATTTGTCAACATATATTTTTTGTCTCTGGGCCCTGCGGTTGGTGGGTTAGGCGCGGTTAAAAATTTATTTATTGGTGACTTAACTTAATCGCCGCGCCCAACCCACCCTACAATATGACTGACTACTGGGCAAGTAATAAGTCGATAAAGTTATCCAACTGTTCATTATTCTTTTCGGCTTGCTCCTTGCCAATTCTCAGTAGTTCCGATATCTTCTCTTCCGACGCATCATCAATCTGCAGCGGTTGTTCGCGGCTCAAATCGGGAGTAATTCTCAAATATTGATTCGGTCTTTCAACCGCATCATAAATTTGAATTAGTTGATAATTTACAGTTTCCGCAACTCCCGTCATCATGATATTAATCAAAGGCTCAACCCACTCAACTTGACCCCAACTTTTTACTTTTTCGTAGGGGTATTTTTTCTGAGCTTCTCCGGTTCCCAATGATAAAATTACCATATCTTTTGCTGTCGGGCCTTTGTCGGGGCGCTCTTCGGGAATTCTGAATTTATTTCTAACTTCTGCATAGGCACAAAGTGCGGGATTGTTTGCGAATACTCCCCCGTCAATTAAAGCGTAGCATTCATTGCTAAAAGAGTAGATTTTAGCAACCTCAAAATAAGAGGGAGCCGCCGATGTTGCTCTGGCTATATCTCTAATAAAATAGTCTTTTGATGGAAATTCTTGAGCATCTATTCGATCGAAAAAGTGAGCTTTTCTCCTTTCGATGTCGTAACTGGAAATTAAACAAGGTTTTAGCAGTTCGCTGAGTTTGCAATCTCTGAAATTTTCCCAAAATAATTTTTCTAAGGGATCGCTGGGATATTTCTCATCTCTCAAACCATCTAGAGATCTGACTTTTTGCCAAAATGAAGTCTGAAAAACGTCGAGGCCGCTCTTAATCGAAAGATTAACAGCGTCTTGGGCCGCCCACCGAGACTTGCTGGGATTTTCGGCATCGGGACACAAATAAATGCAAGTTAAAATTCCTCCCGCACTCGTGCCCGCGATTAAATCAAAATAGTCAGCTATTCTCGCATCGGGGTTGCCACTTTTTTGTTGCAGCTTTGACTCAACGCTAACTAAAACTTGCGCGGGAATAATTCCTCTAATGCCGCCTCCATCTATGGATAAAATTCTGGTATATTTAGCCATAACTGTTGCCTCTTCTGAATGTTTGCTCGTTTCCTAGAGTCCTGGATATAAAAAGTGGTTTGAGAGGCCAATCATAGCGGCAACAGCCGTAAGCTGATCGAGGCGCACCTACATTGCGAATTCATGCACGGATCGATCTCAAAGCCCAAATCTTCAATCTAAATTTAATTGGCGGGCGGCGATCGTATAGCGAAAAATGTATTCTACAATTTCTACGTAATTGTAGGCAGCGGCTGGCGAGTCTGCCCAGACTGTGATGCCGTGATCGCGAATTAACAAAGCGGGTACAGAGGGCGTACAAATGGCAAATAATTCGCAAATTTCCTTGGCTATCTTAGGGACTTCTAAATAATTTGTAAAGAGGGGTATCGACACTTGCGGGTTTTCCTCCCACACCCCCAAACCTTTGAGCATTTCGATCGCCGGTAAAGGCACTGCATCTCCTGCTGTTAGCCGAGAAACTAAATTTGCCTCGATGGAGTGGACGTGATAGCAAGCTTTAGCGTCTGGAAAACAATTGTAAACGGCTAAATGAATGCTGGTTTCGGCCGAAGGGCGGCTGTCGGCAACAGGTTGCTCGACAATTGCGCCGTCTGAGCTCATTCTGATAAAGTCTTCTTTAGTTAACTGCCCTTTCGCGCGGCCGCTAGCAGTAATCCAAAAACTGCCATCTGGTAAGCGGGCTGAAAGATTGCCAGCAGTCCCAACCATCCAACCGCGATCGTAAAAATGTTTGGCTGCTGCAATTAAATCCGATCTCAAATCGCCACTCATTCTTGACAAATCCTCAGTTTTTAATCTACTTTTTACTTTAATAAAAATTGCGGTGGTCTATCTAAACTTAGGGTGTGCGCTGTGCATCTTATATCAAATCCGGTAGCATCGGACTTATATGCACGGGGGCGGGTTTATTATATTGTCTATTACGGGCAATTATTGGTAGGTTTACCCGCCTACAAAATTTAACATCATACAAGACCGATGCAAACGGAATTTATATTACCTGAGAAAGGCGATAGTTTCAATTCCATTTTTGGGACAAATTTTCCAACACATCAAAAAAATTATCCCATTTAGTATAAGGCTTTTGCTGTTCGTCTAGATACTCGGCAAGCCGATCGCGCGCAAACACCGACGAAGCCTGCAAAGCCATATTAAAATCGGTCAGCGAATCTCCGATCGCCACCTGTTCTCGGGCCGGGTGCTGGCCCATCACCCGCACCTTAGACACCAATTCCTCATCTCCTTCAAACTCAGAATTGACTTGCAAGCGAGGGCCGCTAGCGTCCACATCCACAGCATAAATAACACTCGCCCGGTGTACCAAATCGCCCATTACCGTCTCTACCATGACCCGAAGACCGCCGGAAACGATCGCAAAATCTACCTTTTTCTCGTCCAAAAAATCCAGCAATTCCAACAATCCCGGCCGCATCGGCCTTCCCCTAGAAAATTCCACAATTTCCCCGTAACGTTCCGAAGGAATAGACTCTAGTAACTGCCGCACTCCCGATCGCAAACTCAGCCTTCTAGCGTATATTTCAGGCATCAGTTGAGAAGACTGTTCCGGTGCGAAATGCTTGAGCATTGCCACAAAAGTTTCTTCAACCGTTATCGTGCCGTCAAAGTCGCAGAACACCACCCGTTGCTGATTGTTCGGGATTGAAGATTTTTGCTTGTCATCGGTCATTGTCAGTCGCACCTTTCGAGAACGGGAAAAGTTTACACAATTCATCGTACACTGTCGAGAGATCGAGCGCGACTGCCCAAAACTAATAGTGACGCGCTGTTTGTTGGCAATTTCCGGCAGGATTTTATGCAGATTCTTCGAGAGAATCTTCATCATCTAGGGAATCATCTAGGGAATCATCCAGGGAATCATCCAGGGAATCATCCAGGGAATCATCCAAGGAATCATCTACCTCCTGCTTTTGGTTTTTTGTCTTTTGGGGGTTAGACTTAGCCGGCAAACAGATTAAATTATCATCCTCAGTATTAATCAAACCTTTCGATCGCAACTTACCCATCAGCCGCGTCACCGTCACCCGCGTTGAGCCAATTGCGCTGCCAATTTGAGCGTGAGTCAATGCCCAAGGCAGCCGGTAGCCCCGAACCACATCCGGTTCGTTATCACCTACGTAAGGTTCGCCGAACTCCTCGATCAGCAAAGTGAGAAATCCCAACAGTCGGTCGATCGTCCGGCGCTGTCCCAAAGTGCTCAGCCAGAGAAGTTTCCGCTGGTGTTGGTAGCGAAACGCATCCAAAATTTCCCTGCGAAAGTGAGGCCAGTTATCCAAGTCGTGCCAATACATCCACACTACGTGAGTTTGATCGGCATGAGCGTAAGCTTGGAGAGTAAACGGAGACTGAGCAACCAGTTCAAAGGGCTGGCCCGCGCCGACGAAGCCCAAAAAAGCTTCTTCTGTAGTTTTGTCAGCGGATTTTGACTTTGCCGCCGCAGCGCTAACTTGAGCGCTGCCTACGAGCCGCACAGAACCTTTCTGAACTAAATACAGCAGTCCGGGTCTTGCGGGAATCCGCTCGTCTTTGCTAAAAGTCCGGCAGCGGTAGTGTTCCTGGGCCCAGTCGATAATTCGCTGCCAAGTGATAAAAGGTCGATCGATAGTCTCTACAGGTGTGGAAGTTGATTGCATAAGTGAGGCTCTGAGATATATTTAAGAGTGAGAAAAACAGCTTTTGCCAGCAGTGCGATACAAAGTGAGACAACCAACCCCCGATCGAGCTTGCACGCTTCTTAACTGTGCTGACTTTTCTTAGTTTTACCTAAAAATTCAATGTAGCAAAAAATACATCAAAATGGTAGAGTTCAACAAAAAATTTGTCGTTAATTATTGTATATTTAGCAAAAAAATCGCTAGAAAGCACATGAATTCGATGTAGCCTCGCTCGGGGGAGCCGATCGCCCATCTCTGACATCAGCAGTTTAACGTACAAGAACAGTGCAAGCGGTAACAGTCGATCGTCGCTGTTACCGCAGGATCGGCCGATATGGATACAGCAAATATGGAGAAGTGCCCTGAAGTTACAGTGAAGAGTTTCTTGCTTTCGAGGTTCCAAAGCGCGATCGGCCAGCAAGAGGTACTAGGGAAAATTCCGTTAAATCTCATAGGTGGCACCATTCTCAAGAACGGGCAAGATGCCCGTGAAGCCAGAGATGAATTTTCTCGTGGAACGGGCATCTTGCCTGTTCCTCAACAAGTAATTGAGAATGGTGCAATATTTCCGTTAAATCGGAGTAAAGATAGCGCGCGGGTGGTTTACGTGTCTGCGATCGCCCTGAAATTGGCTAAAAGTTGGCAGCAGACACCGCAGACAATCGCGACCGAGTTGGCCGAAACTCTCAAACCGCTGTGCTGCCCAGATTTCGCCGTTAAAGTCGCGCCGGCGGGAATTATTGAGTTGGAGTTGACTGATGCAGGTTTAGCCGTTTGGTTGCAGCGTTTAGCTCAAACGAACCTCCCAATTCCAGAATTTAGAATATTATCTCCTGTTGTGTGTGCCGATCGGCTGTTTCCCATTCAGTACAGCCACGCGCGCTGCTGTTCCCTGCTGCGAATGGCCCACCGCGATCGGATAATTGCGATCGCCCAGCCCGATGTCGCTACAGCGCCGCCAATTTGGTCGCTGGCGAGTCCAAATCCTATTCCTTGGATTGACGGGGGCGATCGGCTGCGGTTAGTGCATCCTGCAGAACGCAGTTTAATATCGCAACTGTTAACAGTGTTAGATAATTTATATCCTAATTTTGAGGTAAAAAAACTCGAAAAACCTGTAAATTATTTCAAATTAGCCAAGAGTTTGAGCGAAGCATTTCAGATTTTTTACAGCCAGTGCCGAATTTGGGGTCAAGTTAAAATAGAACAGCCCAAACTCGCCCAAGCTCGATTGGGTTTAATATTAGCAACTCAATCTTTGCTGCGATTTCTCCTAGAATTTTTTTTGAACGCTATTGCTCCTTTAGAACTTTGAGTTAGCCAGGATAAAAAATAATAACCATCTAAAAAAAGTATTTTAATGTATGATTTTTGCTGTTTTCCGACAAGTTTATTTTTTAAAATTGCCGCGATTAATGAGTTATTTTTGCCAGCTTAAACGATTTTCCAACTAATCGCTATAACCCGATACTCTTTGACAGAAAAATAGCAGCAAAGAGATGCAGTTGAAAACATTGTGAATTTTCTGCCAGAGGTGCGATCGCTCGCGATAAATTTCCGCTGCAACTGCCCGCGAAAAAACCATCAAAAGCGTCCCATTGATGTTGTAATAAAAACGATCGACCAGCCATTCATCATCCCTGCGAAAAATCCCGCCTTGAAATCCCAAGATCGTGCCTGCATCTAGTTTAAGGCGTTGCAGGCGAGATTTGATTTTTTTCAGGTTTGGCGATCGGCAGCGTTACGGTAAATGTACTGCCTACGCCTTCTTCACTGCTCAAAGTAATTTCGCCACCGTGCAAGTCCACGCATTTTTTAACAATGCTCAGCCCCAGTCCAGTACCGGGAATGCGACCGACATTTTTAGCTCGGTAAAATGAATCAAACAACCGTTCTTGGTCTGCGACAGGTATGCCAATTCCTGCATCCCGTACAGAAAAAATCGCCTCGGTTTCAGTAACTTTTAATTCAAAGATGACTTCGGTATGTGGGGGAGAATACTTAATAGCATTGGACAGCAAGTTTCCCAGAATGCGCCGGAGCAAGCTTACTTCCAAACACGCCATCGCCGATGGACTGTGATTCACAAAAATCAGGGTCACCGGATCGGTTTGAGGTTTCAACTTCAGGCTGCTCTGAAATTCCACTACCAACTCATTACAAAACTTTGCTAAATCTAGCGCTACCAAGCAAAACCCGGCTTGTCCTGACTCAACACGGCCTAGCAGCAGAACATCGTCTAATAACTGATCGATACCTTTGGCGGCTGCTTGGGTTTTGTCTAGCAGTTCTTGTTTTTTCTCATCTGTTAATGTCAACTTGTACTTGCTAAGAAGTTGTGTAGTGCCGATAATGAAATTCAAAGGATTGCGAACGTCGTGGGCAATCATGTACAGCAAAGATGTTTTCATCTCGTTGAGTTCTTGGGCTGTTTGCAGAGTGCGATCGAGTTGGTCGTGAGACAATTTGAGAGTTAAAGACAACTGGCGCGATCGCAGCAAAATCTCCACCCGCGCTTGCAATTCAATCTTCTCGATCGGAGCGATAATCAAATCGTCAATACTTTGCCAAATAAATTGCGTTGCCATCCCTACATCCGAGCGGGATGTAATCAAAAGAAAAGGCAAGGATACCGGGTGTTCGGCCTGTTTTTGGGCGGCCACCCATTGCCAGTGGTTTTTCAGGGCAACACCGTCAATTATCGCCAGGTCAAAAGATTGATTAAATGGTAAAAAATCTTCACTATTTTCTGTTGATTTGGGCAGCAATACCTCATAGTAAACTGCTAGCCATTCTAATAACAGGCGGCGATTTTCTTTCTGTTCGACAAGCAATAAAATTTGACTCACACAGTTTCTCCTAGCAAGCTGTGAACAATTCCCAGCAAATCTCTAACGATCAAAGGTTTTACTAAAATATTCCGCGCACCTTGGCAGAGGCTTTCGTGCTGAATGGCAGCGCTTTGTTTGGGCGAGAGTATCAGAAAAGGGATTTGGTGATTTCGCAGTTTTTCGCAGCAGTCCCAAATCCGGCGGTCGAAACCAGAAATATCTACTAAAGCCATCCCGATTCTAGCAGGCTGACTGATAGCTTGTGCAACATCTTCAAAGCTATAAGCTGCGATCATCTGGTATCCTTCTTTGTTGAGAAATTGTGCTAGGAGTTCCAAGTTTCGGTGATTGCGGTCAACCGCTAAAATTATTGAGTTTTCTGTCATTTATCAGCTTCCTTTAAATACGGGTTATACTATTTTAGATTTTAGATTTTAGATTTTAGATTGGGGAGTGACTGATTGTATATGATGGGTTGGGAGGTGGCCTAAAGTTGGATTTTTTTTAATCTGGTATTAGCTTACTTTTCGGGGAGAGATTACATTGGTTTTCAGTTGAGTGAAATACAGTAGGGGTAAAGGACACGGCAGCGTGCCCTTTACCCCTACTGTATTTCATAGAATTGAAAACTACACTACGATAAAAGTCGAAAAATACACAAATTTACCAATATATTTAAGTTTTCCAGGACTGAGGCTAGTGGTGAGGTGCGCGGCGCGCACCCTACTAATTTGATTCACGACTGCCTTCATTAGCTGCAATTGCCCAAAAACAGCAGGATAAACCCCGATTCAATCTTGCTCCGCTCCGTCTTCAATCCACACCGGCGCCGAACTCAAAATGCCGCGCAGCCCCGCTATCGGTTTGCTGACTTTGATGCCGTAGCGAGTAATCTCCAGTTCTCGCAGAGTTCTCTCGAAATTGCTGACTCGTTTTTTAATTACTCCGATCGCCTTGCGGATTTCTGTCCTATTATGCAGTTGGCGTTCCAGATAGCGTATAAACAGAAGATTATCAGCCAAATAGCTAATCCCGACCTCGGTCAGCCGAAAATCTCCGCTAATGGCTTCTACCTCATTAATCAAGATAACGGTGACTCCCATATTCTTGAGATACTTGCACAAAGCGTGCAAATTGTTCACCAAATCTTGCCCCTGCATCGAAAGCTGATAGCCAGAAATACTGTCAAGCATCACAATCCGCGTATTTTCGTGCTCCACCTCGTGGCGTACCATACAGGCAAACTGATCCGGCGAGTACAGCAAAGGTTCCACGGGTATCACCGCAAGACTTCCTTGCCCGATCATCGCCCCAACCGGGATGTTCACTGATTCGCAGCGGCGCAGCAGAGTAGAACTTGATTCCTCAAAAATGTAAACTACCGATCGCTCCCCCCTTCCGGCAGCTTCCTTCATAAACTGAATGGCCACCGTCGTTTTACCCACGCCGCTAGGCCCGCTAATCACCGTCACAGTCCCCCGTTCCAGTCCCCCGTGCAGCAGTTCGTCCATTTCTGGAACCCCTGAAGAAATCGCTTCCGCAACAAAATCCTGTTGAAAGTTGTCCGGCAGCAGTCGCGGAAATACCTCCATACCAGCCTGACTCAGGCGCAGCGAATGGCGGCCGCTGCGGAAGTTGGAACCTCGCAGCTTGGTGACAGACAGGGCGCGTCCTTGTGTCAATAGTTCTAAATAAATTACTCCGTCGCTGATGAATTGCAAATCGTCATCGGGAGCACTTGATGTACCTTCTGACGTGAACACCACCGTCGCCCCCCCTTCCACCAAAAACCGCAGAAAAGACAGAACTTGCTTGCGAAACTGAAACTCATCTACTGCTAAGTAGCGAAATTGAGTGATCGCGTCCAAAAACACCCGATCTGGTTTGACCGCCCGTACCTGTTCGATAATCTTTTGTGTAGTCGGTTCTCGCTCAACCTCGGAGGGGGAGAAAATGTCATAAGTCTGAACTTCTGTAAAAAATTCTGAGGATGGACTCAAATCGAGGAACGCCATCGCTTCAATATCAAAACCGAGAGTTTCGGCATTGGCGCGCAGTTGCGCTTCCGGTTCTCCTAAAGTAATGAACAGGGGTTTTTCTCCCAAAGCCACACCTGCGGTCAAAAAGTGAAAGCCCAGTGTAGTTTTGCCAGTACCCGGGCCGCCGCGAACCAGATAAGAGCGTTGAGGAATTAGGCCGCCGCCAATCACTTCGTTGAGACCGGTAATTCCCAGAGAAATTCGGTTTTGAGACATTTGTTTCTTCATCTTTTGAATATCGGGCCCGTATTAATATTTAATAGTTTTAGGCAGTGTTTTGATAATTTTTTTTACCGGGCGTCTGATAACCTTCATGAAATTTTTTTCTACCGAAAATTACGTTAGCACACAAGAATTAGAAAGTATTGTCGGCACTGCTGGGATCTGTCTGGGACAGTACACAGAGCTATTTTGGCAAGAACGGTTAGAAAAAGCTGTTGCTCCGGGTACGAAAATAGATTGTACCGTTTACCCCAATACTCAGGAAGAACTCGCGGCGGTGATTGCTTGGGCTCGGAACAATCGGTGGGGGGTCTTGCCGGCGGGAAGCGGCAGCAAACTCGATTGGGGGGGTTTAGTTCAATTAGACCCCGCCAACCCTCCTGTCCAAGGGGGGCTTTCAGAACCCCCCTTCGCCAGGGGGGCAGGGGGGATCGCGGCCGTGAGCACAGCGCGTCTGAACCGGCTTGTAGAACACGCTGTGGGCGATTTAACCGTGACTGCGGAAGCGGGAATGAAGTTTGCCGATTTGCAGCAAATTTTAGCCGCAGCAGGTCAATTTTTGCCGATCGATCCGGCGTATCCGCAAGAGGCAACTTTGGGCGGCATTATCGCTACTGCTGATACGGGTTCCTTGCGGCATCGCTACCGGGGGGTTCGAGATTTGCTGTTGGGAATAACCTTTGTGCGATCGGACGGTAAAATTGCGGTAGCCGGAGGTCGAGTTGTTAAAAATGTCGCCGGTTACGACTTGATGAAACTGTTTACTGGTGCTTACGGCACATTGGGCATCATCAGTCAAGTAACTTTCCGAGTTTATCCGCTGCCTGAATCATCGGGAACCGTAGTGCTAACAGGGGAAACTAATGCTTTGTCCCAAACGGCTCAAATCTTATTATCCTCTGCTTTGACACCAAGTGCGATCGATTTGCTGTCACCTGAATTAGTCGCAAAATTAGGCTTAGGAAAGGCTACGGGATTAATCGTCAGATTTCAAAGTATCGCAGAAAGCGTCAAACAACAATCAGCCCGCTTGCTGGAAGTTTGCGAAAAGTTGGGTTTGCAAGGCACTAACTGCTGCGAAAATGATGAGCATCAGTTATGGCAAAGATTGCCAGAAACAATGTGGGATTCTGGCACAAAGTCGGCAATTATTTGCAAAATAGGAATCAGACCGTCGGAAGCTGTACGGGCAATTAACGAATTGCCCGTACAGGACGCTTTGATGCATGCAGGTAGCGGTTTGGGGGTTTTGCGGTTTGAGACTGCGACGGCCCAAACGCTGTTGCAGGTACGCAGAGGGTGCGAAGCCAAAGGCGGTTTTCTGACTGTTTTAGCAGCGCCGGCCGACATCAAGCAACAGTTAGATGTTTGGGGCTATACTGGAAGTGCGATCGATTTAATGCGCCGGATTAAACAGCAGTTTGACCCGGAAAATATTTTTAGTCCCCATCGTTTTATAAGCGGTATTTAGTTTAAAGTTTGTAGTCAGGACTTCAATAAATCCCAGTCTAAATCATTTGCGAATCAGATTCTTTTTTAACCAACCGCGAAAGACACGAAGGAAGAGAAGAGTGTGCGTGTTCGCTTGACGGACTTCCAGCCGTTAAATGCGTTAAATCCGTTGCCGAACTTTCTTCTATCCGTTAAATCCCGTACATTGCTCGTTGCCGAACTTCCTTCTTCCTATGCAAACATCAGAAAAATCTCAAATTCCCAGCGACGATTTAAAACCAGTCAAAGAAAGCAATTTCTTAGCACAAAATCCCCACTTGCAAACCCTCGAAATTCCCGGTTTTGACGCCAACAATCCGCCAGATCCGAAATTAATCGATACTTGCGTACACTGCGGCTTTTGCTTGTCAACTTGTCCGAGTTATCGGGTACTCGGCAAAGAAATGGATTCCCCCAGAGGCCGCATTTATTTAATGGATGCAATCAACGAAGGCGACGCACCATTAAATGAAGCAACCTCGCAGCATTTCGATACTTGTTTGGGCTGTTTGGCCTGCGTTACAACTTGTCCGTCTGGAGTTCAATACGACAAGTTAATTTCCGCAACTCGCCACCAAGTTACTAGAAATCAGGAACGCACTTTTTCCGACAATGTAATTCGCACTCTGATTTTTAATCTCTTCCCTTATCCTCACAGATTGCGGCCTTTGCTTGTACCGCTGTTTATTTATCAAAAATTAGGACTTCCCAAAGTTGTTCGCCAAACAGGTTTGCTGAAAAAAGTATTTCCCCGCTTGGCGGCGATGGAATCAATTTTGCCGAAAGTTACTGTTGATTCTTTCCGGGATAATTTACCAGAGGTAATTCCGGCACAAGGGGAGAAGCGCTATCGAGTCGGCGTGATTTTAGGCTGCGTGCAGCGGCTGTTATTTTCGCCAGTTAATGAAGCTACGGTGCGAGTTTTGACGGCTAACGGTTGCGAGGTTGTGGTTCCTAAAAGTCAGGGATGCTGTGCTGCTTTGCCGGAACACCAAGGCCAAGCAGAACAGGCGAAAGCTTTGGCGAGACAGATGATTGACAGCTTTGAAAATACGGGTGTTGATTTTGTGATTATCAACGCTGCTGGGTGCGGTCATACTTTGAAAGAATACGGTCATATTTTAGCAGATGACCCGCAATATCGGGAGAAAGCTGAGAAATTTGCTGCTAATGTGAAGGACGTGCAAGAGTTTTTGGCAAGTGCGGGAATTACGGCAAAACTCAATCCTTTGATTGAGGGAGATTTGACAATTGTGTATCAGGATGCTTGTCATTTGTTGCACGGGCAAAAGATTAGTTTGCAGCCGCGTCAGTTGCTGCAACAAATCCCTGGGGTGAAGTTAAAAGAACCTGTGGATGCGGCTTTGTGCTGCGGGAGTGCGGGGGTTTACAATATGCTTCAGCCGGAGGTTGCTGATGAATTGGGAGTGCAAAAGGTGGAGAATTTGCTGAATACTGGGGCGGAGTTGATTGCTTCTTCTAATCCGGGTTGTTCTTTGCAAATTAAGAAGCATTTGGAGTTGCAGGGAAAGGCAGTTACTTTAATGCACCCAATTGAGCTTTTGGATTATTCGATTCGCGGGGTGAAGTTGCTGAGGAAGTAGTTTTGTAGGGCGGGCGGTGTCTGCCCTATTTTCGATGCGCTCTTTTGTGAATGAGATTTTTTTTTAATGAATTGCAGGAATTCACAGGCGGGGCGCCTGTTCCACAGAAGAGCATCGGGTGAAGAGTTGCAAATTTATCGCCCTGACGGCGAACTGTTTACAAGTTATGAGGAGGTTTCTCGCAGCTTGGAACAAGAACGACTGCGGGAAGAACAAGCCGAACAGCGGGCTGCTGTACTGGCAGAAAGACTGCGATGATGGGAATTGACCCGGAACAATTTTGACACTCCCTGGCCTGAAGGCGCAGGGATTCTTGGATCACTCAGTCAATTTGCTCGTTGATGCTGCCATCAAAGAGTAGAGATCGGTCTGTCCCCAAGCCTTAATTTCGGTGTGCCCCACCGTATTTAAATTGAAATTAACCCCTGCTTCTTTCAACCCTTTCGCCAGAATGTTTTTCGCGGCGTTGTGGTCGCGATCTAGTGTCGTTCCACAACCGCAAGTATGGGTTCGAGTTGACAGGGTTTTTTTAACTAGATTGCCGCAGTTTGAACAATTTTGCGAGGTGTACTGAGGAGAAACAGCAATAACTGTTTTGCCGTGTACTTTTCCCAAATATTCCAACCATTGAGCAAACTGCGACCACGCTGCATCACTAATTGATTTAGCGAGCTTGTGATTCTTAACCATGTTCCGCACTTGCAGGTCTTCGCAGGCTACAAAATCGTTAGATTTCACCGCGCACAACGCCGTTTTTATAGCGAAGTCTTTACGCTGCCGACTAACCTTTAAGTGTTTCCTTCCTAACTTATTAATCGCTTTCTTTCGGTTTTTGGAACCTTTCTTTTTCCGGGAAACCAGTTTCTGCAATCTCTTCAAAGCTTTTTCGCTTTGGCGGAGATGCCGAGGATTGGGAACTGTTTCGCCGTCGCTATCGGTATAAAAGTGGTTTAATCCGACATCTATCCCAATAGCCTTGCCAGTAGAAACGGGTTCCTCTTTCCGTTCCACATTGATGCAAAATTGAGCGTAGTATCCATCGGCACGACGCACAATTCTAATCCGCTTAATCTCATCAGGTGCATAGAAATGTAAATCTCGACTACCGATTAATTTGAACTTGCCAGCAGCAAAGCCGTCCTTAAGCGTCAAGCATCGTTTGTCTGTAGAAAGCGCCCAACCCGAAGTTTTGTATTCAACCGATCGGGTATGCTTCTTGAACTGTGGAAACCCTTTTTTCCCTGGCTTCTTTGCTTGGCAATTGGCAAAGAAACGCTGGATAGCAAAAATGGCACGTTCTGCCGAAGCTTGACGTGCCATCGAATTAAGCTTGCCTGCCCATTCAAACTCTTTCGCCATTACGGCGCATTGTTTGTACAGGTCAACCAATTTAATTCCTTGATTGTCAATCCAATGTCTAAGAGTTTTGTTTCGGACAAATTGAGCTGTCCGGATCATCTCGTCGATGCTCCGATATTGCTCCGCTTTGCCTTTTAACTTGAACTCTAAAACTATCATGGGAATAGTTTATCGTTTTTACTAGAGTTTTTATTTACAAACTCTCTCTATTTAACAATTGTTTACAAATTGCCTAAATTAAAGCCGTCCTAGAAGGACGGGCTTTAGACCCAATGGCTCGGTAAACTAGATGGGGAAAAGACCGATCCTCTTCGAGGGCTTCGCTAACGGGCGATCGCACTTTTAAATTTTAGCAAAAGTGCGATCGCCACAATGACCGATCGCTAATGACTATTTCCCCTCTTCTAACCTCAAAAAATGCACCTGTCCCGAAGCTTCCGCCGCCACGATTGTCACCCCATCAGGTGCAATAGCGCAAGCTTTTAAAGCACTATCTCCCATGAAACTAGCAATTACTTCTCGACTTAACAAATCCCAAACTTTGAGAGTATTATCGTCCGAAACAGAAATTGCCTTTGTTCCCATAGCCGCCACAGATGTTACCGCATCAGCATGACCTGCCAAAGTAAAAACTTCTTTTCTACTTGACAAATCCCAAACTTTCAAACTGTGTTCCCGCCCTCCTGAAATCGCCCACTTGCCATCCGCCGCAACTGCCACAGCATTCACAAAACTCTCGTGACCTTTGAGAGTGAAAAGTAGATTTTTGACTGCTAAATTCCATAAATTTGCCAAAATATTCTTTTCTTTCGCCAAACTCCAAACTTTAATAGTTTTGTCGCCGGAAGCCGAAATAACCCGCTTGCTGTCGGGAATAACTGCCACAGCTTTTATTCCGTCCTCATGACCTAAAAAAGTAAAAAGTTCTTCTCCTGTTTCTAAACTCCAAACTTTAATAGTTTTGTCTCCCGAACCGGAAACCGCCATCGTTCCGTCCGCAGTCACTGCCACAGAATTTACCCAGTCTGTATGACCCGTGAAAGTAAAGATTTCGTGTCCGGTTTCTAGATTCCAAACTTTCACAGTTTTGTCGCCTGAACCGGAAACTACTCGCTGGCTATCTGCTGTTATGGCGATCGCTTTTACCCAATCTTGATGTCCCGAAATAGTAAAAATTTCCTGTCCGTTTTCAAGATTCCAGACTTTAATGCTGTTGTCTCCTGAACCGGAAATTGCTTTCGTACCGTCTGCCGTCACTGCTACAGCGTTTACCCAGTCATCGTGACCTGCAAATGATAAATTTTCTTTTCCTACTTCTAAGTGCCAAACTTTGAGAGTTTTGTCTGAGGAACCAGAAACTATCCACTTGCCGTCGGGGGTAACAGCCACAGCATTCACTGGGGCGATGTGATTGGTAAAAGTGAAAAGTTCTTCTTTTCTTTCCAGATTCCAAACTTTCAGCGTTTTGTCGCCGGAAGCCGAAATTACCCGTTTGCCGTCGGGACTGACTGCCACAGATTGAACGAAACTGCTGTGTTTTCCTAAAGTGAAAAGTTGCTTTCTTTCTGACAAACTCCAGACTTTAACTGTTCCGTCGTAACTGCCGGAAATTATTTGTTCGCCGTCGGGAGTAACTGCTACACTTTTTACCCAGTCTGCATGACCAGTGAGAGTAAAAAGTTCTTTTCCGGTTTCTAGGTTCCAGACTTTAATGCTGTTGTCTCCCGACCCGGAAATTAATCGTTTGCTATCATGATTTACTGCTACGGACTGGACAAAACTACTGTGACCTTTGAAGTTAAAAATTACTTCCCTGGTTGTCAAATCCCAAACTTTTATACTGCCATCCCAAGAACCAGAAATTACTCGCTTGCCGTCGGGAGTTACTGCTACTGCTTCTACGGCAAAAGTATCGCCTGCAAAAGTAAATATTTCTTGTCCAGTTTCTAAATCCCAAATTTTAATTGTATTGTCCCAAGAACCGGAAATTACTTTACTGCCATCGGGCGTGACAGCTACGGCATTGACGTAGGTAAGATGACCTTTGAGGGTGGAAAGTTCTTCTCCTGTTTCTAAGTGCCAAATTTTAAGAGTGTGGTCGGAGGAGGCAGAAATTGCCCGCTTGCCGTCGGGGGTGATTGCTACAGCTTGTACCCAGTCTGTATGTCCGGTGAGGGTACGCAGCAATCTCCCGCCAGGAGGAGTAAAGCTGGGCGTTAGCGGCCGCAGCCAGGGGGTTGTTTGGTGTTTTGCCTGTGCTAGCAGGGCTTGAATTTCTGGCCTTTCAAAGCGCATCAAGCGGGCTATTAGTTGGGTGGCTAGTTGGCTTTGATCTGTGGCTAGAATGTGGGCAGACAGCCGAATTGCTTCTTGGATTAATTTTAGTTGGTCGGCTTTTTGGTCTGAGATAATAATATCGGGACTTGTTGCTAAATCGTAATCTTCTATTAGCGCCTGTACTCCCGATGCTGACAGCTTGGCTTTAATAAAATTGTAATCTGTTAGTAAGCTGTATAATTTGTCGGAGTCTGAAGTCGCTGCTAGCTGACTTGGCAGGATTCCCAGGTAGTGCGTCTGTTCTGCGGGCTGCATTTTATCGAGCCCTTGTGTAAACTCGGTCATAAATTTACGGATGTGTTGTTTAAATGTATGCGATCGCTAGCTGTACCCTACCGAAAAGCCGATCGAGAATCTTTTCTCTTGACTTAGCATGACATATTTGAATGCTCTGTGCTATGGGCTTGCTGTCCTCGGTTTGGCGATGGTTCGATGAATTGCTTGTTTTTTAGTCGGAGTCTGCTTTGAGAATTTTCCAGCAGTGGGATGACAATAAATCGCCGCCCGTATACTTAAACTCAGCAACGCCCTATTTACCGATCGATCGACAAAAACTCACATATATCGTTGTTTTTCTTAACATAGCTGGTATTTGGGCGGTGATGGTCGATCGATCCGGGAGCATCTCATATTTGTAAAAACACTTATTCTGGCTCCTGCCTTCTGACTTTTTCCTTCTGACTTCTGACTCTTTCCTCCTGACTCTTTCCTCCTGACTCCTAGCTCCAATTTCAAGCGGAGGGCTGCTTTCATTGAGATGCTCCCGATCGATCCACACTGTCAAAGCTAAAAAACTTCAGTATCGCCATCCTATTTAAAGTGCGAAAAAGACTTTTTATAACGAAATAGGATGGCGGATGCTCTAATTTTCTGTCAAGTCAGCCGCATCAGCGAGGCAGAGATCCCCCTCGTTGGGTTTCGTACCTCAACGGCATCTGCAATCTGTTTCACCCAAAGCTCTCAGAAAGCTTTGCAGGTGCGTCCCCTTCCTCTAAAATATAGAAAAGGACTTGCAATCTTAAACCGGGTTTCTCGAAAAAATCATTGGTTTGACCGCTAGGTACGCAGGAAGAAACCGGGTTTCTGACTCCATAGCGCGCAAGTCACGATCGCAAATAAAGCAGTATTGACTTTTGAGACAAATTTCATGGATGTTATCGAGTTTTTCGAGTTAAGTGCAGGCAAATGGTTGTCCCAGCGCACCGTACACAATCTCAATTCTGGGGAATTGCAGGCCGGTAAATCTGAACTCAAAATAGAAATACTGACAGCTAGCGATGCAGCAGTCGTCAAACTTTGCCAAAAACACTCGATTAACCCGGCTTCAACTGGGCTAAAGGGCGTTCGGATTAGTTGGGACGGTATTCCCGATCGCGACAAAGCTAAACAAATTGGTTCTACAATACTTGCGATCGTACCAAATCCCGACAATCCAAGCGTTGGCAAAGTGTTGCAAGATCGGGGAAACAGCCGCTACGTAATGGGCGGCGACGTGCTGACATTGATTACAGAATCAGACACTCTCCATGCTGAAGAAAGGCTGTGGTATCTCATGCCCAACTTGCGGCTGCGGACTAGCGTCGTTAAACAAGCTAACGGTAAGGAACAAGCTTCTTTTTGTTCGGAAATTCGGATGGGAGGAAGTGCCAAAAAAGAAAAGTGAAAAATAACCTATAGCGGTTCTCAAGCGTGGTGAGGTATGGGGGCGAGTCCTATGCCTGTGCCCGATGCCCTGCGCGGCCCAATCCCCTGTTTGCCCGATGCCCTGCGAGTACCTCATGTTACGCTCGAAAGGCTATAGTTCCCAAAGTTTACACTCTATTTCTGCTTTCTCCCTTCTTTCTTCGGCCTTCTCTGGCAATCGCTTTTAACTTGGTATGAAAATCAGTGTGTTTGACAACTGGGAATGATTTTGCCACAGGTTTGTCCGCTAATTTGCGATCGGGTTCGGCTCGATCGGCGAGGGCGGTAACAGCCACATCTTCATATACTACAAATTCTGTATTTTCTTTGGTGCGATCGTCGGCTGCGGGCAATTTTCCTGTTTCCTCGGCGTCTGTGTTCGGTACTTCTGCATGAAGCGCCACATCAAGCTGCGCCTCTGACGGCCCGCGAAAATCTAACTCTGCGGCACTAAATTCCGGTTCCGGGTTGGAGAAAAGTATATCTTCCTGCGGCAGTCGATCGCCACTTTCCCCGGTTAAATTTTGAGGAAAATTGTTGCAGACCAAGCGTTCAAACTCGCGATTGAAATGATAGAGAGGCTCACCTATCCGGTGCCACATACTCAATAGCTGTCCCACAGAAACAGCCTTGTAGCGGCCTTGATAAAGCGCTTCAACCACTGCTAAACGCAGCCAATAGCCGGGATACTTGGTTAGCCATTCACCCGCCAATTTCTCGGCTTTTTTGCCACCTAGGTCAAAACCGTAGTGAACCAGCAGAGCCGCTGCTTGTGCAGATATTGCGGTCACTTCTGTCATTTGTTGTCTGTTGACTGTTGACTGTTGACTGTTGACTGTTTTCTGTTGGTTCCAAATTCCCAATAACCAATTCCCAACGACCAATTGAATTAATCGGATAAACGCACTCCTCCTTCTACGGTTCGCGCGTCCCCGGAAAAAGGTTGGGGAGTCCCGTTCCAGTTGAAGTCGCTAATTCTAAAAGTCAGGCTGCCGACTTGACGCTCGGGATTAAAACGCAAAATGATTGCGTAGCTGCGGCGGCTGTATTCTAGAGTGTAATTCGTACTGATTGCTTCCCCGCTTTCTAAATTAATAGCACTTTGAAATCCAACTCGAAAGCCTCCGTAAACTTGCTGGACAAGTCCAAAAGACAGGACTCTCAAATCTACTAAGCGATCGAATAAAAACGGCGAGATACCGTCCCGCCCCACCTGGGTATAAGTCACGTTAAACCCAGTGTAATCGAGGAAAGGGCGGGAGAAATGACCGAACTGCCCTTGAATGCCGACACTGCCGGCGAGGGAATTTTGTCGGTCGCCGCTGCTGTAATAAGTACCAACTCCCCGGAGTCCCAAGGCCAGTTGCAAGAAAGGAACCACCGGCGTCCGCGTATACCTCAAACCCTGGGTGGGAGTGCGGGGCAGCGGTTCGCCCTCCCACAGGTTGAAGCCGCGGCTTAAGGCGAAGCTGACTTGGGAACGGCCCAGATCGATGCGGTTGTTTTCCCGCACTGGTTCGAGCAAGTCTGCTCGATCGGTGTCAGCATTGATAAATTGATACCCGGCTTGGTAGCTGAGATTGATGCCCGTGCTTCCGAGTGGGATGACTGGAGAAGTGAGGACTGCCCCGAGGCTGCTTTGCACGGTTTGATAGCCCAGAGAACCGTTAAACAGCCGATCGCGATAACTGTATTCTGCAGCCAGAGAGTGAGTGCCGATCGACTGCCGCAGGCGCAAATTGCCCCGAAAGCTGTCTTCCGGCAAATTCGGGAAATTTTCAAAACTCAGAAATATTGCCGATCCGTCCAGGCTGGTGCGGGGGCCGAGACTAGCGCGCAACCTCGCTTTGAGCCCGTAGCTGTCGGGAGACAACGGATTGCCGCCGTTCTCTGCCACGAGACGCTGCAGGTAAATTTGGGGCGTCAGGGTCAGCCGCACCGGCCCGTTTTGCAACACCTCAAAACCGCACTCGGCATACAAACCGCCTCTGTCTCCCCCGTCGTAGCCAAAGGTCAAACACGGGCCGTTTTGCTGCCTGCTGTCAAACACTTGCCTGCGGGGATACACGGGGATTTTCACCCGGTTGTCGAACACCAAGCGGGGTTTAGTTGTGACCAATTCCTCAGCCGTGGGCGAAATCCTTCTAATCGTCGCCCTCCGGGCCCTGTATTCAAATTCCGGGGGGGAAAACGGGTCGTTAGTAATCCGAATGTTGGTTGCTACCCTCGCGCCGTCTGGCAGGAGTTCGATGCGTTCTGCTTCAAAGCGGATGCGGTTGACGGCGCCGGTCACTTGGGGGGCTGCTAGCTGTCCGCCGCCGCCGATAGTGACTGTAGCAGCGCCGGGGGATTTGACTCCGCGAAGGGGCTGCTGGCTGGTAATTCGATCGCTCAGCGGCTGTTCGAGAATCGTCCCGGCACTGATATCTGTCGGCAGTGTGGGGGTCAATTCGCTACCTGCTGCAGGCAGGAATATTTCGCCCCTGGCTTGTTCGACTGCGCCGCTGTTGAGGCCGAGATTGAACTCCATCTGCTGGCCGCGCACTACTTGTTGGCCGCGGGTATAGGCGACATTGCCGGATGCTACCACTTGGCGGGTGACTAAGTTGACGATCGCCCGATCGGCATCAATCACAGTTTGCCGGAACCGCACGACGACATTACCAACCGCCGTCACAATTTGCTGCTTGTCGTCAAATTCTTGGCTGTCGGCCTTAACTTCAATAGTATCGGCCGGAGTCACGGGAAAAGGAACCGTCCGCCGAGAAGGCGCGGTGCGGACTCCCGGCGCGGCCGGTTTAGGCTTCGGTTTCGGCGCAGCGGGTGTTGTGGGTGCGGGGGCGGTTCCCGGTGCGGGAATGTCGAACTGCTGTTGCCCGCTGGGTGCCGGTTCCGGCGCGGGTTCGGGAACGGGAATCTCTGCTGGTTCGGGAGAGTTATCTTCTAACTGCCGGCCTTGGGCCTGATACCAACTTTCCTGCTTTCGGGCAAGATTTCTCTCCTGTTTTTTCTGCGCCTCTGCGGTTCGTTTCCGATTGCGAACGGCAATCGCATTTTCTACCGATCCCAATTGGTAAGACGTAAACGAGGAATCTTGCTGAGTTTCCCCAGTTTCGGGTTCTCCCGCAGGGGCCTGACGCTGAAATCCTACCACTGCCTCGCCGCTTTCCACTTCCCCTAGGGGGTCGGCGATTTCTGGAGGCCTGTCGGTGGCTGGGGTGGTGCCGAGGAGTGTGGCTGCGGGTTCTGCTGGGGCCGGTGTTGGTTCTGGCTGAACGATATCTGGGCTTGGTTCCGGTATTTCTGCGGGGTTGCTGCGGGTGTCTCCATCGTCGGCCGCGACAGTGAGGGCGACTTTTTTTGGCTTTGCGATGTAGGTGATGGCAGGGGGTTCTGGCGGCGGTACCGGATAGGGCATAGTTACACCAAGTGAGTCATCCGATTTTAGATTTTAGATTTTAGATTTTAGATTTTATAGGGTGCAAATTATTGAAAATTTTTGCATCTAAAAGGCAACTGTTTAGACATTAATCTGGCATCTAAAATTTGCAGTGGCTTTGGCGCGCCGAAATATGGCTGATTTGAGAACTTGCTTTCGCCACAAGATAACCTCGCTGCTGGTGCGAGGTCATTA
>JAUBSN010000013.1:0-55231 GCA_036704825.1 Microcoleus sp. F8-C3 | reverse complement strand
GATTTTAGATTTTAGATTTTAGATTTTAGATTTACTTGCAGCTTTCAATCTGGGAGATGGAACTAGGGGTTTGGCCGGTCACCGGCCGCTGGGTCGAAGGGTCTAAAATTTTGAGCTCTCCACTACAGGATTCGAGGGCTTTTATCCTGTTTTGGGCGAGGTCATTAGATTTTAGATTTTAGATTTTAGATTTTAGATTTACTTGCAGCTTTCAATCTGGGAGATGGAACTAGGGGTTTGGCCGCTCACCGGCCGTTGGGTCGAAGGGTCTAAAATTTTGAGCTCTCCGCGACGGGATTCGAGGGCTTGTATCCTTTTTTGGGCGAGGTCAAGTTTTGTTCGACTAATTTTTCCGGGTTTGTCGGCTGTTGCAGGGGCTGCGGTGGCGTGCCCCCAGCAAGCGGTCGGGATAGCTTGTTTATTCCATGTCTCTGCGGTTGGGGTTCCGGGCTGGGTCATTGGACAAAAATCCAAAGATGAACAGGGAAACAAAAAATAAAACAACTACATTAACTACGATTTTGAGGGTTAGCACTGTGGGAGTCTCCAAAGATGGCATAATACTGAGCTGATTTGCTGCTGTTGCGGCAACTTTTTTATCATAAGCTAAAGATTAGTCAATTTTATCTTTGCTTTTGAGGATTTTTGGCAAGTTGCTTTTTGCCCAATTCCAGAGTTGCTCGGCGATGTTTTCCAGCCGCAGCATGATTCGATCGAGCCATTCGAGCACTTGTTCTAGCGGGTGCTTAATGTATCCCATCGATTCTGCTTTTGTTTCTAAGTAGTCGTCTTCTGCTGGGACGCCCGGACTCTGTTTTTTTTGTTGGGCGGCGGTGTATCTGCTGGTTTGCTCGGTTATCGCTGCTGGGGATTGGCTGTTTTGTCGGGAGTTGGGGTTGGTGTTTTTTGGCACTTCGGTTTCCTGCGCGCGCCCTGGGGTTGATTCTGCTGCGAGTGCAGAGCTATTTTTTTGAGTATTTGCTAAATCAGATGCTGTTTGGGGTTGACTTTTTGGGCTTTTTGCCAGCAAGCTCTGTTTTAGCAGTCCGAGCATTCGGTGAATTGCTTCGGGGTAAGGGGAGATTGAGACTGCGGTCGATTGACCTTCTGCCATTTCTCCTAATTCTGCAATTTTTTGCTTGACTTTTGGACTGGGTTGTGATATGGCGCTTTGACCTGCTGCCTCGGCTTCAGAACTGCCGTCGATTAAATGCGGGGGCGCTGCTTCCCCGAATAAGTCTTGCCAGTTCAGCCACGGTCGATCGACCTCCGGGCTTTTTTCGGTGTTTTCTTGTTCTTTTCGCTGTTTCAAATAATACTGAATTGCGACTGATTTCTCCGTATTATCGCTGGCTGCCGTTTCTTTGCCCAAAAGGTGGTCTACTGACGACCAAATCATTTGTTCGATGTTTCGAGCGTATTTTTCGAGGATGTCGCGGGCGGACAATTCTAAATTGGTTTCGGTTCCGGATGTATTAATTTTGACTCCGGGGTTTTCTGTGGGTTGGGCGATGGTTTTTGCCGGCGGGGGAAGGGTAAATTCTTCCAGGTTGACGGCGGCGCGATCGAGTAATGTAACAAACGAGAGAGGATTAACGGGTCGATCGAACTTGCTGCTAAAATTAGTTTCTAGTTTTGGGGTATTGCGGTCGATCGAATTGGATGCTGCTATTGACTGCTGTGCGATTTTTGATTCAATCTGCGCGCGGGTTGTTTGGACTAGGATTGAATTGCGGTCGATCGCTTTTTTAACTGCGAGGATTGATTCTCCAAACTGATTTCTTTTGATAGCAACCGGGCTCGTCTGAAGCCATGCCATCAATTCCCAAAAACGACGCACCGGCGGCAACTGCGCTTTTTTTGCCGCTGACTCCAAACCGAGATTAAATTTTAATTCTTTTTGGGTAATTTCCCGCCGTTCGGGCCCGCAGTTTGCTACTTCCCAAGTTATGCGACCTTCGAGCAGTTCCTGCTGTTCGGGTGTCAAAATATCTAATATCTGATTTTCACCTCCGACCAATACTAAAGTGCGGGCCGGGATAAAACTGGCAATTCCCTCAACTTTTGCTTGGGGTTTTAATTCAGTTTTAGCAAGCGGGTGTTCTAAGACGGAAGTTGTTTGATGCTTGGCGGTTTGTCCGCTAAAATTGATAGCCGGAGGTAAATCGTTAACAGCATTTCCCCGATCGATTAACAGCGGGAAGCTGGCTAAAGTTTTCGCAGTTTGCGACGAGTTTAGCAAATTTTCGGCGAGGTGCAAAATTTCGGCGATCGAATTTTCCTCGGAAACTTCCCCCTGATACCAATTTTGTTGCCCATCGGGATTTTCGTCACCGCCAAATTCTTGCAGTTCCGGTAAATCTACTTTGTGACTTGATTCCCGCAACTGTCTGCCCAGCATTCGGGAACTTTGCACCAGCAAATAAGCTGGATAAAGCAGAATTTGGGTGGCGGTGAGAGTTGTTTCTTTAATTTGACGCCAAGTTCGATCGCAATTGTCGGCGACTTGGCGGGACTGTTTCGATATAAAATTTAATAGTCGGCTTTGGTAGGGGCCGTAGTAACCGTTGGACATAAGTTTAATTATTGAATTCAGGGAATTGCTGAATATTGCTGTAAAATCAAAGCGAGATTTTAATCTCCGCTTCAAACCCTCTGAAACCTTTATTTCTTCGCGTCCTTTGCGTCGGGGCGGTTCAATCCGATCTTTGATTCCTGCACAAGTTTGATTTTAGCGAAATATGAGCGCTTCTGTGTCACTTGCTAGCAACAATATTTCTGCCGCTGTCGAAAAGTTGCGCCGCCTCAGTCAAGTGGAGGTTCAGTCTGGTTGGAGGTACTGCGATTCTGACTCTGCTGTCTCTTCGGTAAATATTTGTAACAGTCCTGTTGCTGAACTTAACAGCAAAGGACATATTGCTTGGCCGTCGGGGAAGCAAGTTTTGTATTTGGGCCAGCAATTTGTAATTCCTGACAATTTGCACGGCTATCCTGTGGTTGGTTTGCGGTTGCTGCTGGGCTTGACTTGGTGGGCAGAAGATGCTCAAATTTTTGTCAACGGCGAGTTAGTCGGACAGGGAGATTTATTTGATTTTGCCGATCGAGTTTTGTTGAGTTCGTCGGCCAATCCCGGAGATGAATTTTTAGTAATTTTGCGGTTGGTAAGTCCGGGTCACGATAACGGTGCTTTAGTGCGATCGATTTGTTTGTACGAAGCTGCGGACTCTTCTTGTTTCGATCCGGGTTTTGTAGCTGCCGAATTAGAGATTTTGCAAAATTCCCTAACTCTAAATTTAGAAAATGTAAATTCCCAATACCTCTCCACTGAAACAATAGCAAATCGCCCCAGATTTGTCAAGGGGGAAACGCTGAAATCTGAGATTGGTTTGGCGATGGATTTGATCGATTGGTCGGCGGTGTGCGATCGCGAAAAGTTCGATCGATCGCTGTCTGTTTTGCGGCACAATTTACTGGGATGTCTGCGGGCTTGTTCTGGGGATTTAGATGAGGGAACCGCAGAGGGCGCAGAGGGCGCAGAGGGAGGAATAAGGGAGGGGGTTTTTGAGGATGGAGAAAATAGCAAAGCTACATCTATATATATAGGAGAAAGTGGTGAACTGACATCTTTTTCTGGGGATTTAGATGAGGGAACCGCAGAGGGCGCAGAGGGCGCAGAGGGAGGAATAAGAGAGGAAGTTTCGGAGGTTGGAGAAAATAGCAATGCTACATCTATATATATAGGAGAAAGCGGCGAACAGACATCTATCTATACAGGTAAAATCTATTTGGTGGGTCACGCTCATTTAGACTTAGCTTGGCTGTGGCCTGTCCCGGAAACTTGGGAAGCGGCAAAGCGAACTTTTGAGTCGGTATTGAAATTGCAATCGGAGTTTCCCGATTTGATTTTCTGCCATTCAACTCCGGCGCTTTATGCTTGGATGGAAGAACATCGGCCGGACTTATTTGCTGCGATTAAAAAACAGGTGGCCGTCGGACGTTGGGAAGTTGTCGGCGGGATGTGGGTTGAACCGGATTTAAACTTGATTTCTGCTGAATCAATGGTGCGGCAAGTTTTTTACGGACAGCGTTATGCAAAAGAAAAATTTGGGGAATTGATGCGGGTGGCTTGGCTACCGGATACTTTCGGTTTTGGGTGGCAATTACCTCAGATTTTGCGGCAAGGTGGAGTTGATTATTTTGTGACGCAAAAGTTGCGTTGGAACGATACAACGGAATTTCCCCACGGTGCGTTTTGGTGGGAAGGGTTGGACGGTACTAAAATATTTAGCATGATGTCTCCTCCCATTGGCGAAAGTATAGAATCTGTGAAAATGGCAAGTTATGCTTTTGACTGGCAAGTTAAAACTGGTTTGCAAGATGCTCTTTGGTTGCCTGGGGTTGGCGACCACGGCGGCGGCCCGACTCGCGATATGTTGGAGGTGGCGAAACGCTGGGAAATGTCGCCTTTTTTCCCGAAGTTGGAGTTTGCGAAAGCGGTTGATTATTTGTCTTTGATTGAGAGTCAGTTTTTGCCTGCAGTTGCGGTAACTAAGTCCGAAAGCTATGTTCCAGAATCCGACAACCCGGAGAATTTACAGGCGCGAGAATTGTCAAACTTGTCGGCAATTTCCGCAACTAAGTCCGAAAGCGATGTTTCAGAATCGGACACTCAGGAAAATTTGCCAGTTGTCGAAACCGTCGGGAATTTGGGGGCGCGAGAATTGTCCAATTTGTCGGGAATTTCGGATGCAAATCCTCCCATCTCAGAACTCAAAACTCTTCCCCGCACTCTCCCGGTTTGGAAAGACGAACTTTATTTAGAATTCCACCGGGGTTGCTACACGACTCGCGCCGACCAAAAACGCCAAAACCGCCGCTGCGAAGAATTGCTCTATCAAGCTGAGTTGCTGTCTTCGCTGGCAGCGATTTGTACTGGTGCGGTTTATCCGAAATCCGAGTTAGAATCTGCTTGGAAACAAATTTTGTTTAACCAGTTTCACGATATTTTGCCCGGTTCTGCGATCGCCCAAGTTTACGCGGATGCTAATCTAGCCTTTGCCGAGGTCGATCGCACTTGTCGCGAAATCCTGCTACAATCTTTGGATGCAATCTCGGCTCAAATTTCTCTGCCGAATCCTCCGCAGCCCGACGCTCAACCGATTTTGATTTTCAATACTCTCAATTGGTCGCGCTCTGAGGTTGTTGCCGTACCGCTTCCCGATGCTGCTGATTCAGCTTGGCAAATTTACGATTTTTCCCGACGGCGACTGGCTTCGCAGATTGTCAGGGGCGATCGACCGCAATCGCAATCTACACTGTTATTCTGGGCAAATAATCTCCCCGCCGTTGGCTACCAGGTGTTTTGGCTGTGTCGCGAAGACGCTCAAACTGTGGATAATGCGTCCGCGAGTCCAGAAACCGAAAAAAAGACAGAGTTATCAAAACTTACATACGGTATAGCACAAAAAAACACACCTTGTCAAGAAACGCATTTTGCAGCCGCACAAATGGTTCTAGAAAATGAATTTATTCGGGCAACAGTAGACGGACAAACCGGGGATTTATCCAGCATTTGGGATAAAGTAAATAACCGAGAAGTCTTGAATGCAGCAGGCGGCAATCAACTGCAAGCATTTCAAGACAGCGGTCAATACTGGGATGCTTGGAACATAGACCCAAATTATGAAAAACATCAACTACCAGCGCCTATACTCAAAGAGATTGCTTGGGTAGAGCAGGGAGAAATACGGCAGAGTTTGCGCGCAGTCCGACAAATTGGCAAATCGGAGTTTTGCCAAGATTATATAGTAGAAATAGGTTCGCCGCTGCTGAAAATCAAGACAGTTGCAGATTGGCAAGAAACTCACGTTTTAGTAAAAGCAGCCTTTGGGTTAAATGTAGAAGCAGATTTGGCAACTTGCGAAATTCCCGGCGGTGCGATCGCACGCACAACCAAGCCGCAAACACCCGCCGAAAAAGCCAAATGGGAAGTGCCGATTTGGCGCTGGACTGATATCAGCAATGACGGTTTTGGAGTGAGTTTGCTCAACGATTGCAAATACGGTTGCGACCTTCAACCGAATCGAATTCGGCTGACTTTGCTTCGCGGTTCGACTTGGCCGGATGAACAAGCAGATGTAGGAGTTTCCGAATTTACTTGTGCAGTCTATCCCCACGCTGGAAATTGGCAAGATGCTTGCACAGTTAGGCGCGGCTGCGAGTTGAATTTGCCGCTGCTAGTAAAGGTGTTGCCGCAGTTGGGAGAAAATCGAAATAAGAGTTTACCTGCTGTTGGTAAATTCTTGGATTTGTCGGCGGAGAATTTAGTTTTGATGGCTTTCAAACAGTCGGAAGACGATTCTAACGTGTGGATTTTGCGGTGTTGCGAATCCGAGGGGAAGGAGGCTGTGCTAGAATTCAAGAGCGATTTGGGATTAGAAATTGTAGAGCCAGTAGATTTGTTAGAACGGCCTGCCAATTTGTCTGAAAAGTTGCCCGAAGGACGAGGATTTAAGATAGAGCCTTGGAAAATCGCGACTTTTGCAGTTGTCCCCAAAACAGGAATCTAAAGACTTTATACCGAAATCTGCGATCGGCTATAAAACTACCTCTTTCCCTCTCATTTATTCTCTTCTCATATCCCCTCTGCGCCCTCTGCGGTTCATCGAAAACAAAGCTAGTTCGCACAGGTAAAAGCCCAAAGCTAAAATTTAATTGCACGACCATGATAGTGCAATAATTATAGCCTTTTAGTACAGCCAAAAATAAGCTATTCCCAAAGTAACAAAAGTCAGCGGCAGCCCGAACCGCAAATGCTCTTTAAAAGTCAGGCGATCGCCTGATTGTCCTGCGACTTCAGCTACAATTAAATTAGCCACAGAACCCAACAAAGTTAAATTCCCCGCCAGAGTAGAAGCCGCTGCCAACAACAGCCAAGCTTGCGTATCTGTTTTGACAATCGCCGATTGCAGAACTAACACTGCGGGTACGTTAGAAATTAAGTTAGAAAGAATAACCGTTACTCCCAACAAATTCAGCGGCGTATTAGTCAAATTAGTTAAATTGTCCAACAAACCCAGTTGTTGAGTTGCTTTAGTCACCACAAACAATCCCGCAAACATCACTAGCAAATTCCAGTCAACGCCTTGCAAAATGCGATCGGACTTGACGCGCCTAGTAATTAACAAGATACTGGCAGCTATCCAGGCAGATTCTGCTAAAGGTGCACCCGCTAAAAAAGCTACCAAAAGTCCTGCTGTCACCCACAAACTTTTTGCCAGTAAAGGCTTGAACAATCGATAGCGGACTTGGGGAACCTCCGGCAAAGATTTGCAAGAACGCACTTCTGGATAAAGCAAGTACAGCCAAGCTACTTGAACCAGCAAACAAATTAAAGCTACTGGTGCGAGAGACCGAGCAAATTCCAAATAACTAATTCCCGAAAAAGAACCGACGAGAATATTTTGCGGGTTGCCACTCACAGTTGCTACTGAACCTAAATTAGTACCTCCGGCTAAAGCTAAAAGATAAGGGAGGGGATTGAGAGACAAAGAGCGAGTCAGACTCAGCGTTAAAGGGGCCAGCAAAATAGCAGTAGTGTCGTTGAGAAAAAATGCCGATAGAATGCCGCTGCCAAAAGTAACTGCCACCATAATGCCGAAAGGAGAACGAGTAAAGCGAGTTAAAAACTCCAAAGCGAGTTGAAAAAAACCCGATGCTCCTAAAGCCGAATTAACGACCATCATTCCCAGCAAAAAAACGATCGTATTTGGGTCGATCGCCTCCCAAGCAGTTTTGAGGTTAAGTATTCCCAAAGCCACCGCAAAACCTGACCCGACAATTGCAACCGCCGCCCGGTTCATCCGCAGTCCCGGCAAATATCCCAAACCGAATCCCAGGTAGGTCAGTCCCAATACTAGGTATTTGAGTGTTATCATATATACTTAAAACCCTTGATTGTGGCTTTTTTCCATTGTCTGGGATGCTCAAAGTACACACCGGGTAATTGCAGCTAAACCTGCTGGCATTGCCACTAGCGCTAAATATCGCCGTGGAAAATAGCCAGTTTGGCAGTAAATTTATCATTGCCAATTGAGATATAGGAATCCTCGCATCATTTGTGAATTTCTTACTCCCTCCCCTTTATAAGGGGAGGGTTGGGGTGGGGTAAAAAGTTTACGACTCATTTATGATTGCTATATAGTACCCCTCGCAAATTTATCCAACCTTTTGAGACTTTGGGAACTTGGTGCGAACAAAATTTGTCAACCTGCGCCAATTAGCTCTCACAACTTTCTTCTGATCTAAAATATGCAAAATTACGCACGCTAAAAACGTGTATCCAAGCCAAAAATGCAAACTCCTTCCCAGATCAACTATTGCGGAATTCTGCGGAAACATATCCGGCAAAACAATTCCGAAAAATTTCACATTGTTACTTTTGTAAGAGTTAGAAAGCAAGAAACCAGCAACCGGAACTAACCACATAAAAACGTACAAACTTGCGTGCAGAGCAACATTTTTGTACCATTCCTTCGTAAACTTGGGCAGGCGTTTCGTATATTTTTTCCACCATACTCGCAGTAGAGTTAAAATCCGCAAAGTCAGCAAAGCCATTGTCAGCACCCCTAGGGATTTGTGAAAATCGTAAAGGGGGCCTCGAACAAACAATTCTCTCGGCAATCGAGCCATAAACGTACCGCTAATAAACAGCACTAAATAGCAAGCTGACATGACCCAGTGTAAGGACATCAGTTGTTTGAACGCAGAATTAAGTCTGGGTTTCGCAGCGGGTTTTAGGGTACTCACTCTTTCTTATCTCCTTAGCGTTTGCTGCACAAGATTAAGTATAAACTATAGGACTAAAGCCCGTGGTTGATTGTGCATTATAAGATTTACTTAACTTAAGTATTGCAAATATTTGCTCCACAGTCAAATTAACTGTATTCGCGATCGTCATTCCCAACACAAAACATCGTATTTGGGTCGATCGTCTCCCAAGCAGTTTTCAGGTCGAGTATCCCCAAAGCCACCGCACTCATCTGACCCGATAATTGCAACCGCCACCCGGTTCATCCGCAGCCCCGGCAAATATCCCCAACCGAATCCGAAGTAGGTCAGTCCCAATACTAGGTATTTGAGTGTTATCATATATACTTAAAACCATTGATTGCCGATTTTTTTTTATTGTCTTGGATGCTAAAAGTACAGACTGGGTAATTGCAGCTAAACCTGCTGGCATTGCAACTAGCGGGAAATATCGTCGGCAGACCGTGTACCAGCTAAAAACAAACACAGTGGTTGGATGGGGAAGGGAAAACCAGCACTCTGGACAAGTGGTATTTTTGTTACAACTTGTAACTTTTTTCAAACAACAGGTTTAATTTAGTTTCACAAAAAAGTTAAATTCCAGAAAGTAAAATTAATTACAGTCGAGTTAAACTAAAAGTGTTTGCTAAGAAAAGTCATTCAAGCAACCCCGAAACCAACTATTCTCACTTGACCGACACGGACGGCGACTTCGCGACAGAAAAACTTTCGTGCAGCCAACAAGCCGAACAAGATTGGTATGGAACTCTCTACGAGAATTTTCCGGGCATTTACTTCGTTTTAGACGCTTTGGGAAGAGTTTTTTCGCTCAATCAATTCGGCGCGTCTCGCCTCGCCTACAAATCGCAGGAATTAATTTGTCATTCAATTTTTAACATATTTTACTGTCAGGAGCAAGGCAAAATGCAGGCAGAATTTGCCGGATTGGCCCAGCCGGAAAACGGTACGCCAACTCCAAAAATTGCCTGTTGGGAAGGCTGCTTAACTTGCAAAGACGGCAGGATTATTATGGTAAAAGCAACCGCGCGCCCAATGCCGGCGGTAGATTGGAAAATAGAAGAAAATACCGACGGTCGCTCAATTGCGAATTTCCAACGGCCGGCTGTACTGTTAGTTTGCGAAGAAATTAAGGGTGCTTCGCAGTACCCCAGGTCGCCCAACCAGAGAGCAATTTGGTGCAGTCCAACTTTAGCGATCGCCAAATTAGCCAAAAGTCAACTTAAAGAACGCAACAATATAGAAGACTTCATCCGCGAAGTAACAGAAACCGCTGTCAGCATTGTCAACTGCGATCGAGCCAGTATTTGGCTGTATGGCGAAGACGAAACGCAGCTTCACTGCATCGACCTTTACGAACAAAATACTAAACTCCATTCCGTACAAATAATCATCACAGCAGCCGACTGTCCTGCATATTTTCAAGCTTTAAAATCAGCAAGTGCGATCGCAACAGTGGCGGCCGAAAATGACCCCAGAACGCGAGAACTTGTCGGTCTTTATTTGCTCGATCGGGGCACGACTTCCCTGTTAAACGTCCCGATTGTGCTATCAGGTCAAAGGTTGGGGATAGTCAGCGCCGAACGCCAGGGTTCCGACGGTGATTGGACGGAAGAAGAACACGAATTTACCCAAATATTAGCAGATTTTGTATCCTCAAGTTTGTCAGCTAGCGAAAAGTTAAAATTAGAAGCTATTCGGCACGAACAGCAGCAAAACTTGCTGACCCAATACTACGATAAACTAGAAGAAAGAGTAGAAAGACGTACTGCTGAGCTCAAAAAAGCTAACCAAAAATTGCAAAAAGAAATAATTAAAAGAAAACAAGCAGAAGCCGAACTACGCCTGCAGCAACAAGAACAACAAATTATTTTTGATTCCGTGCCGGCGATGATTTGGCTCAAAGATACCGAAAGTCGCCTGCTGCGAATTAATCAAGCCGCCGCTGCATCGAGAGGTTTGCCCGCAGCTCAATTAGAAGGTAAATCTTTTTATGAAATCTATCCAGACGAAGCAGAACAATATTATTTAGAAGATTTGGAAGTAATCAATTCCGGCGTTCCCAAGCAGGGACAAGTCGAACTGCTACCAACAGCTTCGGGTCAAAAATGCTGGGTGCGGACAGATAAAATACCTTACCGCGACGAAACAGGTAAAGTCGCTGGCGTAATCGTGTTTGCAGTAGATATTAGTGATTTAATTATAGTCGAAAAAGAACTGCGAGAATATCGCGATCGCCTCGCACAAAAAGTCGAAAAACGTACTGCTATGTACAGGCAAGCCATGACCGCTTTGTACTCTGCAAATACGCAATTGCAACAGCTAATTAACAACAGCTATTCCTCTAGCAAAAATGACAGTAGCCACTCAGCAGCGCGCTTGCTCGAATGCGAAGCTTATTTTGAAGCAGTTGCCGTGGCTGACCGCGACACAATTTTGAGTGTCAGCAGCAATTTTGCCGAACTTTTCGGTTACGAACCGGCGGAAATGGTGGGAATGAGCTTGCTGGAACTGCTGTCGCCGAGATCGTACAAACAGGCGCCACAAATGATTTCTGCAGCCAGCAATACCGTCTGTGAAACTATTTTTCTCAAGCGAGATGGAACTGCTTTTCCTGCTGACGTTCGCAGCAAATTCGTATTTTGGGAAGGTCGTTTAGTGCAGGTAAAAGCAGTCCGAGACCTCACAGAACGCAAATTGACCGCAGCAGAATTAGAGCGAACGCTGTCTCTGCTGCACGCTACCTTAGAAGCAACAGCAGACGGCATTCTCGCCGTTACTACCGCCGGAGAACTGATTAGTTTTAACGAAAAATTAGTTCAAATGTGGGGAATTTATGAAGAAGTTAGAAACTCAATGGATAGAACGGTGCGGCTGGCATTTCTCACTAAGCAAGTTAAAGATCCGAGAGCTTTTTTGCAGAGAGTTAAAGAATTTTATAGCGATGCGGAGTCGAAAGGTTGCGATATTTTAGAATTTAAAGACGGCCGCACTTTTGAGCGCTACACGCAGCCGATTCGCGTCGGACATAATATTATTGGCAGGGTGTGGCGCTTCCGCGATATTACCTCTCGCGAAAAGGTGACGGCCATGTTGGGAGATTCTCAAAGGCGCTTTCGGGCAATTTTTGATTCTTCTTTCCAATTTGTGAGCTTGTTGAAACCGGACGGCACTCTGCTGGAAGCTAACCAAACTTCTCTGGATTTTGCGGGAATTAAGCTGCGGGATGTTGCCAATAAACCGTTTTGGCTGTTGCCTTGGTGGGGAGATTCTGAGGAAGTTCAGGAACAGTTGCAAGAGGCGATTTCTCGATCGGCAAAAGGTGAATTTGTCCGCTATGAAGTGGAAGTTCAAGGTGTAAATCGGACGGCAACAGTTGATTTTTCTCTCAAACCGGTCGCGGATGAAACGGGCAAAATAGTATTGTTGCTGCCGGAAGGTCGGGACATTACTGAAAGCAAGCAAGCCCAAGTCGCGCTGCGGCAACAAATAGAACGGGAACGCTTGATCGCACAGATTCAATCGCGCATCCGTTCTTCTCTGGATCTCCAAGATATTCTCAACACTACAGTAGCGGAAGTGCGGGAGTTTTTGGCAACCGATCGCGTGCTGGTTTTTCGCTTCCGACCCGACTGGAACGGAGATGTGGTGGTGGAATCGGTTGGAGAAGGATGGATACCGCTGAAGGGGATGGGAATTGACGATTGCTGTTTTGCCAATACTTACATCGGACAGTATTTAAAGGGTCGCATTCGCGCCATAGAGGATATTCGTGCTTCTAGTTTGACCGAGTGTCACATTAATTTTTTGGCGGCGTGTCAGGTGAAGGCAAATTTGGTGGTGCCGATTGTCCAGCAGGGAATAGAACCGAGGGAAGGTAACAGTTCTTGTCAAGTGCCGAAGTTGTGGGGTTTGCTGATTGCCCACCACTGTTCGGCGCCCCGCCAGTGGCAGCAGTTTGACGTGGATTTGCTGAGTCAGTTGGGTACTCAAGTGGCGATCGCGATCGAACAATCTTTACTTTACCAGCAGCTAGCTGCGGCCAACCAGCGGTTGGACGGGCTGGCGAATTTGGACAGTCTGACTCAACTAGCTAACCGCCGCCGTTTTGACGAGGTGATCAACCGGGAATGGGAACAGTCGAGCTCTTTGGAAGCGCTATCTTTGATTCTGTGCGATATTGACTGTTTTAAACTTTACAACGACAATTACGGCCATCAAGCCGGGGATGCTTGTTTGCAGCAAGTGGCGCGGGCGATCGGGGATGCTTGTACAAACGCACCCGCAGAACGCCTCTATTTGGCTGCTAGGTACGGCGGCGAGGAATTTGCGGTAATTTTGCCCAATACGGATCTCGCGAATGCACAGGCTGTTGCTGAGGGAATCCGCCAGCGTGTCAAAGCTTTGGCAATTCCCCACATCAATTCTGTTGTCAGCGATTGCGTGACTCTCAGCATGGGGGTGGCGACGATTTCTGAAGGTCAAAACTCGCCGAAAATGTTGATTGAATCGGCCGATCGGGCGCTTTATCGAGCTAAGTCTGGCGGGCGCGATCGAGTGGCTATTAGTCAGTAGTCAGGTTATTTTAGATTTTAGATTTTAGATTTTAGATTTGGGAATAACTGATGAAGCTGGTCGTTTGGAGGTTGTCGGCAGTTGCATTCTTTTTTGAAACTGGTGTTGCTAAAAAAGCGATCGCCCTAACTGGCATAAAGTTAGTGCGATCGCGGTACTATGAATCAGCTATTTATCTATCAGACTCGGCGCGGAATTTTTACGCATTTTCACGGTTTTGTTTTACAAAACTTTACCGGGAGTAGCGTACAAATATCCAGAAACCGCGTTTCTCTACCTGATATCTCTTTTTTTATTGAACCGCAGAGAACGCAGAGGGCGCAGAGGAAGAGAAGAGACTAAGAAAGCAGTTCACAAATGATGAGGGATTGCTATGCCAATGCCCAATGCCCAATGCCCAATTCCCCGCTTATTTAGCTAACAGTTTTTGAAACACCTCATACATATCCTCAGCCAACTTTTTAGGATTCCACAAAGGTGCAAGATGTTCTGGCTGCTTAGATTTTACTAAATGCTCTTTCACCGCATTTCTGAAACCAGCATCCCGGCCAAACTTCACTCCCCACTGCGTGTATTCTTCCCAACTCCACGCCGCACCGACATCAAGATTTGCACTTTTCAGAAAAGCGTAACCCATCCGCGAAAGATATTGGTCGCCGGATCGAGTTACCACTGGCAAATTCGCCCACAAAGCCTCTAAATTGTGCGTCCCTCCGTTGTAAGGATAGGAATCTAAAAGCACGTCGGCTACATAATAAATAGCCCGATGTTCTTCTTCGCTTCTGGTTTGCCCTATAAACTTAATCCGACCAAAATCTACTCCCTGAATTTCGCATTCTTCGCGGTAAGTGCTGTGAATAATATCCGGGTCGCCTTGACCTTTGCGGATTAACACACTATCTGGTACTTCCTTAAGGATTTGAACTTGAGCTCGTACCATTTCTGGATTGGTTTTTCTGCCGGGCGCAACGCACAGATAAGTCATTCGATCTAAGCCAATTCCGAGAGCATTTCTAATCGCCTCTCGATTTACAGGAATGCTTTGCAGTGCGCCAATTGCTACCGAACCTGCCGGCAATCTTACTAACTGTTCTAAGTAATTTTTTTCAACACCAGGGGGGTGAGTGTGTTGGTCGCACAGAAAGTAGTGATTATCTGAAATGTAGGGTGCGTCAAATCCCAACCAAGAAACGCAAATACCCGCAGGATATTGGTATAAAACTTCCACATTTGTTGGGACTGTCATCGAGTCTAAGTCTATCAAAACATCCAAGTTGTCTTGCGCTACTTCGGCGAAGATTTCACCGCCGTCAGCGAAGCCGTTTGGATATTTTTTAGGCCAGTAAAACTTGCCCGCCATGTCTTCAAACCGCTGCGTAACCTCATCTCGGTGGAGTTTGCCGGTGACGTAAAGGTGAACGTGGGGGGTGATGTTGCTTAATTCGCGAATTAAAGCTTCGCTGCACCAGCCTACTGAGTGGCGGCGGAAGTGTTTGGAAAGGAAGCCGATTTTTAAAGGACGCTGTTCTTTGGTTTGGTAATTTGCTAGGCGGTTGCTTCTGTTAATTTCCTGGCGCTTCGGGACGGCTTTTTGGTAGTATTCTTTGGCAATGAGTCTGTAAAAACTGGCATTTTTTTCGCGGTTGTCTCGCAGGTGAGAAACTGCAAACAGGAAGATTTCGTAGAGCAGTTTTAGTTCAATTACGCTAAAGGTTTCGACCTTTTCGTAGCATAGTTTTTCGATTTCTTCGAGTTTCTGAATTGCCTGTTGGCTGACACCTGATTGCAGGTAGGAAAAGACGTAGGCTGTAGCTGACATGACTGGGGCGTTTTCGCCGCAGTTTTCGCAGTATTTGTCGGCTACGCTGCGGGCGCCGGCGAGGTTGGTGGAATGGCTTAGCAAGTCGCACAGTTGTTGGTAGGCTTCGCTAAATTTGGGGTTGCATTCGATCGCCTTTTCAAAATTGGCGATCGCCTCCAACGGCTTGTCTTGTTTCTGAATGTGTCCCATCCGGCAGTAAACCTCTGCCCAATTCGGTTTTAATGCCAAAGCTTGCTGATAGCTGGCTAAAGCTTCTTCCAGCCGCCCCTGCATGGAAAAACAACTGCCGAGGTTAGCGTGAACTTCCGGCCAGTCGGGCTTAATTTTCAGAGTGTTTTGATAATTAGCAATCGCTTCTTCGTACTTGTTTTGCTGTAAAAAAGAATTGGCTATATTGAAGTGCAAAACTTCTAAGTGCGGCTTTAAAGCTACAGCTTTTTGATAGTAAGCGATGGCGGCGTCGAGATTGCCTTGTTGCGATCGCGCGCTGCCGATGTTACCGTAAGCTTCGGCCCAATCCGGTTTAATGGCGATCGCTGTTTCGTAACTTTCGATGGCTTCCTCGCGCTTTCCTTGGCTCAAAAGTCGATTGCCTAAGTTAAAGTGGAAGTCTGCACCGACTAGCTGGGGGTTGAGTTCGGATGTTCTTTTAAAACAGGCGATCGCTGCTTCTATGTTGCCGTGTTTCTGATATACTTTACCTAAATTCCAGTGAGCGCCCGCTAAATCTGGACTGAGAGCAATGGCTTGCTGGTAATGGGCGATCGCTTCTTCCAAACGCCCCATTTTGAAATACATGCTGCCGATATTGGCGCGCACTTCCGCAAAGTTTGGCTGCAATTCTAGGGCTTGAGAATACGATCGAATCGCAGCTTCATTTTTGCCTTCTGCTTGCAAAGCATTGCCTAAAGTGACGTAAGCGTGGATGAAATCCGGTCGAATTTTTAGCGCTTGCTGACACGCTGCGATCGCCTCTTTAATTTTACCTTCAACTAAAAACTGTTCTGCCAGTTTTTTGTACGGTTCTACTTCTTCAAAATTGGCAACTTGTCCGCTATCTGGAACATTGAGCGAGGTAACTTGTTCGGAAAGTTCGGCGGGGTTTGTAAACGGAGTATTTACAGTCTCAGCGGTGGGCGCTGGCGGCAAATTGATGCTCGAAGGCTGCAAGCCGTAGCCTTCATCTTTGTTTACAGATAGTGGTTGGGCTTCGCCTGATTCTGTTTCTAATTCTATAAATTTGCTGCCTGTAGTTAGCCGCTCTTTTTGTGCGGTCAAACTCGATATTTTCTCCGCAGCGCTGGCATTTCCCGGTTGCTGTTGCAGCACTTTTTGATAGCAAGTAATTGCAGCATCTAACTTGCCTTGATGGTGCAAAACGCTGCCCAGCATCATATTAACTGAGCTTAATTGAGGATTAATTGCCAGAGCTTTTTGGTAATAACTTGCCGCCTGTTCCAATTCCCCTAACTTGTAATACATACTGCCGATATTCGCGCTGGCTTCAGCAAATTCCGGCTGAATTTCTAAAGCTTGCAAGTAAGCTTGAATTGCCATTTCCAGCTTGCCTTGACTCTGCAAAGCATTGCCTGCGGTCAAGTAAGCAGGAGCAAAATTGGGTTGAAATTTAAGAGAGACATTACAAGATGCGATCGCCTTTTCAAATTCTCCTTGCAAAACATAAACTTCCGCCAATTTTTTATGAACTTCTGCATCTTCTGGATTAAACTCTAAAGCTTTCTGATAGTTCTCGATTGCGCCACCGAGATCGCCTCGATCTTTCAGCAAATTTCCCTTTTGAAAATAATCTCTCACTGCCTCTAAACCTACTAAATAATTCCCGATCATTTGCTCTGCCACTCTTACAGGTTTTACACTAATAATATTCAACCATTCTACCCACTATCGGGATCGGACAGACCAAGTACAGCATCGATTTATATATTCTACCTGCTGTCTCAGACGATTTTCAGCAGTTGCACCGTCCGCACCCGCGCCCTCATTTAAAACTCCGACTATCGCCTCTAAAAACCGCCTTGTATATCCCTCCCAATCTGGTTGGCCCGCCCGCTTCCAATTAGTTATCGATGCAAAATTTTCCTTCCCTGACATTTAAACTAGACGGGCAAATGCAGCAGTTGTTTCCGGCAAAGCTGCCAATTCACTCGCCACAATCCGGCAACCGCAGGCCATCGCCTCCATCACGGCAATAGATGAGGTTTCCAAATAGGTATTCGGGTAAGCTAAAACCGCGACTGAACGCATTTGCCGGACGAGTTCGGGTTGCGGTACGGAACCGACATAATCGAGGCCTTCCAGGGCTGTTTCATTCTCGGTTGATGGTCCGATGGGGATCGGGGGAGATGGGGAGATGGGGAGAAAAGCCCTCTTCAAGAGAGTGATTAATTTTTGAGCTTTTGAGTCATCCCTTATACTGCCCTTCTCCCCATCCCCCCTCTCCCCCCATCTCCTCATAAGGATGAGTTTTTTGGTGAGAATGAAACAGCCCTGCGACGCCTTCTGTTTCCTGGCAATGGCGGTAAAGTTGACCTAAAAAAAGCTGGTTCTCATTGTCGTCTATTTGGTGTACTTTCATGCTTGAAAATACTTTCAATCTGGTTCCGGGCACAGCTTGACGAATTTCGGGAAAGACTTTTAACAAAATATCGAGTCCGCGAAATTGAGTGCTGGTGTAAGCTAGAACTGATGGTTGAGATTTATGATAGAGGATAGGAATATCATCAGGAAAAATATTAGCAAAACAAGGTGCGATCGCATTTCTTAAAACACAACTGCGATTGGAGTTAATCAAAAAACGCCGGTGAAATTGCTCGCGCTGCCAGTCGCTGACAAATACAAAAGCATCGCAAGCATTGATTTCTCGCTGAGTGTTGAAATCTTGGAGGAATACAAAGCCCGGATGGTATAATCTTAAAACTATTGAGGAGTACCGAACATGACCGCAGAACAAGATCCAGTAAAATTGATGAAACAGCAAGTCGGCTTTGCTGCCGCCGATCGCGTAAAATCTGGTATGATTGTCGGACTCGGCACCGGGTCAACTACAGCTTATACTATTCAAGCATTGGGCGATCGCATAAAATCCGGTAAACTCAAAGACATCAAGGGAGTGCCGACATCTTTTCAATCAGAAGTGTTAGCCAAACAGTACGGAGTACCGCTGACAACACTAGATGAAATTGACAGAATTGATGTGGCTATTGACGGCGCTGACGAAGTAGATCCCCACCTCAACTTAATTAAAGGTGGCGGCGCAGCCCACACCCGCGAAAAAGTAGTCGATTACCTCGCCACTCAATTTATTGTAGTAGTTGACAGTTCCAAAATCGTAGATAAATTGGGTTCGACTTTTCGCGTCCCCATCGAAGTTATACCGATGGCATTAACACCAGTGATGCGCGCCATTGAAAAATTGGGTGGCAAACCCGAACTCCGCATGGGCGTGAAAAAAGCAGGCCCGGTAATTACCGATCAAGGTAATATGGTAATCGATGTCAAATTTGATGACATTGCCAACCCCAGCGAAATGGAACAAACCTTGAATAACATTCCAGGTGTGTTAGAAAATGGTTTGTTTGTAGACTGTACTGATTTGGTTTTAGTCGGGGAAATCAAAGACGGAAAACCAGTAGTACGGGAGATTTCTAAATAGAAAATAGTTAGCGCTGATTGAATTTCTAGGGTGCTTTTCGGCGTCCAGATTGACTGTGCACATACAAGATAGCTATTCTCAGGTAGATGAGGTATGACTGATAATTTATATAACGGCTAAAGCAGAGGGCTCGCATCCCAACTACGTACCTTATTTACTTGAGAACCGCTATAGACTTGAATGGTATTGATTCGCTCGCTCTTATAGAAATTATCTGCGTTAATCTGCGTTAATCTGCCTGACATCTGCGGTTGACCGGCTATCAAAGATTTATGCAATCAGTCTAATGACCGATGCGAAGTGGACGCCCTACAGTTAGATGTATTGATAAGTTCATATCTCTTTTTTTTATTATGCAATATCGCAGATTCGGACGCACAGAATTATCCATGCCCGTCTTTTCCTGCGGTGGCATGAGATATCAGTACAAATGGCAAGACGTACCAGCCAATGAAATTCCCCCAGACAATCAACAAAATCTAGAAGCGACGATTCGCTACTCGGTTGAATGCGGCATCAATCACATAGAAACTGCTCGCGGTTACGGAACTTCCGAGATGCAATTGGGGTGGATTTTGCCGAAATTTCCCCGCGAAAAATTGATAGTGCAAACGAAAGTTAGTCCCAAACCCAACTCCCAAGAGTTCCGCGAAGACTTTGAAAAATCCTTAGCTTATTTGCAACTGGAATACGTCGATTTACTGTCGCTACACGGCATTAATACGTGGGAATTGCTAGAGGAGTCTGTGCGTCCGGGCGGCTGCATGGATGTGGCGAGAAAGTTGCAAGCAGAAGGGAAAGTTAGGTTTATTGGTTTTTCCACTCACGGCCCGACGGATGTGATTGTCAAAACAATTGAAACTAATCAATTCGATTATCTTAACTTGCACTGGTACTACATAAATCAAATTAATTGGCCGGCTATTGAAGCTGCTAAACGTCACGATATGGGCGTTTTTATTATCAGTCCTTCAGACAAAGGCGGTCAGCTTTACAGCCCGCCGCAAAAATTGGTAGACTTGTGCTATCCGCTGAGTCCGATGGTGTTTAACGATTTGTTTTGTTTGTCGCATCCGCAAGTACACACTTTGAGTTTGGGCGCCGCCAAACCTGAAGATTTCAACGAGCATATGAAAGCTGTAGAATTGTTAGATCGAGCCGATGAAATTTTGCCACCGATATTAGAAAAATTAGAAAAAGCAGCAATTGATAAATTAGGAGAAGATTGGTTTAAGACTTGGCACGTCGGTTTACCAACTATCGAAAATACTCCAGGAGGTATTAATATTTATGTAATTTTGTGGCTGTGGAATTTGGCGCAGGCTTACGATACGATCGACTATTGCAAGATGCGCTACAACCTTTTAGGTAATGGGGGCCACTGGTTTCCGGGGCAAAAAGCCGATCGCCTCGATGAATTAGACTTGCGCCGCCCTCTCGCCCACAGTCCGCACGCTGCTAAAATTCCCGGTATTCTTCAAGCAGCCGATCGGCTTTTTAGAGGCGAAGCCATCCAGCGCTTGTCCCAAGAATAATCTAAAAAAAACCCGGTTTCGAGACAGAAACCGGATTGGTGAACCGGAGCACGTGAGTTAGTTACGCGCACACAATTAGCCTATACTTGAGAAACTCTCACAACCATCGCCCATCCGTCTCATCCATTCGGGCGATACAACTTTTTTTCTCAACTCGCTCCCATTTTGCTTTAATCTGAGATAAAACAGTTAATAATTCACTTAGGTACTTTTTATGACTCTCAAACGCCGAGATTTCTTGTATTTGGTGACTGCCACCGTCGGAGCCATTACCGCAGGTGCTTGCCAAGCGTCAGGAAATAATGTATCGCAAGCAAGTCCAACAGCCGAAGCAACCAAAATAGCTCAAACTCCGGGGCCTTTTACACTGCCACCTCTGCCCTACGAATACAATGCTTTAGAACCGCACATCGATGCGCGAACAATGCAATTTCACCACGACAAACACCACGCCGCTTACGTTAAAAACCTCAACGATGCTGTCAGTAAATACCCGCAACTCAAAAATATCACTGCGGAAAATATGCTGCGAGATTTGAGCAAAGTGCCGGAAGATATTCGCACAACCGTGCGTAACAATGGCGGCGGACACCTAAATCACAGTATGTTTTGGGAAATCATGAGTCCCAAAGGTGGCGGCGAACCCACAGGGGCAATTGCAACAGCAATCCAGCAAAATTTCGGCAGTGTTGACGATTTTAAAACAAAATTTAACGATGCCGGCGCCAAGCGTTTTGGCAGCGGTTGGGTTTGGCTAGTCCGCAATAAAGCCGGCAAACTTGAGATTACAACTACTGCCAATCAAGACACTCCTTTCATGGAGGGCAACTATCCAATTATGGGTAACGATGTTTGGGAACACGCTTATTATCTCAAATATCAAAACCTGCGGGCAGACTACTTAAAAGCTTGGTGGAATGTGGTTAATTGGGCGGAAATTAACAAGCGCTACGAACAGGCGATCGGGTAGTTTTCGATTAGATGAAATACAGGACACGGCAGTGCCGTGTCCCTACTAGCTAGCGCACGGGACGATCGAACTGCCGTACAACTTTCCGCAAGTAAACGCAGTGCCGCGCCCCCTGACTCGCGGGCGTTGTGAATGCTTCGACTGACTCAACTGTGCCGCCCAAATGCTCGATCGCCCTTTGTAACTCCGTTTCTTCCTCCACCGTCCAATTCCCTCGGTAAAGCACAGCTAAACCGCCATTTTTCAGGAATGGCAGCGCGTATTTAGCACAAAGAGAAGCTGCTCCAACTGCTCTAAGAAGTGCTAGATCGTAAGCTTGTTTGTGATGCGGCCATCGGGCAATTTCATCAGATCTACCCAACAAAGTCGCCGCATTTTCTATCCCTAAAGACGGCAAAACTGTTTCCAAAAAAGTAATTTTTTTGCGCGTTGAATCGAGCAACGTAACTGATAGTTGCGGCAGGGCGATCGCAATTGGCAACCCCGGAAAACCCCCACCCGTCCCAATGTCGATCGCTTTCTGCACCGACTCGGCGGCGAATTCTGGATTTTCCGAATTGTGATTAGCTGGCAGCAGTCTGGCAATTCCCCGCAGAGAATCCCACAAATGTTTTTCCCAAAACTCCATCGGCTCAGTAATTCGAGTTAAATTCAAGGAGCGATTTCCCTCGACAATTAACTCGTAAAGTCGCTGAAATTGTTGCTGCTGCGACTCATCCGGCTGCCAATTCAGGGTTTTTTGCCACAACTCGTTCATCTGGGGCAACACAGGCATTGTCATTTGATTCATCTTCTCTTCCCACTCTTTTGTATGCTCTGCAAATTCTCTGCACTTAAAAATGCTTCATAATGCGATAGACCCGCCCGCACTAACTAATGACTAAGAACTAATGACTAACAAAACTCGTTTCCCTAGCTTCTAATTTAGCCCGATCGACCTCCTGCAAATCCCCGTGGTCTAAAGTCCAAAATCTGTCGGCAACGCTTAGCAAATCGCTAGCATCGTGAGTAACAATCAACAAAGTCCAGTGACTTTTTAACTTACTCAACAAGCTTACCAACTGCCGCCGCATCGACCAATCCAAACCCGCCGTCGGTTCGTCCAAAAGTAGCAAATGCGGCTGCCGAATTAGCTGCACCGCCAGCGCTACCCTGCGCTGTTGACCGCCGCTCAAAGCGTGGGGGGAAGCCCGCAGCGGCAAATGTCCGAGTCCCACTTCTGCCATTGCTGAGTTAATTTGTTCTTGTCCCAATTCAGGATGTCCCAGTCGCAATTCTTCTAAAATTGTGCCTCCGCAAAAATGCCTTTCGGGAAACTGGAACACTAAACCTCCTAACTGTTGCAAGTGTTCTGGTGTTAATTCTTGTTCCCGCCAGCGGATGTCGCCGCTAGTTTTTTCCGCTAAACCTGCTAATATTTCTAATAGCGTACTTTTGCCTGAACCGCTGCGACCCACAATCAGCCCCATTTGCTGCGAGGGAAGTTCTAAGTTAATATTTTTCAGAATAGCATTCGGACAGGCTGTAGGATGATATACTAAGTTTTTTAGATAAAGCATTAACGGCAGTTGTTAGGAAAGCAGTTGTTAGGAAAGCAGTTGGCAGTTGGCAATTGGCAGTTGGCAGTCACAAAAATAGTTATTGTTGGATGAGGGAACTCTTGGTTGTCCTCTTGATAGTTAAGGCTGTTTCTGGTTGTTGCCGATCGCACACAATTATTTTACATAAATATTTACAAAAGTTTCCTTTTTTTTCAGGATAGGCGTTTGATTTTTTTGTCTGTTCATGGTATATTTTAATAATGGAAATATGTTCTTTAGGATCTTATAAATTACACTTCCATTATTAAAATATACCTCAAAAACCACAAAAAATCAAGTAAATTTCACTCTTTTTTTGGTCGCGGCCCGAGAGTCTGAAAATTTAACTCTCATGTTTCTAGTTTACAGTATATTCCATTGAGAGAATTGACGATGACGAAAACCCCTTTAGCATCGCTGGGCAAGCAAATGTTAAGTTCCAAACAGACAGTGCGGGCGATCGCCAGTGCAGCAGCGATCGCCCTCAGCATCTGCATTAACTCGGCAGTAGCGGGCGATCCCTTTCGCAGCAGCAACCCGCAGGCGATCGGGCCCAACACCGAAACCGCTTTCAAAACAATGTTTCAGCAAGGAAACTACAAACAAGCAAAAACTCAAATTCAACAAGCACTATCAGCCGAACCAAACGAGCCGCTAGCCTATGCAATGGCAGCCTCCCTCTCATACATCGAGCAGGACTTAAACTCGATGAATTCCTACGCGCAAAAAACCCGCGAAGTCGGCGAGAAACTGGCTAAAACTAATCCATTGCGCGGCAACATCTACACAGCAGCAGGTCACTTTCTAGAAGGGGCAAACATTATAGCCAAACAAGGAACTGCCAAAGGCGCGCCCCAAGCTTTGAGTAAATTGCGAGTAGTATTTCAATACCTAGATGCCGCCGACAAAATAGCGCCCAACGACCCAGAACTAAACTTGCTCAAAGGCTACATGGACTTAATGCTAGCTACAAACCTGCCCTTTTCCAACCCCAACGAAGCGATTGAAAGACTCGAACAAAAAGCCTCTCCCCGCTACTTAGCTTATCGCGGCATGGCAGTAGGCTATCGAGACTTGAAAAAGTACGATCGCGCTTTAGAGTTTGCCAACAAATCCCTAGCAGAAACGCCAAATAATCCCGAAGTTCTCTATCTAAAAGCACAAATCTTATTTTCCCAATCCCAGAGGAACAACGGCAACAAAACCTTACTTGAGGAAGCCAGAAAAAACTTGGACGCCGCCTTAGCAAAACCCGACCAACTGCCGCGCAGTTTAGTAGCCGAAATCTTCTTTCAGCAGTGCAGAACCCGCAACCGTCTCGACAGCAAATCTCGCGCCTGCGACCCCATGCGCGATAAAATTAGAGATGCAGATGGAGTCTGGGGGCCGCCAGCCTTACCACCACTATAAAAACAGCAAAAAACAATGCAAGTAGAGTTTCGCGAGTTTAACCCCTTTGACCTCTGGATTTGGCTGAAGTTCAGCAACGTGCCTTCAAACGGTGAAAAACAGTATGTTGAAGAAGTGTTTGACTCTTGGTTTTTCTTAGGAAAACTCGGAGGATTTAATGCGGAAAATTTGCAAATTCAAGATGAAGGCTTAGATATCAGTCACATGAATTACGATGTTAATCTAGCCGACCAAAGTATGATGGCTTTGATGCACAATATGGGAGACATGGAGTATCAAGGTTCTTGGGCTCGCTGCTGGTTTGATTTGGGCACTAGCGATGCGATAGGCCTCGATGTTTTGATTAATGTTTTCCAGCAACTCAGCAAAGAATTCGTAACGATTGAAAAACTCATTATTGGCGGGGAAAATACAGACTGGCCCGTTGACAACAGTCGCCGTCGAGAGGCTTTTGCCGCCGATAATTAACCATAGGGGCGGTGTCCCCGTGCCCGCCCTCGCGACTTGCAATAGTAAGGTACGGAACCCGCACCCTAAATAATTAAATTCCCATAAGCCCTAGACTAAGGTTCATCCTCCCAGATTCAATGCTGCAAGTAAGGAATGAGAATTAAATAAACTGCAATGCGTGATTGTTCTTGTGGGATGGGCGTCTCGCCCGTCCCTTATAGACGGGCGAGACGCCCATCCCACAAGCTTATTTAAATGATTTAATTCACGTCCTCAATCCTCCAGCCAAAATCTAAAATCTAAAATCTAAAATTGACTGACTGATGACTGATGGCTATATTATGCAAAAAGGTAAAATTCGCGTAATTGTTTTAGGATTAATTCGATCGGGCGATCGCATTTTCGTGTCAGAATGCGAAGATCCGGTAAAACAAGACAGATTTTACCGAGCCCTGGGCGGTGGCATAGAATTCGGAGAACACAGCATCGACGCTTTGCAAAGAGAGTTTCGAGAAGAAATTCAAGCCGAGTTAACAAATATCAAATATTTAGCTTGTTTGGAAAATTTTTTTATTTTTAATGGTCAAGCCGGACACGAATTAATACAACTATACCAGTGCGATTTTGTTGATTCCAAATTTTATGAATTGGATAGTCTGGATTTTGCAGATGGAGATGGGGAACATACTGCATTTTGGATGCCTATCGAGCACTTTCGATCGGGCGAATTGCGCCTAGTTCCAGACAAATTTATCGACTACTGCGAAAGCTAAAAACTCAACCAATACCAAAAAACAAATACCTGATATGGGGGAATTAAACCTAAAATATTTGCCGTAGGGGCGGATTTCACCTGAAATATTTGCGATAACTAACAGGATGAATAAACCCGCCCCTTCCTTCCGCCCAGCGCATTACCCGGATCTACCTTACATTAGGCAACGTACTCAACAACTGATAGAGAAGAGAGTTAATAAAACCGAGGGCGATAGCCCCCAGCAAAGCACTCCAAATTCCCCACCGCAAGCGAAATCCTTCGACTAGCCAAGCAGCCAATCCAAAGATAGCAGCGTTGATCACAATCATAAACAAGCCAAAAGTTACCAACACAAATGGAAAACCCAAAACCACAAAAAGCGGCCGCACCAAAGCATTCAGCAATCCAAAAACCGCAGCCGAAATCATCGCTTTTCCAAAAGTGTCAATGTCCACCCCGATGGGCAACTTGGAAATAATAAAAAAGCTCACCGAAGTTACCAGCCAAGCAATTGCCAGCGAAACGATATCCATGCGTTCATCTCCTTAAAAAAGCTAAACATTAAATCGGAACAACAGCACATCCCCCTCTTGTACAATATACTCTTTTCCTTCACTGCGAACTAAGCCTTTTTCCTTAGCTGCATTCATCGCGCCCGTAGCAACCAAATCTTCATAACTCACAGTTTCGGCCCGGATGAAACCCCGTTCAAAGTCCGAGTGAATCACCCCCGCAGCTTGCGGTGCTAACATTCCCGCGATAATCGTCCAAGCGCGAGTTTCCTTTGGCCCGCTAGTAAAATAAGTCCGCAAACCCAATAATTCGTAAGTAGCTCGAATCAAAGATTTCAAGCCCCCTTCTTTCACCCCCAGAGATTCTAGGAAATCCGTGCGTTCTTCCTCGGATAACTCCACCAATTCTGACTCAACTTGCGCCGAAACTATGACAACTTTAGCATTTTCTGCTTCTGCTACTTCCCGCACTTGTTCGACATAGCTATTTCCAGTTGCTAAATCGTCCTCAGACACGTTAGCAGCATAGATAATTGGTTTGTTGGTCAGTAATTCCAAACCTTTAACTAATTCAGCTTCTTCATCTGTGAAATTGTACTGCCGCGCCGGTTTCCCGGCATTCAAAACCGCGACCAATTTTTCGAGCACATCCACTTCTGCCTGAGCTTCCTTGTTGTTGCGGGCCAGCTTGCGAGTGCGATCGAGCCGGCGTTCAATTTGAGCTAAATCTGCTAGAATTAATTCGAGATTGATAATGTCAATATCTCGGATCGGATCGACAGAACCCGCAACGTGAATGATATCGTCATTCTCAAAACAGCGGACAACGTGGACGATCGCATCTACAGCCCGAATGTGAGACAAAAACTGATTTCCCAGTCCTTCCCCCTGACTCGCCCCCTTCACCAAACCTGCAATATCCACAAACTCAATCCGCGTCGGCACAGTTTGCGCGGAATTGCTAATCTTGCTCAGCACGTTCAACCGTTCGTCTGGCACTGCCACTATACCCGTATTTGGCTCGATCGTACAGAAAGGAAAATTAGCAGCAGTCGCCTTGGCATTGGCAACCAGAGCATTAAACAAAGTAGATTTGCCAACATTAGGCAGTCCGACAATTCCGGCAGTAAGCATAGGTATTTAGAAACATATCACTGTTTCAAAATATCATAAGCAATAGCAATATATCTGACTTGTCCCTTCTAACTTCTACAGCTAAGCTTGAATAAATATCGAACTTGAGGTAGATGGCTCAATGGTTAACAAGTGGTTAAGCAAAGTAACGATCGCTGCGGGGCTGTCGCTGCCACTGGTAGCGCTGACACCACCTAGCGTCTTGGCTCAAATAATCAAAGTTTCGGTGATTAACAACAGCGGCAAGACGATGACAGCCGTTTATATGTCTCCTCCCGATAAGGATACTTGGGGAGAAAACGAGCTAGATGCCCCGATTGCCGATCGGGAAAAGGCAGATTTTGAGTGGAATCGAGCTGACTACGGCGGCTCGGATGCGGGCTGTATTTTCGATGTCAGGGCCGAATACTCTGACGGCAAATCGACTGATTTGGAGGCTGTTGACCTTTGTCAAGAGACGGCGCTCAACTTCAATTAATTGATAATTTAGGCAAAAACCGAGTTTTTTCAAGTCTGATATTCAACAAAATGATTGGGGACTTGGGAGAAATCGGTTTTTGCGATCGGCCTGACAAACAATCTTAAATTTCGCGATCGACTAAAACATAATTTAAACTGGTTCAGGGATTGTCTGAGGAATAGGCTCCGGCACTGTCTGAGGAATTGGAGAGGGTACAGTTTCCGGCACCGGTTCAGGAATTGGCTGGGGAATTGGCGCAGGTACCGGCTCCGGTACTATCCCGGGAATGGGTTCGGGAACGGGGCCCGGCACTGGTGGCGATGCGGGTATAGTCGGCAGCCCCGGTTCGGTGCTGGGAATCTGCGGACCGGGAACTGGAGCTGGAGTGGGATAAATCATGTTAGTGTTTTGCTCGCTAATAGAGATGTTTCAAAAACATTGGCTCGCCACTACCAGCTATATTTTAAAACAAAAATAACTGAGTTGTGGTAGTGTTTGATAACATAATTATCAACTCGATATCGCGGCGGAGACATCTATCTAAATAACTATAATTAACTGTTAGTTGCGTAGAAAATTATGCCTTTGGTATTAAACTAAGTAGGTGGTTAAAAATAAACATTAGATGGCGAGGGTGCGTGAGTACAGAAATAAACTGCGCGAGAGTCAAGACCTTGGCTCAACCCGCCTCTACAACAAGATATTATGGTTTTTTCATACCGCTCTACTTAGATATCAAATACAGCAATCAGGATTAAGCGTGTCACCAGCAAACTCTCAACAACAAACACCTCTATTAGATGCCTTGCGCGATCGCACAAATCACCCGCACGCCCCATTCTACGCCCCCGGACACAAAGGCGGACAAGGAATCTCAGGGCCCCTAATTGACTTATTCGGTGCAGCAGTATTTCGATCGGATTTGCCGGAATTGCCGGAGTTAGATAATCTCTTTAACCCAGAAAGTGCAATTGCCCAAGCTCAAGAATTAGCCGCCGCAGCATTTGGAGCAAAATCAACTCGGTTTTTGGCCAACGGTTCGACTTGCGGAATAATCGCCGCCATCTTAGCAACTTGCGGCACTGGCGATAAAATTATCTTGCCTCGAAATATCCACTCCTCGGCAATTTCTGGTTTAATTTTATCCGGTGCAATTCCAATTTTTGTCAATCCAGAGTACAACCCGGAATGGGATATTGCCAACAGCATCACTCCAGAAGCTACAGCCGCAGCCCTAGAACAACATCCCGACGCTAAAGCAGTAATGATAGTTTACCCAACCTATCACGGCGTCTGCGGCAATTTGCGGGCGATCGCCCAAATTACCCATCAATACAACATACCGTTATTAGTAGACGAAGCCCACGGGGCGCACTTTAACTTTCATCCAAACTTGCCAGAACCGGCACTATCAGCCGGTGCCGATTTAACAGTACAATCAATCCACAAAACCCTCGGTGCAATGACACAATCATCAATGCTGCACGTCAAGGGCGATCGCATAGATATCCAAAAAATAAATAAAGCATTGCAGCTAGTACAATCTACCAGTCCCAGCTACTTATTATTAGCATCATTAGACGCAGCCCGCCAACAAATCGCACTCCACGGCAAAGAGTTAATGACGCAAACTTTACAGCTAGCTGAAAAAGCGCGATCGCGCATCAGTCAAATTCCAGGCTTATCAGTTTTAGAACCGTTAAACACACCCGGTTTTGCAGCACTAGACCGCACCAGGCTAACAGTAAAAGTATCCGATTTAGGAATCACGGGATTTACAGCAGATGATATTCTGCACTCTCAACTCGGTGTTACCGCAGAATTACCAATGCCGCAACATCTAACATTTATTATCAGCTTGGGAAATACAGAATCAGATATTGACAATTTAGTTAAAGCTTGTACTCTTTTAGAAGGAAGAAGGAAGAAGGAAGAAGGAAGTTCGGCAACGAGCACTGTACAAGATGTAACGGATGTAACAGAGGTCAGGAAGAAGGAAGAAGGAAGAAAGAAGAAGTCCGAGAGAAGTAGTCCGATGTCCGATGGAAGATTGGCCCAATCTCCCAATCTCCCACTCTCCCCCTCTCCCCCTCTCCTCTCCCCCCGCGAGGCATTCTTTTCCTCAACCGAAACAGTACCCGCAGACAAAGCAGTCGATCGCCCGTGCGCCGAACTCATCTGTCCCTATCCCCCAGGAATACCAGTCCTGATGCCCGGTGAAATCATTACCCCAGCAGCCGTTGACTACCTGCAACAAATCCTTGCCGCCGGCGGAAAAATCACAGGTTGCAGCGATAGAGGCCTCCAAACTCTCAAGGTTGTGCGACAGTAAATATTAAGGCTTTGGGGAAATGGGGAGAATTTCTACTTCTTCCTTACTTCTAACTTCGGTCTTGCTTCAATCTAAAATCTAAAATCTAAAATCTAAAATAAAATTATGCTTTGGCCCTACGTCACTCCAGGCATCCCGGATGACTTATTTGAACGTTTACCGGGAATTCCCATGAGTAAGCGAGAAGTCCGACTGCTGTTAATCTCCCACCTGCGGCTGCAAGCAGATTCAGTCGTGTGGGACATCGGTGCAGGTACTGGTACGATCGCCGTAGAAACAGGTTTGCTGTGTCCCAAAGGTCGGATTATTGCTGTCGAAAGGGACGAAGAAGTAGCAAGCTTGATTCGCAGAAATTGCGATCGATTCGATCTCGACAACGTAGAAGTCATAGAAGGCAGTGCCCCGGAATGCCTGGAAAACCTGCCCCAACCCCCCCACCGAGTCTGCATCGAAGGAGGTCGCCCCATTAAAGCCATTCTCCAAGAAGTCTGGCGGTACTTGCAACCCCACGGTAGAGTTGTCGCCACCGCCTCGAATTTAGAAAATCTTTACGCCGTTTCCGAAGGGTTCGCCGAATTGCAAGTCCGCAACATCGAAGTAGTCCAGTCCGCCGTCAACCGCTTGGAGACTCGCGGCCTCAGTCAAACCTTTGCCGCCGTCAATCCCATATTTATTCTCAGCGGTGAAAAGCTGGATTAGAAGTTAGTTGACAGTTGACAGTTGACAGGAAAGCAGTTGACACGAAAGCAGTTGACACGAAAGCAGTTGTCATTGGAAGCAATGCCCTGTTTGCCCAATGCCCTGTTTGCCCAATGCCCTGTTTGCCCAATGCCCATTCCTAAATGTAATTCTTAATCTTTTTTAAGTTCACTTAACCTTCATACTTAAGAATAGGGGCCACCATAGCTGGATTGACCGCCTGACTTGAGATATTAGATAACGGATGGGGGATGGGGGTTAGTTGTGCAAGGGATCTACTCGTGCTCTAGAAAAATCCAAAATCTCAAATCTCAAATCTCAAATCTCAAATCGAATTACCCGCCGCCGTCTGCAAGAGAAATTCATTTATGCCTTGGTCTCGTATCCTCAGTGGAATAGTTGCGATCGCCCTTGCTTTGGGAATGATTATTATGGGGGGATGGTACTTCACCGTCGGCTTTGGAGTCATCGTCTACCTAGGCCAATTGGAATATTTTCAACTAGCCAGGGCTAAAGGCATTGCGCCCGCTGCCAAAACTACCTTAGCCGTCAGTCAAGGCCTGTTAATTACTGCCGCCCTAGCACCGGAACTCGTAGATGCCATGTTCCCTCTAGCGGGAACCTTAATCTGTTTCTACCTGTTATTCCAACCTAAATTATCGACGATCGCCGATATTGCCTCCTCAGTTTTAGGATTGTTCTACGGCGGTTATTTGCCCAGCTATTGGGTACGGCTGCGAGTCGGCCTCGACCCAGCCAATCTTGCTACAACCCAATTTTCGCAAGCAGTAGCAAGCAATTTGCCGGTTAACATTTACCCGTCCCCGTCTTGGACAAATTTCAGCCACATATCTCTAGGATTGACTTCGCTGCTGCTGGCTTTCTTCTGCATCTGGGCCGCTGACATTGGGGCTTATTTTGTCGGCAAATTCTTCGGCCGCACTAGCCTGTCCCACATCAGCCCCAAAAAGACCGTTGAAGGTGCCGTATTTGGAGTTTGCGGCAGCATCGCCGTGGCAGTCGCTGGGTCTTGGTATTTACACTGGCCGGGGTGGCCCTATACTGGGGCTGCTTTTGGTATGTTGATTGGGGTTGCTAGCCTGTTGGGAGATTTAACTGAGTCCATGATGAAACGAGACGCGGGAGTTAAGGATTCGGGACAGTTGATCCCCGGTCACGGCGGCATTCTCGATCGCACCGACAGTTATGTTTTTACCGCGCCCTTAGTCTATTATTTTGTCACTTTACTCTTGCCCGCGATCGACTCTTTTTTAATTAATAGGTAATTGGGCAAACAGGGCATGGGGAATTGGGAATTGGGCAAACAGGGCATGGGGCAAACAGGGAATGGGGCAAACAGGGCAAACAGGGAATGGGGCAAACAGGGCATGGGGAATTGGGCAAACAGGGCATTGCTTCCAATGACAACTGCTTTCCTGCTTTTCTGTCAACTGTCAACTGTCAACTGCTTTCCTGCTTTCCTGCTTTCCTGTCAACTGTCAACTGTCAACTGTCAACTGTCAACTGTCAACTGTCAACTGCTTTCCTGCTTTCCTGTCAACTGCTTTCCTGTCAACTAACTAAGGCAAAACTCTAATTCCTCCCCGACAAACAATCTCCCCCGGACTCAAAATCAATTCTTCAATCTCAACTTCCGGCCCGAAATCAATTTTAAAACCATTGAAATCACTACTCCTTAATTCTCCATTTATTTCGATTTCTGGCGCTTCAAACATCAATTCGCGACCGCTGGCTATCCGCAAACCCGTCCGCAATACCAAAGGAATTTGCCTACCGCCAGCGGGCAAAATAGTCGCCGAAAGCGTTAACAAACCCGCCTCAATAGCAATCTGCGAATTTTGCAACTTCAGCGACTGTTCCCTATCTGTCAGCGGCAGCATTGGCAGCAAAAATTCGCTCAAAGCATCAGCCAGCAAAGGCGCTTTCAGCGACGCATTCAAATCCGCTTGAGAGAGCCTCAAAACGCCTGTCACGGGAACGGATTCCAGGAGGCGCAGGGGTTGGCCTTTGAGAGCTTGACCGAGGTTGATGCGAATGCCGCAGCCCTCTATGGCAACTTCAGTTAGGTGTAGTCCTTTATACACAGCACCGCGAGCTGCAGCCGTGACTTTGGGGATCGCACCGCTGAAGATTTGTCGATCGCTCCCCTCTATTTTCACCTTCAAATCGTCCACCTGCTGAACTTGCGATCGCAGCCACAACTGCACCGCCGGAGACAGCACCGCGCTCGCGATCCGGCTGCCTTGACTCGGCGAAGGTCTCCCTGGCTCCTCGCCGAGATTAACAGTCCCACCAGAGCCAGCAGCGCCATCTTGATTGTCAAATTGAAGAGAGTTTCGATCGACACTCATAAATAATTTCAGAATATAAACCTTAATATTCAAGCACAGAATTTAACTAGAGCTTGCACGTCCGGCCTCAAAAACCCCTTTGATTCACAGGTATATCGCCGTAAACCTCCTATTTTTATAAGAAACCGGGTTGATGAGCGCAACTCCTATTAACTCCAAAACCAAGCAAAAATCTCGCCTCAGCAACGTCAGAAGCAGAAAAATTCTCTCTCTTTCCCCCCTTGGGCTCTTTCCTGACTTCCTGAGTTGTGCACTCCCGATGAAAAATTCGCGATCGAGCGTATAAATTTAACCAGCAGTACGGGATTTATGGTAGTGTTGGTTTATGGTCGGGTCAGACCCACACCTTTCAAACCAGCCGCAAACCAACGGTACAAACCTGTGCCTGCCACGAGTCTTTTCCTCGTAGTTTTTGCACAGCATTCAGGGTAATGCCATAAGGACAATCTGCACCGAGCACAAGGACAATCTGTGCCAGGCCGGGCGTCCTGTAATAATTGGTCAGCATTATAATTTATTCCCAACCAGGAATTGAGCATTGCTAGCATCGGTAATCAATTAACCGTGTCGTGTTTCCTCCCCACCGCTGGCTCGTTGGGGATTTCCACACTCCCGTCATGTCTGATGAAAGGCTGCAAAAAATCCTCGCCCAGTGGGGCATTGCCTCTCGCCGTCTTGCAGAACAGATGATTGTAGCTGGACGAGTCCGAGTTAATGGCAATACTGTTCGCTTAGGAGAAAAAGCGAATCCCGATCGCGATCTGATCCAAGTCGATGGAGTCCCGGTGAAACCAACGGATCGACCAGAAAAGGTCTATCTGTTGCTCAACAAACCGGCAGGCGTAGTTTCTACTTGCAGCGATCCAAGATCCCGATCGAAAGTTCTCGACCTGCTGCCGCCCAAACTGCGCTTTGGTCAAGGCATCCACCCCGTAGGACGCTTAGATGCAGATTCCACCGGCGCCCTCTTGCTCACCAATGATGGTAAGCTGACATTTTGTTTGACCCACCCGCGTCACTCGATCGCTAAAACTTATCAGGTTTGGGTGAGCGGCGATCCCCCGGAACCCATACTGGAAGCGTGGCGTCAGGGCATCATCTTGTCAGGCAGAAAAACTTTGCCCGCGAAAGTTAAAGTTATCGATCGCGCGCGAGACCAAACTCTGTTAGAAGTCATTCTATCAGAAGGTAGAAACCGACAGATTCGGCGAACAGCCGAGCTGTTGGGACATCCCGTGGTGCGCCTGCACCGCACAGCCATTGGCCCGATTCAATTGCAGCGGCCCGGTTCGCCAATATTGCCACCAGGCTGCTGCCGACCCCTAGAAGATGCGGAAATTATTTATTTATGGAATCTAGTCAACCTAACATCAATAAGCGTGCCAGTAAATTCCCAGGAGCACAGCATATGACAAAGAATTTATTGTTTTTATTCTTCAAAACCACGAAGCAGAAACGGCACTCCCAAGAGCCAGAACCAGCTCAGAAGAAGAAGCTAGCGGAAATTGGAACTCAACTCCGCCAGTACCGCGAACAGCAGTCGATTTGTTTGGACAAAGTAGCCGTGGTAACAATGATTCGGCGGAATCTGCTACAAGCCATCGAGGACGGTCAACTCGACCAACTTCCCGAACCCGTCTACACTCAGGGTTTGATCAAGCGCTACGCTGAAGCAATGGGTTTGGACGGAACTCAGTTTGCCGAATTTTTCCCGATCGAACCGCCGCCCCGATCGAGAACGAAGCTATCCTGGCAAGATGGGCCTCAGTTGCGGCCGATGCACCTCTACCTCTTTTACACATTTCTAATTATCTGTTCGGTCAATGTCTTATCTCAGTTGATGAGCGGTTCTGTTACCGCAAAAAACGGTGGAGGAGCCGAAGAACTATCACTTGGGCAGCAAGAACAAGCCCGTTTAGCTGCTGAGGCATCGAAGTCCTCACAAAATCAGAAACCGGATAGTTACGAGACTGTCGAAGCAGCAAGAACCGGTCAACGTTTAAATAAATCTGGCAATAAACCAGTGATGGTTAGCGTCACTTTTAAAGCAGAATCGTGGATGCAGGTTGAAGTCGATGGTAAAACAGAGTTTGAGGGAACTTTGCCGACCGGGACTGTTCGCACCTGGGGGGCTCAAAAGCAATTGGTAGTGGTAGCAGGTAACGCCGGCGGGGTAATGATTGCCGTCAATAACGGACAAGCCGAACAACTCGGAGTTCCTGGAGTCGTCAAAGAAGTAGTTTTTAAAGCAGACGACCTCAAGCCTGCAACACCCCCCAAAAATGAAGGGTAAGTGTTAATTTGTAATTGTTAACGGGTAATCGGGAATAGGTAATGGCTGGCAGTCCACAGCTTTTAATTAGAATATCCTTCTCGATCCACTCATTACCCATTAACAATTACCCATTAGATCGATTCCGGTTGCATCGGAATATTTAAATCCAGTCAACCGTCAACAATTCCCGATGGTGCAACCGGAATCAAGATAATTCATCTGCGTTAATCTGTGTTTATCTGCCCTCATCTGCGGTCAAAAAAGAGAACTTCGGAACCGCAGATGACAATAGATTGACGCACATTTACGCCGATGAAAAGAATAGAGATAGGAATAATTCCGCTGCTAACAGATTTGATATGACCCATTAACTATTACCAATTACCCACTACCAACTACCCCTTACCGACGATCAATTTTTATTGGGAGCGCGGCCCGAGATGTAAGTCATAGTTTTGAGCCGATCGCCCACTTCCCGATTCAAAGCTTCGGGCCGATACCGCCAGCCCCAATTTCCTTCTGGTTTCCCCGGAAAATTCATCCGCGCGTCTGTACCCAAACCCAACAAATCTTGAAACGGCACAATTGCCAAATTAGCAACAGACATCCAACCCATGCGGATTAAAGACCAGTGAATTCCTTGGGGATCGATGCAGCCCAAATAACGATAAACATCATCTCTTTCGTAGTGTTGCAGTTGATTGAACCATCCGACAGTCGTGTCGTTGTCGTGAGTGCCGGTGTAAACTACGCAGTTGCGATCGTAATTGAAAGGCAAAAAAGGCTCGCCCGGGCCTGAGTTAAAAGCAAACTGCAAAATCTTCATTCCCGGAAACTCGTATCGATCGCGCAAAGCTTCCACTTCAGGAGTAATTACCCCTAAATCCTCAGCGATAATCGGCAAGTTGCCAAACTTCTCATTAATTACATCCAACAAAGCTGTTCCCGGCGCTTTAATCCACTCTCCGTGCATAGCAGTTTCTTGTCCGCGTTTCACAGCCCAGTAAGCCTCAAACCCTCGAAAATGGTCGATCCGAGTCACGTCTACATAAGAGAAAATCGCTGCAAAACGCTCCACCCACCACTCAAAATTATTTGCTTGCAACTTCTCCCAATTGTATACCGGGTTGCCCCACAATTGACCTGTATTGCTGAAGTAATCAGGGGGAACTCCCGCCATTAAAGCTGCTTCTCCGGTGGCTTCATCCAAGCAGAATGTTTCTGGATGAGACCAGACATCCGCGCTGTCGTGAGCTACGTAAATCGGAATGTCGCCAATAATTTTAATGTCCCGCAGGTTAGCATAGCGTTTCAATTCCGTCCACTGGCGAAAAAACTCAAACTGAACGTATTTGTAGTAATAAATCTCAGCATTTAGCTGCTGTCGCCACTTCTCTACCGACTCGGGTTCTCGACGGGCAATTTCTGGTTCCCAATTGTTCCAGCTAACACCGCCAAAGCGATCTTTTAGTGCCATAAATAAGGAGTAATCTTCCAGCCAATTCTCTTTGCTTTCGCAAAAAGCTGAGAATTCTTTTTGCTGGATAGAAGATGCTTTGGCTTGGAAGTTTTCGCAAGCTTTTTTGAGCAAAAACACTTTCAGGGCGATAGCGCGATCGAAGTCTACATAATCCAGGGGAAATTCTGGCAAATTAGCGAAGTCTTCATCTGCGAGCAATTGCTCGTCCCGCAGCAGTTCTGGGTCGATCAGCAGCGGATTTCCCGCCATTGCTGAATAGCACGAATAAGGAGAATTGCCGTATCCTGTCGGGCCCAGCGGCAGTATCTGCCAGTATTGCTGGTCGCTCTCTACTAAAAAGTCAATAAAGCGATATGCTTCTATTCCCATGTCCCCAATGCCAAATCGACTGGGAAAGGATGTGGGGTGGAGTAGAATGCCGCTCGATCGGGGAAAAAGCATAATCTATCTAAAGATATAGGATTTAAACATTGACAATTTGACCGATATTCCCTATCGCTTAAACTTCGCAGTTTTTAGGGGGATTGTCAGGGCAAATACTTTTGTGATTGTCTCATATTTTCTGCGGGAACGTGCTTGCCAAATATTTTTATGGCACTCTACTCACCACTCGGGGGTACAGAGGAAAACATCAAAATCCGAAGTTATGCGATCGCCCAGGTTTCGCAACTAAGTTTTTTTACTCAGGCTCCTCTGCTGCCACAAAGTATTTTGGTCGATCGCACCTGGTTTCTGGCTAAGTTTTGAAGATAACGTTTTTTTCGCTTTCGCCCTATCTCTCTGCAGTAGTAAATTGCCCGCCACAAATCAGCGATCGCTTAAGCAGAGCCAATGCACAAATCAGCCGGCTGTTTTTGTATCTCAAAAAACAGTCGGCTGCGGAATTACCTGAAAAGAGGCTGAGTTTAAGCTTGCTTGTTCAAAAATTTCTGCACTTGTTTGAGAGCTATAGTGCCGATGTTGTAAGCAGCCCAGCCGCCCGCCAACAAGACTGGCAGCAATACTATTACTATGCGGAAGTCAAAATCCATGAGTTCTCCTCCTAAAGTTTTTTAACAAATTCTCATAATCTATTTGTATCTCATTTTGTCACCATTCTCCTGAGTCTGTAACCAAATATTGTCGGCTTGAAAAGTTCCTGGGCCACTAGCAGCCGGATACGCAGGAGGACATCGCTCCGCAAGATGAGAGCGAAAGCAAAACTCCCGGGCGGGCGATCGGCATTCGCTGCACCAATTATCCCACAATCTGTTTCGCAATCCCTTCCACAACCTTAGTTAGAGGGTCGTTAGGGAAGTGCAGCGCAAACACCCCCTTGCTGGCGAGAAGCATCATCTGGTCGCTGTGGGGCAGTACCCCTGCCACTGGGATGTTGTAAATACTCTCTACTTGCTGCTTCAAATCCTCGAAATCCAGGGATTCTGGGGCTTTATTGATCGTCATCAAAATCTTGGGAACTTCTAATTTGCGGGCCACATCTACCGTGACAGCCGTTCCCTGAAAATCTTGCCGATCCGGACGCAGAATCAGCAGCAGGATGTCGGAAATGGTGATGCTGAGCAGGGTTTCTTCGTTGAGTCCCGGGTGCGTGTCGATAAATAGGTAGTCTAAGTTCAGAACGTCGATCAGTTCTTGAAATCCGTCGGTAAGCAGTCCCACATCGTAGCCTTCCCGCAAAACTCGTGCTATCTCGCCTGCTTTAATGCTCGAAGGAATCAGGTATAGGCTGCCGTTAACGGCTAATTTTGGCATCAGCGAACTCACATTGTAGGCCGTATCCGCGATCGGACACCGGCCCCACAGATAATCGTTCAGGCAGCGATCCATGTTGCTCTCGCTGAAACCGAACAGCACGTGAATCCCCGGTGATTGAATGTCTGTGTCCACAATGGCGACCCGATTTCCGCGGCGAGCGATGATAGATGCCAGGTTTGCTGTCGTGTTCGATTTGCCAGTTCCGCCCCGGTAAGAGTGGACAGAGATGATTTTGGACATGATCTGCGTATTAGGGTAAGAAACGGCGAGAACCCATTATGATGCAATTCTCGATGATGCAGTCGAGTTGTCTATCATTCTTCCTTCCCCCCCAAATCCTCCTTATCTGTTAAACTATCAATTTTTTCATCTTTTATCCTCTTTTGGACGCCCCTGCGCTGCCGCATCTGTTTGGCTTTGGCTTGCAAATCGCTGAACTCGTCATCGGGTTTGGTTTCCGCTGAACTAGCACCGCCGCCGGCATCGGACGCGCCCGTTTTTGAGCTGTTTTCCGATTCAGTCGAGGCGGCGCGCTGCTTTTGCTGTGCGACTTTTTCCTGCAACTGATTTAAATATTCGTCTGTCTGACTTTCAGCCTTGGGAAGCTCTGCGTTACTAGGAGTTATTTCTTGGGGTTCGGAAGGTGCTTTTTCAGAGCTTTCTTTTTTGCTAATCCTCAGTTTATCTTTCTTTTGCTGCAATTCTTTAAAGAAATCCGATTCTGTGATTTCTGCGACTTGCTGTTCTTTTTTGGCTTGGTCTATTTCGATTTTGAAGACTTGTTTTACTCGATCGCTAATTGCTTTCCCGTATCCGGCTTTATTAAATCTGTCTGCTGATACTATGCTACCGCCAGTTAAGATTAATGCTAAGGCTGGCGCTGCCACAGGTACCCACCCTCCCAACAGAAAAATCCCAAAGCCGATCGCGCAGCACCCGGACAGTATTGCCCCGAATGTCACCGTCAACTTCGCTGGGTGAGCCATCCGCGATGCCAAGGTTCCTCCGACAATTGACCATGCCGAAATCCACAAGATTTCTGCCCATTCCGGCCAAAACCAAAACATCGGTCTGTTGTCTAAAACTGCACTCAAAATTTGGCTGACTACTTGTGCGTGTGCCACGATCCCCGGCATGAATTGGTTTTTTTGCTGTCGCCCACTGTAAGGAGTATAAAAGAAATCTTTAACGGTTTCTGTGGTGTAACCGATGAGCACTATTTTATCTTTAACTAAATTCTGGTCAACTTTCCCTTCTAAAACATCAGTAATTCTGACTTGGTTTGCGACTTGCTGCTTGGAACGATAGTTAATTAATATTTGATATCCCCTGACATCGGCATTTGTGTATCCTCCGTCATTGCTTGCTAGTTGTTTTAATTGGGTTTTCCCCAGCCATAAAGATCGATCGGATGCCAGTTTGGGAAAGATTTTTTGTCCTTGCAGGTAGCGGAGTGCTAGCTGGAGGTTGAATGAAAATAAAACTTGAGAACTGTCATTGCAAAGATGTTTTTGAACCGAGGAATTGCCTTCAATTCTCGGCGGTTTCATAAATAGTAAAGCCCTGCGGAGTATGCCGCCCGGATCGACTCCGAAATCTGCAAATCCCACCCGGTTTTGTGGCAGCCCCGGCGGAGGCGGAGAACCGGGATTGTCCGGGCTTCCGTCGGTGACTAAACATACCCCGATAATTCGATCGCTTTTTTGCAAAACTTTAGTTAATTCCTGGCGGCCGTCTCCTAAAGGTACGTCTCGCAGTACATCTAAACCGATGACTGCAGGCTGCATTTTTTCCAGTTTTTGTAAGATTTCAGCTATTTTGCGATCGGATATCGGCCACTGATTCAGTTTCTGAATGTCTGCTTCGGTAATACCCACAACTAGCAAACGCGAGTCTGGCTGTTCCTCGGGACGCCACCTCACCATTTGGTCGTAAGCGCTTAATTCTACTGGTTCGAGTATTCCTAGCTGTCTGGCACCCATCAAGGATAATGTTACTGCGGCACTGGCAATTAATACAGACTTAGCCAAGAAGAGTGATGGTTGATAAATTTGACTCAATTGAGCCGCTGCCGATCGAAGTTGGTTAGATATTTTACTCATTATCCCAGCATAAAAGTTTGACTTGTTTATGGAACAGCAGTTGTTTTATCTTTGCCGCCTGCTGGAGACTTCCTCCATCTTAGAACACTCGGAAACTCCGACCCCTTTGTTACAAAAATTTACAGTACGTTCGAGCAACTGTATCCAATGATACTTGCGCCCTAGGCAAGCTGATTTTTCCGACAGAGAATCCACTTGCCGCTCGAATTAATTAATGTTATTGATGATATGTCAAGGTATAAATTGTGTATCTGCGCCCTCGACTAGCAGCTCAAAAATATTTGTCGCCATCAGCGAATGCCTGTGTTTGCAATTATAGTGAAAGGTACAACAAAATGAAACGTTTTCTACATCGAGCTACACTTGCGGTCGCCGTATCTGCGATCGCAGCTACCGTACCCAGTTCACTGGCACCGATGCGCGCACAATCCCAGCCGCTTCTGCTGAGTCAAAATTTTAATTTCAAGCCTCCCGACGTAACAGCCCCCGCCAACCGACAAGGAGGGACACATCGCGGCAACAAGCTTTGTCCGGCGGGTTTATCTATTACTCCTTTAGTACCTCCAACTAATATCGGTTTAACCCTAACAGAGTCTCCCACAATTTTTGTCTATGTTCCTCAAACCTCAGCAAAAATAGAGTTTACTGTACTCAACGACAAGGAAGAGGAAGTGGTCTACGAAAAAACATTTAAACTTGACAAATCTGGGATTGTTGGAGTTACAATTCCCGCTACGGACAACAACAAATCCCTTGAAGTTGGTAAGCGATACGTGTGGTCATTTTCGCTAGTTTGCGACCCCGAAGACCGATCGGCAGATTTAGTTGTTAAAGGGTTCGTGCAGCGAATTGAACCGCAGGCAACTCTCAAGAGTGATTTGGCAAATCCCGACCCGATGACTAGGCTCAACGTTTATGCTCAAAATGGGATTTGGTACGAAACTCTCGCTACTTTAGCCCAAATGCGGCGCCAGACACCGGGGGATGCGATGCTAACAGCCAAGTGGACCCAATTATTGCAGTCCCAAGGACTGGAATCAGTTGCAACTAAACCGCTGGTTGGCCCTCTTTAAATCTCGCTATTTCTTGAAGTTTTGTCGGTCTTCAGATTGCGATGTAAAAATTGACAAATTTAACCGATCGCCCCGGGGTTTAAACTCCGGGTTGCCAGTAGAAAGGCGAGCTATAATATCTCACAAATTGGTGAAAAAATGAAACGTTTTCTACATTTTACTGCACTGGCGATGGCTGTATTGGCGATCGCCCTTACTCTCCCCAGTTGGCTTGCACCGATGCAGGCTGTGCCTGCACCCATTCTGCTGAGTCAGAATGTTAATTTCCAACCTCCAGATGTCACAGCCCCCGACAACCGACAAGGGGGGACTCATCGAGGCTGTAAATTACGGGATGGTTTATCCATTACTCCCTTAATACCTCAAAGCAACATTGGTTTAACGCTAACCGAGTCGCCAACATTTTTTGTATATGTTTCTCAACCGGCGGCTCAAGTAGAGTTTATTTTGCTAAACGAAGATGAATCCGAAGTAGTTTACGAAACAACTTTAAAAAATGACAAAGCCGGAATTGTTGGAGTTAGCCTTTCTGAGAAAGGCAAGACAAAAAATATTGAGGTTGGCAAGCGATATGTGTGGTCGTTTGCACTAGCCTGCGATCCTCTAGAACGTTCGGGAGATTATATTGTGAAAGGATGGATGCAGCGAATTGAACCGCAGGCAACTCTCAAAAGCGATTTGGCAAATCCCGACCCTATGGCTAAGGCGATCGCTTATGCTAAAAATGGGATTTGGTACGAGACTCTTGCTACTCTAGCCGAAATGCGGCGCCTCGCACCCGATAATTCGCGGCTGACGACCGAGTGGACGCAATTGTTGAAGTCCCAAGGACTAGAATCGATTGCTACTCAACCGCTAGTTCAGTCTTTTTAATAACCACTCTTCACCAATCACTGCTGAGTGTTTGCACAGTCAATTCTTCAATTCTTCAATTCTTCAATCCAGCGACCGACAGCAGCCAGGGTACAAGCCCCCGTCTTTATCCTGGCACTACCAAAAAATAGTGTCCGATGATTGATGCGCGAGGTCGCTTTCTTCAATTCTTCAATCCAAAATCCAAAATCTAAAATCTAAAATCGATTGATGGCTAATAACTTTCCGACAATTCTAGCTCTTGATTTTGACGGTGTGATTTGTGACGGACTAATCGAATATTTCCAAACAGCTTGGCGTACCTACTGTCAAATCTGGAAACCAGTCGAAACAGTGCCAGATCCAGATTTAGCTTTGAGTTTTTACCGAGTGCGGCCCGCCATCGAAACCGGTTGGGAAATGCCGCTGCTGATCCGCGCGCTGCTGACAGGAATTACGGAAGAGCAAATTTTGCAGGAGTGGCCGAATATAGTACCGCATTTATTGACCGAAAATAATTTGAAAGCGCAGTCTGTCGGCGCTATGTTAGACGGATTGCGCGATAATTGGATTGCTGAGGATTTAGGTGGGTGGCTGTCTTTGCACCGCTTTTATCCAGGGGTTGCCGATCGCTTGCATTCCTTGCAGGACAGTTCGGTGAAAGTGGCGATCGTCACTACGAAGGAAGGCCGTTTTGTGCGGGAACTTTTGCAGCTAGCAGGCGTACAAATGCCGTCGGACTTTATTTTTGGCAAGGAATACAACAAGCCGAAGCACCAAATTTTGCGGGAATTTTTGGCAGCGGCGGGCAAAGATTCGACTATTTGGTTTGTGGAAGACCGGTTAAAAACTTTGCTGTCGGTGAAGCAGCAGCCGGATTTATCTCAGGTCAGGTTATTTTTGGCTGATTGGGGTTACAATACTTTGGCAGAACGGGAATCGGTAGATCAAAATCCACCAGTTCAATTGCTTTCTCTGTCGCAGTTTGCCGGAGATTTTGCCGATTGGCTGCCGATCGAATGTTGATGTTAGATTTGTTTACACTTGTGATTTTTTTCGATTTTCAGAGTCAAAAAAATCACAAAATTTTACATCTTTTTTGTTGACTTTTGCGGCGCAGACATGGTATTTTAATATAATGGGATGGTTGCAAAAATAAAATTTTTGCAACCATCCCATTATAAGATATATAATAACAGGAATTCCCGACACAAGCAAGCATCTATATAAAAAAAAAATCAAAAATTTTTTTATACATTCTTGGAGGTACTATTGACCTGAGAAACCGATTTTTTTACAGTTTCTTCGGACTGCAACCAAGTATTTTAGTTGATCGAACCCAGTTGATGACAAAAAAAACAAGCTTCTGAACCCAAAATTTGAAAAGTGTTTTGATAATTTCTCCGCTTGAAAGCTTTCTAATATTGAGACTTAAAACCAATGCTCGATTTAACTAAAGCAGCCAAGGCAATGCAGGGAATGAGCCAACATTTGAATGTGGAAGCGGCTGCCGCTCGCCAGCGTTTGGAAGTGGCTCAGAATTTGCTGGTAAAGGCGGCAGGGGAACAGGCAAAATTGGTGGAATTGCAAGAGAATTGGCGCGATCGCACTTTATTCAATGCTGCCACGCCGATCGAGCCCTTAGACGATCGCACCTACATCACCGCACCCCCCGCCGCTCACACAGTCTTTGCCACAGACGGCTCGCAAATTTCCCCCAACCATCACGAAATAGCCTACTGCTACCTGCTAAACGTCGGCACAGTCATGCTGCACTACGGGCAAAGCCGCCACCCAGTTTTAGACAGCGTGCCCGAGGTTTTCTACAAACCCGAAGACTTGTACGGTTCGCGGCAGTGGGGAATTAGAACCGAAGAATGGATGGGATACCGGCGCACTGTTTCCGAAGCAATTGCCTTAGCAGAAATGGGCTGCAATTGGGCAAAAGTTAACGACAATAAATTGCCCGCGCCAGCTTTAGCAATGGTAGACGGTTCCCTGATTTATTGGTTTTTGGAACAGTTACCCAGCGAAGCGCGCGATCGAATTTTGCTGCCAATTTTAGAAGCTTGGGACAAGTTGCGTTTAGCAGGAATTCCCCTGTTAGGATACTTAAGCGCTTCTCGCAGCAGCGAAAGCTTATCTTTTTTGCGGTTTGAAGCTTGCACCCACGAAGTACCAGACTGCATGACAAACTGCCCGAACGTCGGATTTTCCGCCACCATTTCTTTCGACGAAAAAGCACCTTGTCAAGAATTTGAACCTCTGCGGGATGCCATATTGTGGGCAACAATCCTGTCGCCCGGACAAAGAAGCCCTTTGTGGAAATCCCAAGCTCGAATTTTAGATTTGTACGGTCTTAATGCCGTCTGTTTCTGTTACGTTCACGTCGGCACAGAAATTGCTAGAATAGAAGTGCCGGAATGGGTAGCACAAGATACAGCACAGCTAGATTTAGCATTAGGAATGATGCTAGCTCAAGTACACAAAGGCGGCGGCTATCCGGTGACGCTAGCTGAAGCTCACAATCAAGCGGTAGTCACCGGGGGCGATCGAAGTCGCTTTTTCGCTTTGTTAGAGCAGCAAATGATTAAAGCAGGCTTAAAAAATGTGGGAATTTCTTATAAGGAAACACGGAAGCGCGGCAGTATTGCTTAAAGTAATAAGTAGAGTAGTCTTGGACGCAGAAACCGGGTTTGTACGGAAATACTGCATTCTTGCTTTTAATACAGATCGAAAACCTTGTTTATTTGGTATTGAGCCGTAAGTTATGTAAAGTTAAAATAGAGTTAAAAATGTTATATGCCAATAGAATTAATTATCTTAATTGCTTCGTTACTTGTATCTTGGCTGGTGTTTAATTGGGCTTTTAAAGTGTTGAAAGCCAGCATCGGGACAGCGATTGCTTTAGCAGCAATTGTACTGGCGATGCAGTTATTGTTTGGCATCGGCCCCAACCAGCTTTTCCAGCATATAATTCACTTGCCGGAAACCCTGGGGAAAATGCTTTCGGGCAAGTGAATAAAGTTGAGATTTTTAATTTTAGATTTTAGATTTGTTCTCTCATCTAAAATCTCAAACCGCAAATCTGCCGAGTGTAGGAAAAATATTCCCTCTTCCTTCCTTCGACTACGCTGACTGACAAGTCTTTTTACCCGCTCGTGCAGCCTTTATAGCCTTCTTCCTTCGGTCAACTGTCAACTGCCAACTGCCAACTGCCAACTGTCAACTGTTTGCTGTCAACTGTTTGCTGTCAACTGTTTGCTGTCAACTGTTTGCTGCCAACTGTCTAACTTCCCAGCATTTGCAACTTGTACAAACTGGCATACAAACCTTCTAGCTGCAACAATTCTTCGTGGCTGCCAGACTCTACTAATTGCCCGCGTTTGAGCACTAAAATACGATCGACATTGCGGATAGTCGAGAGCCGGTGGGCAATAATTATCGCCGTTCTGTCCGCCATCAAACGCTCTAGAGCTTCTTGAATTAAAGCTTCCGTCCCCACATCCAAACTAGCAGTGGCCTCGTCTAGAACTAAAATACTGGGATTGCGAATGGCGGCGCGAGCAAACGCTAATAATTGCTTTTGTCCCCCCGAAAGATTCGTCCCCCGTTCTCGCAATTGCGTGTCGTAACCTTGAGGCAACTGTTCTATTAAACGCGCAACATTGGTCTTTTCTGCTGCTGCTTGAATTTCCTCAATTGAGTAATTTTCTCCCAAGCTAATATTGCTCTTCACATCGCCAGCAAATAGAAATCCATCTTGGATAATCACGCCTATGTGCCTCCGCAACTCTGCTTGAGGCAAATCCCGAATATCCACATTATTAACCAGAATCCGTCCTCGGCTAGGTTCGTAAAGGCGGCACAGGAGACGGATAATCGAACTTTTGCCCGCACCGGTAGGGCCGACTAATGCTACTTTTTCGCCGGATTTGATGGTGAAATTGAGGTTTTGCAGGACATATTCGTCCTGTTTGTACGCAAACCACACGTTGTCAAATTGGATTTCTCCCGATTCAGAATTCTGCGATTTGGCATTTTCTTCCCCCCTTAGCAAAGTGGGGTTGGCGGGGGGTGATTGGGGATTGTTAGCCAATAAACGATATTCTGAACTTGCTGGATTTTGATGGTTATCTGCCAATTCTCCAGCGAACGGAGACAAGTTGTAAGCCGTGGCCTCTGGATGTCCAGTTATCAACAACGGTGAATAACCTGCCCTTCTTCCTTCTTCCCTCTTCCTTCTCCCTTCAAACATCCGTGTATCCGTGTCAAAATCCGTGTTGTGCCCTTCCTTCTTCCCGCTAGTTGGATCTTTAATTTCAATGGGTTCGTTGAGAATATCGCTAATCCGTTCGACGGCGGTAAATCCGGCTTGAATTGCAGTGAATTTCTCAGCAAATTGCCGCAGCGGATCGAAAAGACGCTGAGCAAATAAAATGAATGCAGACAGAGTACCGAAGTTAAGATTACCGGCTAAAACCCTTTGACCGCCCATCCACAAAACGGCTGCAATCGCTACTAAAGCAATCCATTCTAATGTCGCAGATACGGCTGAGTCATAAAAGATAGTTGTGTCAACGGCTTTAATGTACCGTTTATTGGTGACGCGAAACAATTCTGAGTTGAATCTTTCGCGCCGGAATAGCTGCACTACGCCAATACCAGTCAAGTTTTCTTGCAGTTGTGAGTTAAGGTCTGAAAGTTCTTCTCTGGTAGTGTAATTTGCTATGCGATATTGGTTTTGGAAATAAACTATGACTGCGGTAATTGGTATCATCATCAGCACTAACATTAAAGCTAGCTGCCACTGCATGGTAAACATGAAAATGGCAATTACTAAAATAGAAAATAAATCGCTGACAATGCCGATCGCCCCTGAAGAAAAAACCTCTCCCAAAGCTTCTACATCGCTGGTGAGGCGAGTCATCAATTTACCGACAGGAGTGCGGTCGAAAAATCTCACTGCTAGTGATGTGACGTGGGCGAACAAATCATTTCTAATATCTGTAGTAATTATTTGCCCTACTTTGGTGACTAAATAGCCTTGAACTGATTGCAATGCCAATCTAAGTGTTATAGTTAGCATGAGCAAAATAGCCAAAATATTCAATGCAGCAGATAAAGGCAATCCCCGCAAGAATTCGTAGGTAGGTTCCGAGCGAATTACCGAAATTGCCTGTCCGATGAGAATCGGTTGAACTGCTCCTGAGACTGCTAGCGGTATTAATAGTGCGATCGAAATAATCAACAAGCGTTTGCTGCGGGTTGCGTAAGATGCCAACCTCAGAAATAACCGCCAGTCTGTTTCCTGGCCGGATTTGTTTTTGGTGTCTGCTACTGGTGAGGAAGTTGTCATCCGATTTTAGATTTTAGATTTTAGATTTTAGATTTTAGATTGCAGAAGCTGTTATGCTACTAAATTTGGGGGCTGTGGCTGAGGATATCGAGCTGGTTTTTCGCTGCGCGGCTTGTAGGGCCTGCGGGCGAGATCGGTTAGCTCAGCTTTGAGCAAAAAAGCTGTACAATATATCCAACTCACCATTGTAGCAAATAGAGTCAGTTAAATTAGGAAATCTTCTACAGCTCCTGCAAATTATCGCTCCCGACATCACTCAGTCGCCCATATTTATTACAACAGCGGATACCCGCTACTTGCCACTTTATGGCTTGAGAGATAGAGTTCGCCACTGGTTTTATTTGCTGGATCAAATGCTGGGTTTTCAAAAGGCAGTTCACTGCATTGAAGAGATTGATTCTACATTTCACCGTTGTCTCAAGGAAAGTGTATTAGACTTTTTGTTGATAAATCATGCGAGAAATAGAGACAGCCCGATTGTATCTGAGACAATTTACGCCCGACGACTTAGACGATCTGTACCGCATCTACAGTGATGCAGAAATAATGAAATACTTGAGAGGAGTTAAAACTAGAGAAGAAACAGAAATCGCTATTCATAATATGCTCAAACGTTGGGCAGAAAACAACTTCGGAATGTGGGCTTTAGTACATAAAATAGACCGTAAATTGATCGGTCGCTGCGGACTGGCTTTTCTGGACAAAACACCGGAAGTTGAGCTGGGCTATGCGATCGACAAAGTTTACTGGAATCAAGGATTAGTCACAGAAGCATCTTTTGCTAGTCTCAACTATGGATTTGAAATATTACAGCTTGAAAGAATAGTTGCGATCGCCCGACCAGAAAATATCGCCTCCCAGCGGGTGATACAGAAAGTTGGCATGAAATATGAAAAAAATGCTCGTTATTACGAAACTGATGTGGTATATTATTCTATCTCGCGAGAAAGTTACCAGTCCCAAGTATTTTAGTAAGGCGTGGATTGCACACCTTACTGCATTTAAATTACTCGCATTGCAATTTGTCATTATTGCCTGCTGACAACTACGAAGTCCTTTGTAATTGATTGTTAACTTTTTGAATTTTCTTAGCAAAATACTCTTGTCTGTGTCCCAATTTTTTAGCCACGTCCAACCCTTTTTGATAGGATTCCAAAGCTTTATCGTAAGCCTTCATCTCCTGATAAACTTGACCGATATTGTCATAAGCGTTCATCAATCCGTAGAAATTGTAAGCCCGCTCTTCTAACAGCAACTGCATTTGATAAATCCGCAAAGTCGGCTCCCACTGCTTTTGCGCTCGGTAAAGCAATGCTAATTTATCCAAAGCTTCGCTAGCTTGGGCATACTGTTGAATGGGAACGGCTAAATTGTAGGCTTCCTGATAGTATTGAGCTGCTAAATTGATTTGACCTATGGTTTGGTAATCGCTGGCGATCGCAATTTTGATCGGTGGTATAGCGCTCGGGTTTTGCAGGTTGACATACACTGATGCTAGCTTTTCCCTAGCTGCGATCGCCTTTAGGGGTTGTTTCGACTGCTGGTAAACGTAGGCCAACTGTCTCAGAGTATCTACCTCAGTTGGAGGAGTTACAGGCTGCGGCGGCGCGCCGTTTCCCGCAACAACAGCAGAATTTTGCACGGCAGAATTAGCAGCAAATAAAGCGCGGTTTTCCTGAATTAAAGTAGCCAATTCCTCATACACCGGAGCCGCTTTATCGTAACTCAACCAATTGATGTGAATAAGCCCGATCGCCTTCAAAATCTGACCTTGGGCCAATATATCTTGGTTTTGGCGCGCATTTTCGAGAATTTCTTGGTAAACTTCTACAGTCGGGCCTTTAGCGCGCACCTGCTGAAAAGCCGCAGCGAAGGCGGGGAGCAACTCAGTATTAAGCGGTACTTGGGATTTGACTTGTTTTTGAATTGCTTGCAACCGTTTAGTAATAAGCTGTAGTTCGAGGGTTTTACCGTTACTCCAAGCAACACTTCCCACCCGACTCAAAGCAGCAATTTCCGCCGCCGGGCCCAGATACCTCCGCAGCCGCAATTCTCGGAACCAAATATCAAAAGCACCAACCCCATCTCCAGCTTCCAGTTTAGCCGCTGCTTCTAAGTTTAACTCCTCCAAAGCCGCTGTCAGTTCCTCCCGCTGAGTGCTGCTCAAAGATTCAGTAGCGGGAGCTAGGGGATCGGGTGTGGTAATTTCTAAAGGATTAGGAGAAAATTGATCTAGCCCTGGTGGATTAGTTTGGGCGCTAGCAATAGAACCAGCACACAGCCACAAAAAAAGCAAGCACCCAATTGGCACAGAACTTCTCATTCTCAAAATTTGGTTGCCGCGATTCGGCAGCCCTGCACGAAACATCAAATTTTGCATATCTACAAAACGGTATAAATTATGTTACAAAGATGGCACAAAAGCAAACTGTTCAACAAGAGCAACAAAATAAAAATTACCGCACTGAGCAATTTTTGGGATTTAAAGGCGTTGGGCGATCCTCTTCGTTGGCGTAGCCCCCGTAGGGGCGGGCTTCGCCAACGTATTTTACGCTTATTCAGTTTAGCCCTAATTTTGTTAACTGTTTGCACAGCTTGCGCCCCCCCTCCCGCCGCTGCTAGAGACCGCTCTTTTCCAGAAATGTCTCTAGAATTTTTGGGCGAGTACCAATTGCCAAAAATCAATTTTGAAGGAGTACCAGTCGGCGGTTTGTCAGGCATTACTTACGACCCCAAAGGTATTAGCGCAGTCACTTCCAAAGCTTATCGCTTTTACGCTCTTTCCGACGACCCCAGCGAAAACGGAGAAGCCAGATTTTACAGTCTCAGACTCGACCTCACATCGAGCGACCCAGCAAATATTCGCCTGAAAAAAGTTACCGTTGAAGGCGTTACTTCCCTCAAAAAAGCAGACGGTGAAACCTTCTCTTGGGGTTCCATCAATCCCGAAGGCATCGCCCTTTCTCCCCGCAACTCAGTATTTGTCGCCAGCGAAGGCGTTACTCATGTTGGCATCCCTCCTTTTCTCGGAGAATTCGACCTCAAAACAGGGCAAATGCGGGGAAATTTGCCAATTCCAAAGCGCTACATTCCAGATGCCAGCGATGAAAAACAGCAGCAAGGAGTGGTAGACAATTTAGGTTTTGAATCTTTAACCATCGACCCAGAAACCTTTAGTCCGGGCGGTCTCGATCCATTTCGTTTGTTCGCAGCTACGGAAGCGCCGTTAATGCAAGATTTAGACCCAGAACAGGCAAGCAAACTCCGTATTTTACATTATATCATCGTCGATAAAACGCCGCAATTAGTCTCAGAAAATCTTTACAAGCTCGACCAACTTCCCATGACTATTTTGAACGGTTTAACAGAATTAGTAACTGTCGGCGGCGGTCAGATTCTGAGTTTAGAACGTTCTTTTGGGCTGTCGGGATACAGCGCTAGGATTTATCAAGTAGCGTTTGGGGCGGCTACAGATACTTCGAGAATCGGGAGTTTTAAAGGGCAATTGCCAACGGTCGAACCTGTTAAGAAAAAGTTGCTGCTCGACTTAAGCGAACTCGGAATTCCGCTGTACAATTTAGAGGGGATGACCCTCGGCCCGCGCTTGCCAGATGGCAGCCAGAGTCTAGTTTTGGTCAGTGACGACAATTTTGATGAAGCGCAGAAAACTCAGTTTATTTTGTTGAGTTTGAAGGGCAAAAATTAGGTCAGAAGGGCGGGCTAGAAGCCCAACCCCTACTCCCCACAAGCAGATTTATTCTTTGTGAAAAATGCCGTAAAGGCTGTTGAGGAAAACAGTATTATAGCAATTCTAAATAAGTCGTAAAATTTTTACCCCACCCCAACCCTCCCCTTACCAAGGGGAGGGAGTAAGAAATTCACAAATGATGCGAGGATTGCTATATAAAATTCACTCTTTGTGGAACAGGCATCTTGCCTGTTCATAAAAAAGTTAAATCATATTTATCCAACTAGAAAACACCCTCATCATGCTAACTCGTAAGAATTTGCACTTACCAGAGATTGAACTTTCCTACCTAGAATGGCAGCCTGAAACAGGGAAAGAAAAAGTTGCGCGTTTGTTGCTGCTGCACGGTTTAGCAGATAGTGCCTGTGTCTGGACTAGCTTGGGCAATTACTTGTCCAACCGCTATCATATTGTAGCGCCAGATATGCGCGGTCACGGAGAGAGCAGCAAACCGAAAACCGGCTATACTTTTAAAAGTGCGATCGCAGATTTAGAAGCTTTGATGGCACACCTCAACTGGCCTGACGCCCACATTTTAGGACATTCTTGGACGGGCAAACTAGCACCGATTTGGGCGAGGCAAAATCCCGATCGCTTTTGCAGTATGATTTTAGTAGACCCCATCTTCATCACCAAACTGCCCGCCGCGATGAAACTCACCCTGCCAATTGTTTACCGAAAATTAGACTGTCTCAAATGTGTGGGCCCGTTTGCGACTTTATCCCAAGCAGAATCAACAGCAAAACAATCGGGAGAATACGCAGATTGGAGTGAAGTGCAGCAAAGGGTATTCCAACAGCAAATCGAACAAAAATCGGACGGAACTTGGGGCAGTAAATTTGCGATTGCAGCCAGAAATCAGATATTTGCAGAAGTGATAAAAGTTGCCGGTTTAACTGAAAACATTGATATCCAGACTTTGTTCGTACAGCCGGAAAAAGGCGTAAATCGCATGGATTGGCAAATGCAGCCATACAAGAGATACTTGAAAAATCTTACTGTTGTAAAAGTACCGGGGAATCACTGGTCTTTTTTGACTCAACCGGAAACTTTTAATCAAACTGTGGCAGATTTTTTAGAGGGTACAAGACGGTGAATTTAGAAATTATCGCACATCGGGGATTTTCGGCGATCGCCCCCGAGAATACTTTAGCAGCTTTTGAACTGGCGATCGCCCGCGGAGCTGATTCGATCGAATTTGACCTCCAGCTATCCGCCGACAACGTACCAGTGATTTTTCACGACGCCACATTAGATAGAATAACTGGAGTTTCTGGCAAAGTTAGGGAAACAACCCTGTCACAATTGCAGACACTTAATGCGGGACAATGGTTTAGCGATGAATTTTCACAAGAAAAAATTCCTACCTTAAAAGAATCATTAGCTATCCTCAAAAATGTTGACAAATTTCTTTACTTTGATGTCAAACCTCACTGCGAGTGGTCTGATGCAGATGTCGCGGATTTTGTCAATATTTTGAAGGGCGAAGAAATTCAACACAAATGCGTTATTACTTCCTTTAATGATGGATTTCTGGAACAAGTGCGGCGGCTATCTGGCGATTTGGCGATCGGACACATTGTTGCTAATCTAGAAGCGTACAAAACTCAATTTGCTCACGCTGTGGCGCATCGGGATAATTTGATTAGCAGCCAGTACCGCGTGTTGCTGGAAAACCCCGCACTAATTCAAGAAAGCCGGAGTCAGGGTGTTGACATTGTGGCCTGGACGGTAGACGATCGAGCGGATATGCAAATGTTAATTGATTTGGGTATAAGGCGGATAGTCACTAATTGTTTGATAGGATATTTTTAACCGTAGATTAACGCTGATTAACGCAGATAATAGATGAATTACTTTCGCAAAAGCATCCACGAAATGTCTGGCTACGTGCCGGGGGAACAGCCACCGCTAGGCACAAAAATTATTAAATTAAATTCTAATGAAAATCCATATCCGCCTTCTCCCAAAGCCTTAAAAGTGCTTCGGAAAATAGACGGAGAAATGCTGCGGCGCTATCCCGATCCAACTGGCAAAAGTTTCCGCGTTGCTGCTAGTAAAGTGTTAGGAGTTGCTGATGATTGGATTGTTGTAGGTAACGGCAGCGACGATTTATTAAATTTGATAGTGCGGGCTGTGGGCGAATCTGGGAAACAGATTGTTTGTCCGGCGCCAACTTATGTATTGTACCGCACTTTGGCACAAATTCAAGATGCAGAATTTGTTGGTGTTCCTTATCCCGACGACTACAAGTTACCAGTCGATTTGCTAATAGCAGCCCAGGGTGCAGTGACATTTGTAGCTTCGCCAAACAGTCCATCGGGAACAGCCATATCTATTGCAGATTTGGAGAAACTGGCTAGTGAGTTATCGGGCATTCTTGCGATCGACGAAGCTTATGTAGATTTCGCCGAAGAAAATGCTTTGAACTTGACAAAAAAGTACAGTAATGTTATAGTTTTGAGGACGCTTTCAAAAGGTTATTCCCTCGCAGGACTGAGGCTGGGTTTTGGGATAGCAAATCCGGCGCTGCTGGCAGAATTAAATAAAATCAAAGACAGCTATAATGTGGATGCTTTAGCCTATGCAGTGGGGGCGGCTGCGATCGCCGATCGAGACCACAAAACAGCCAACGCCGAAAAGATTAAGGCTTCGCGAGCAAAACTAGCCGTTAGCTTTAAGGAATTAGGCTTTGACGTTTGGCCCTCGCAAACCAACTTTTTGTTAGTTAGGCCACCCAACGGCGATGCAGAAAGAATTTATCAAACACTGAAAGTACGGGGAATATTGATTCGATACTTCAATCAGCCGCGATTAGAAGACAAATTGCGGATTAGTGTAGGTACGGAGGAACAGAATCAAATCTTAGTGAAAACTTTGAAAGAAATTCTCTAAATAACGATCGCACTAAAATTAGTTTCTAGTGATGACTTTAGTCCTCTGATTTTTATGAGACTTGGATTCCTCACTAGAAACAGCTTGATTACGGATAATTATTAGGATTATCAATCGCCAACCCTGCAGACTGAGCAATATCCAGCAATCTGTTGTCCGCCGACACAAAAATTACTTGAGTTTCTGGTATTGATGTTAAAACAGATTGAACGCGCAAAGCAGCCGCCAATTGCACAGCATCATAAGCCCGCAGTGGATATTGAACAATCAATTCACCCGCCCTTTCAACCAGTGCCAGATCAACTTCGATAACTCTATACCGACTATTGAATTCAGAGCGAAACTTTGCAATAAGTGCAGCAACTTCCGCAGCAGTTATACCGCCTTCACGTTGTCTGCGTGCAAAAGCACTAAGAACTTCCACCTAGGTGATTCGGACTAGAAGCAGCGAGTTACCAGTCTGGGAATCCGTGAGCGTTTTTATCCAAGGGCTGCCAATTTCAACCACATACAGCACTTCCGGATGTTACGAGGTACAATAGAATAGACTAAAAATAATATACAAATGAAAGCATACTCAGTAGA